>NZ_LT629758.1:1838571-2145000 GCF_900104725.1 Actinoplanes derwentensis
CCTTCGCCGGAGCCGTGTACGGCGTGACGAGACCAGCGGCAGCCGACGTCACGGCCGCACTGACCGGTCCCCAGCTGGTCGCCGACATGGGCGCCGGCTGGAACCTGGGCAACACTCTCGAAGCCAGCAACAACGGCATCCCCAGCGAGACCGCCTGGGGCAACCCGGTGGTGACACAGGCCCTCATCGACCGGGTGGCGGCCTCCGGCTTCAAGACGATCCGGATCCCGGTCTCCTACCTCGGCTACATCGGAGCGGCGCCCGACTACACGGTCAACACGGCGTGGTTGAACCGGATCAAAGAGGTCGTTGATTACGCGTACAGCAAGGGTCTGTATGTATTGATCAATATGCACGGTGACGGCTACAAGACGGTCTCCGGTTCATGGTTGATCTGCGACGCGTCATCACAGACCACGATCCAGGCGAAGTACCAGAAGGTCTGGCAGCAGGTCGCGACCAAGTTCTCCGCCTACAGCGAGAAACTGATCTTCGAGTCGATGAACGAGAACTTCGACGGCCAGTACGGCAACCCCACCCAGCCGTGCTACACGAACATCAACGCGTACAACCAGATCTTCGTCAACACCGTGCGCCAGACCGGCGGCGTCAACACCTCCCGCTGGCTGCTGGTCCCCGGCTGGAACACCAACATCGACTACACGGCCGGCAACTACGGCTTCGTGATCCCGACCGACACCTACCGGTCGTCCACGATCCCCGCCGCCGAACAGCGCCTGATGATCTCGGTGCACTACTACGACCCGTGGGACTTCACCGGCACCGAGGACGGCACCATCACCCAGTGGGGCGCCGCCGCCACCAACCCGGCGAAGAAGTCGACCTGGGGCCAGGAAGACTTCATGGACGCCCAGTTGAAGAAGATGCAGGACACCTTCGTCGTACGGGGATATCCGGTGTTCGTCGGCGAATACGGCTCCATCGACAAGACGTCGTACGACTCGGCCAACAACACGTACCGGGCGAACTACGCGCGCACGCTGGTGGCGACCGCGAAGAAGTACGGGGCGGCCACCGCGTACTGGGACAACGGCTGGAACGGCCAGCACGGCTTCGGCCTGTTCGACCGCAGCGCCAACACGGTCACCCAGCAGGGCATCATCACCGCCATCATGGCCGGCCTCGGCACCCAGCCGTCGACCTCGCCGTCGCCGTCCACCTCGCCGTCCCCGTCGACATCCCCGTCGCCGTCCACGTCTCCGACCGGGGGCACCGGCGCCTGCCGGGTCACCAGCACGGTCAACGCGTGGAACACCGGCCTGACCAACACGCTCACCGTCACCAACACCGGCACCACCGCGATCAACGGCTGGACCCTGGCGTTCACCCTGGCCACCGGCCAGACGATCACGTCAGGTTGGAGCGCCGCATACGCCCCGTCCAGCGGCACGGTGACGGCGACAAACGCGAGCTACAACGGCGCCATCCCGGCCGCCGGTTCGGTCTCCATCGGCTACCAGGCCACCCACACCGGCAACGCGGCGGCCCCGACCGCGTTCAAACTCAACGGCGCCACCTGCAGCTGACCTGCACCGACGGGCCGGAGCCGCGCCAGCGGCCCGGCCCGTCGGGTATCTCACTGCCCAGTCGGCGTGGCAGGATCGCCGACATGGCGATCATGGACGGGGACGCCTTCTGGGCGGTAGTCGAGGACGCGCGTGCGGGTGTGGACGACACCCGGACCGCCGAAGGTGCCGAGGAAGTGGCCGAACGTATCGAGAATCGTCTCACCGAACTGGGCCCGGAGTCGGCTGTGGCGTTCGCGCTCCACTACGACGTGCTCGGTGCGCGGTCCTACGACGGGAACCTCTGGGGTGCCGCCTACCTGATGAAAGGTGGCTGCTCCGACGACGCCTTCGACTACTTCCGCGGGTGGCTCGTCACCCAGGGACGCCGCACCTGGGAGCGGGCGCTGCAGGACCCGGACACGCTCGCCGAACTCGGCGTCGACCCGGATGACGACTTCCTCGAATGCGAGGACATGCTCGGTGTCGGGCGAAGGGCGTTCGGCGAAGAAGAGGCCTTCTATAGAGCTCTCGACGCGGCGCGAGGCAAGCTTCCCGCCGAAACGTTCGAAAGGCCCGCGGCCGCCGACGACTTCGATCACGACGACGACGGTGAGATGCGGGCCCGCTACCCACGGCTGGCCGAGATCTACCTCGAGCGTGCTCCGGAATGACCACGGCTGGGGACTTCAGCATCGGCCCGACCGCGCCGAGGGGAGCCGCCGAACAGGCCCGGTCACCCGCGAGGCGGCTACCGTGCATCGGTGGGTATCTCCTCGCATCTCGCTCGGCTGCGGGCGGTCATCGGCCACGAGATGGTGCAGTTGCCGTCGGTGTCGGTTGTCGTCGTCGACGATTGTTCGCGGATTCTGTTGGTGCGTCATGCCGGGGATCCGGCCGGGTGGGCGGTGCCCGGCGGGGCGGTCGACATCGGAGAGTCGCCGGCTCAGGCGGCCGTGCGGGAGATCCGGGAGGAGACCGGGGTCCAGATCGGGCGGCCGCGGCTGCTCGATGTGCTCGGTGGCGCCGACTTCGAGGTGACCTACCCCAACGGTGACCAGGTCGCCTACGTGACCGCCGTCTACCAGGCGGGCCTCGTCGGCGGGACGCCGGTCCCGGACTACGAGGAGATCAGCGAGGTGGGCTGGTTCGCGCTGTCGGAGCTTCCCGGTGTTGATCTCAACCGGTTCACCCGGGCGCTTCTGCGGGCCACCGGATACCTCGTCACCTGACCGGCAGCGCGGCTATTTGGCGCGGATCGCCTCGGTGAGCTGGTCGAACGTACTCACAAGGGTTGCTCGTCTCTGGGTTTTGAACTCGGGGCTCGGCTCCAGATCGTCGATGCTCGCGTCCCACGCGGCCAGGTAGGTCGCCTTCCAGGACTCGACCGTCGCCGCCTCGGGCAGCGTTACGCCGACCCAGTGCTGGGTGGCCAGGACGTTCAGGATCTCCAGGTTGCAGGGGACGGCGACGCCCCAGTACTCGTCGGCCTCCAGTTCGACCGGGTCGCCGGACATCGCGTCCTCGATCTCGCGCACCAGCCGTGCGGTCAGGCTCGACAGATGATCCGCGGCCGTGTCGCTGTCGAAGTTGCCGCTGCCCCAGGTACCCACGTGCACACCCTAAAGGATCTAGGTTGGGGGCATGACGATTCCTGTCGATCTGGTGCGCAGTGGGTGGATCGCCGAGGAACTGGAGCACGGATCGGCGAACGAGACCACCGGCGGGGTGTGGCGGGTGCGCCGCGATGACGGGCCGGTGGTTCTGAAGGTGGCCGCGCCGTGCGGGGGCGATGCCGCACATGGCGGCGAGTGCGGACCCGGGCCACTTCAACTACTGGAGGCGAGAGCCTTGCGCGTACCAGGCCGGGGTTCCGTCCGAGATCTTCGCCGCGGGCGGCTTGTCGGCTCCGGAGTGTCTGTCGGTGCAGGAGCGGGCCGACGGGTCGGTGGCGATGTGGCTGGAGGACGTGGCGGGGGCGCCCGGCCGGTCTTTCGGCCCGGCCGAGCTGGGTGATGTCGCCTACCGGCTGGGTGTCGCGCAGGCGGCCTGGGCCGGGCGGGAACCGGCGAGAGTGCCCTGGTGGCCCCGGGATTTCATGGCCGACGCCACCCTGGCCCAGCCGGTTCCCGGCGTCGTGGACTGGGACCATCCCGTGGTGGTGTCGGCCTGGTCGCCGGAGCTGCGGGCCGGCCTGCGGCGGTTGTGGGAGCGACGGCACGCGGTGCTGGACGCGGGCCGGGCGCTGCGATTCGGGTGACCGGCGCGGCACGGCTCTTCTGGCTCGCGCCGCGGATGGTCGCCGCGGTCGGCGGCCCGGTCGACCGCGGCGGCTACACCTACGACAACCGTGACATGGCGGAACGTTTCACCGGCCGGGCTCCGATCCTGCGTAAGCTCGCGGCCTGGGCCGACGACCTGTGAGCACTACAGGTACCGGACGCCGGT
This sequence comes from Actinoplanes derwentensis, assembly GCF_900104725.1. Taxonomy (NCBI): domain Bacteria; kingdom Bacillati; phylum Actinomycetota; class Actinomycetes; order Micromonosporales; family Micromonosporaceae; genus Actinoplanes; species Actinoplanes derwentensis. The sequence continues at coordinate 1,842,546 of NZ_LT629758.1, forward strand.
CAGCTCCTCGGCCGCCGTCCACAGGCGTTTGCCGACGGCGGGGTCGGCGGCCTCGCGACTGGGACGGACCTCGGTGACCTCGCCGAACAACTCGAACGGGCCGCGCGGGCCGAAGAACTGGCCGCCCTTCACGCCGTGGCCCGTCGCGGCCCGTAGCTGCGGCTGGGTGCCCTGTTCCAGCGGCTGGGTGGCCAGCAGGCCGAGCCGTGCGATGATCCGGCCCCGCCGGCCGAGGTGTTCCCAGGCGCGCGGGGTCAGGTTGGTGCGGGTCATCCCGGGGTGGGCCAGCACACTGATGACCGGGGAGTTCGCGGCGCGCAGGCGGCGGTCCAGCTCGATGCCGAAGACGGTGCTGGCTAGTTTCGACCGGCCGTACGCGGAGTTGCCACGGTAGTTCCGTTCGTACATCAGATCGTCGAAGTTCAGTTTCGCGGGTTTGTGAGTGACCGAACTCAGGTTGACCACACGCTCCGTCACGTGCGGCAGCAGCAGGCCGGTCAGGGCGAAGTGGCCCAGCATGTTGGTGGCGAGCATCAGCTCGAAGCCGTCGACCGAAGTCCGGCGCGGGCCGAGCAGGACCGCGCCGGCGTTGTTGATCAGCAGGTCGACGGTGGGATGGTCGGCGGTCAGCTTCTCGGCGAACGTGCGCACCGACGCTTGCGACGCCAGGTCCAGCTCGCGGACCTCGGTGTCGCCGCCGATCCGCCGGGCCACCTCCTGACCAGCGGCGACATTGCGGACCGCCAGCACCACCCGGGTGCCGCGGCGGGCCAGTTCGGTGGCGGTGACCAGGCCGAGGCCCGAGTTCGCGCCGGTCACGACGGCGAGGGGACTGCTCATGAAGTGCTCCTTCGTGGGTGTTGCCACGACGCTAGGAGCGATGCGGGCGGGCTTCGTCGTACTCGTCTGCCTAGGACGAGCAGACCTACCTTCGGCCCTCCGGCGCGAGGCAGACTCGGGGCATGAACAGCACGCATCCGTACGCGAGAGAGCTCGGTGACTTCCTCAGAGCCCGGCGCAACCGGCTGCGCCCCCGTGACGTCGGCCTGGAACCCGGTGGGCGGCGCAAGGTCGCCGGGTTACGGCGCGAGGAACTGGCCATGCTGGCCGGGCTGAGCACCGACTACTACCAGCGGATGGAACAGGGCCGGGAAGTACGGCCGTCCGACGACGTGCTGGACTCGCTCGCCTCCGCGCTCGCCCTCGACGAGGAGGAACGCCGCCACCTGTTCACCCTGGCCCGCGCCGCCCGCAAGCCGGTGCCCGCGACGGCCGGCCGCACACCCGAGCGGGTCCCGTCGAGCACCAGCCGGATGCTGCGGGCCCTGCACACCCCGGCGGTCGTGCTCAGCCGCCATCTGGACGTGCTGGACTGGAACCCGATGGCCGAGGCGCTGCTCGGCAGCCCGGCCGACTACCCGCCGGACCGTCTCAACATGCTGCTGCTGATGTTCGAGGACACCCTGACCGGCGACCGCGGTTGCCCGGACTGGGAGCGGCAGGCCCTGGAGTACATCGGCATGATGCGGACCGCCGTCGCCACTGACCCCACCCACCCGCGAGCCACCGCGATCGTCGGCGAGTTGTCGATCCGCAGCGCCGAGTTCCGCCGCCTGTGGGCCCGGCACGATGTCCGCGAGTCGGTGAGCGGCACGAAGACGTTCCGGGTCCCCGGCGTCGGCGACATCCTCCTGGACTGGGACACCTACCCGCTGCCGGGCAACCCGGGCCCGGTGATGCTGGTCTACACCGCCCCGTCCGGCCCCGACGCCGACCGTCTCCAACTCCTCGCCTCACTGCACGCCTCCCGAGCCGGTCAGCACCACCCCTGAGTGATCCGATTCGCCCACGGGCCGTCGTCCATCCCGATTTTCGCGACACCTCGTCGCAATCTTGACGACAGGTTGTCGTATAAGGCATGGTGCGGGCATGCAGAAGCTGATCGTGGTCACCGGTGCTTCCACCGGTATGGGTGCCTCAACCGCTCGGGAACTGGCGCGCCAGGGATTTCATGTTCTGGCCGGCGTGCGACGGGACGCCGACGCCGACGCCATCCGTGCGACCGGCGTCGAGCCGGTCATCCTCGACATCACCAGAGCCGAGCAGATCGCGGCGCTCGCCGCCCGGGTCGGTGCAGACCCGCGTCCGCTGCACGCCCTCGTCAACAACGCGGGCATCCAGGTGAACGCGCCGGTCGAAGCACTGCCGATGGAGCAGTGGCGGTGGGTGTTCGAGGTCAACCTGTTCGGCCACATCGCCGTCACCCAGGCGCTGCTGCCCGCGCTGCTGGACGGTAAGGGCCGCGTGGTCAACATCAGTTCGATCGGGGGCAAGGCCGCCATGCCGACCTACGGGGCGTACGCCGGTGCGAAGTTCGCCTTGGAGGCGGTGAGCGACTCGCTGCGGCGGGAGGTCGCGTCGCTGGGTGTACCGGTGGTGGTGGTCGAGCCCGGTGGCGTCCGTACGAAGATGGCCGCCCGTGGGGTCGCCACGGCGAACCGGCTGGCGACCGAGATGACGCCGGAGCAGGACGCCCGTTACGGCGGCCTGGTCCAGGCGATCAACACGTTGATGGAGACGGGTACGGCTTCGGGTGTGACCGCCGACGCCGCCGCCCGGGTCATCGCGAAGGTCGTGACGGCCCGCAGGCCGCGTACCCGTTACACCATCGGCCGGGACGCTGCCCTGATCATCGGCCTGACCCGGCTGCTCTCCGACCGGCTGCTGGACCGCGTCATCGCCGCCAATCTGCGCCGCCACTACCCGAAGGTGGTCACCGGATGACCCGCTGCCGTAGGGAAGGATGACCGGATGCCGCGGATCCGGGGAGCCAGCATCGGGGAACATCACGAGATGGTCTGGGCCGATCTCGCCGAGGCGATGCGGCAACTACTGCTCGAACGCGACTACGACTCGATCAACATGGGACACATCGCGGCCCGGGCCGGGCTCGCCCGCAACACGCTGTACAACTACGGCCGCGACCAGGCAGCGCTGGTTCTGGCATTGACCCAGCGGGTGGGCCGGCCCACGGTCGAGCGGGTGGCCACGATCGCCGCGCGTTCCACCGACCCGGCCGCGGAGCGGATGCGGGAGATCGTCGAGGCGGTTCTGGCCGCGTTCCAGGACCCGGTCCTGCAGTTGATGTTCCGGCCCGGCCTCGGTCTGCCGTCCGTCGACGTGCCGAAGGGGCCGGACAGCCCGTTCCACACGATCGTCGTCGAGGTCGAGAACGTGGTCCGGGACGGCGTCGAACGCGGCGAGTTCCGCGACGTCGGCGACGTGCACCTGGCGGTGGAGCTGCTTTCCGGTGTCATGCGGGCGGGCGCGGAACGTATCGGCCGGGACCCGGCCACCTATGCACCCACCGTCGATGCCGCCCGGGAACTCATCCTCGCCTCTCTCGACCGCCGCGCAGGACAGGCGTAAGACACCGGCGCCGCTGGAGGCCGAACGTCCCCCGGATCGCCGGCGCCTGACCAGGGCCGGATGCCAGTCGTCGGTCTGCCGTGCCGGAGACGGCTGGCAGAATGTGCGGAGTGACGTATCAGGTGCGGTCTCTCGGTCCCGCGGATCAACGGCTCGCGTGGGAGCTCGGGAGCCTGACGTTCGGGTACCACGAGCGGCCCATGCCGCCGGACTGGAGTTCGGACACCCCCGGCCGCCGGTCGCTGGGTGTCTTCGATCCGGACGGTCGGCTGGTCGCCAAGGCGGTGGATCGCGAGCAGGGCCACTGGTTCGGTGGCCGAACGGTGCCGGCCAGCGGCGTCGCGGGTGTCGCGGCCGCGCCGGAGTTGCGGGGGCGTGGTCTCGGCCGGCTCGTGCTGACCCGGCTGCTCCAGGATGCCCGGGAACGCGGTGCGGTGATCAGCGTGCTGTTCGACACCACCCCGGCTCCGTACCGGGCGCTGGGCTGGGAAGAAGTCGGGGCGCTGACCTACTACCGGGTGCCGACGCGGGTGCTGGCCGGGATCCGGCCGGACAAGGCGACGACGCTGCGGCCCGCGGTTCCTGCCGACATCGAGACTGTCCAGGAGATCTACCGGGAGGTCGCGCGAGCGGGCACCGGCATGATGGAACGCTCCGGGCCCACCTTCGCGACGCCGCCGGAACAACTGCTGGCCGACTATCACGGCTTCACCGTCGCCGTCGACGACGGCGGCACCATCGTCGGGTACGCCAGCTGGAACCGTGGCCCCGGCTACGACGCCGGTGGCACGGTGACCGTGGACGACCTGATCGGCCTGACACCCGAGGCGACACGCACGCTGCTGGCGATGTTCGGCGGCTGGGCCAGCGTCGCACCGGCGACACTGATCCGGCTCGGCCCCACCGACCCGGCCTGGTCGCTGCTGGCGCGCGGCGACGCCACCCCCGAGGCGCCGCAACCATGGATGCTGCGGGTCGTCGACGCGCCCGGCGCGATCGCCGCTCGCGGCTGGCCACGGCACCTGACCGGCGAAGTCGACCTGGAACTGACCGACGACGTCTGCCCCTGGAACCAGGGCCACCATCGGCTGACCCTCGACGGCGGGCACGCACGGCTGGAACCGGGTGGCGCGGGCGTCGTCCGGCTGGCAGCGCGCGGTCTGGCCGCCTGGTACGCGGGTGCGACGCCGCAGCAACTGCGCCGCGGCGGCTTCCTGACCGGTGGGAACGCCGACACCGACGAGGTGCTACGCGCTGCGGCCAGTGGCCCGGCCCCGACCCTGCACGACTACTTCTAAAGGACGGACAGGACGTCCAGGCGGGAGACGGCTCGGGTCAGGGCCACGTACAGGCGGTTCTGGCCTCGGGGCTCGGCGTCGATGATCTCCTGCGGGTTCACGACGATCACGTGGTCGAACTCCAGGCCTTTGGCCAGGTGGGCGGGGAGCAGCGTCACCCGTACGTCAATGATGTCGGGGTTGATGGTCGCCAGGCGGGATTCGGTGGCGATCACGGCGATCGAACCCTCGTAGGTGAGGGCGGCGCGTACTGCCGTCGCCACGTCGGGGATCTCGTCGACCGTCAGTGAACCGTCGGCGCGGACCGACGTGGTCGCCGGGACCGAGACGCCCAGGGCGGGTAGTAGGCGGTTCGCGTAGTTCAGGACCACGGCGGGGACCCGGAAACCTCTGGTCAGAGCCGTGATCGGGGCATCGGGACGGCCGAGATGGGCCATCTGGGCGGGCCAGTCGGCGGCGGCCCATCCGCTGGTGCCCTGGGCCAGGTCGCCCAGCACGGTCAGTGATCCGTGGCGGTTACGGCGGGCGATCACCCGGCACTCCATCGGGGACAGGTCCTGGGCCTCGTCGACCACGATGTGGCCGAAGGACTCCGGGTGGTCGATCAGGCCGGCGATCTCGTCGAGCAGCACCAGGTCGGCGGCCGACCAGCGGCGGGAGCGGCGCGGACGGCGGATCGTGGCCTGTTCGGCGGCGGTCAGGATGCCGTCGGCGGCACGGGCCAGGGTTGCGGGGTCGCTCAGCAGGGTGGCCAGCAGGTCGTCCGGGCGCACTTTCGGCCACACCTGGTCGAGGACCGCCTTGACCGGTTTGCAGCGGCTGATCCGCTGGGTCCAGGCGTAGCCGGTGCTCTCGCCGCGGCTTTCGATCTGCCGGGCCAGCAGGCCGGTGATGCGGGCCCGCAGGCGTTCGCGGCCCAGCTCGTGCGGGAGGTTCTCGGCGCGGATCCGGCCGGCCAGCCGGGCCAGGTCTGCTTCGGGGACGCGCAGGCGGACCGAGCCATCCGGTACGACGAGGTCACCGATCGGCGCGCTGATGGTCGCGCGGATCGCGGCGGCCAGCACCGCGGCCATCCGCGGGTCGTGTTTGACGGTGTCGGCAGCGGGGTCGTCGGCGAGCTGCGGGGTGCCGAGCAGGTCGCTGAGAGTGCGCTGCCGGATGTCGATCTCGCCGAGGGCGGGTAGCACCGCGGCGATGTGACGCAGGAACGCCGGGTTCGGGCCGACGATCAGCACGCCGGTACGTTTCAGCTGCTCACGATGGGTGTAGAGCAGATAGGCGGCGCGGTGCAGGCCGACCGCGGTCTTCCCGGTGCCGGGGCCGCCCTGGATGCACAGCGAACGGTTCAGTGCGGTGCGGACCAGTTCGTCCTGGTCGGGCTGGATGGTGGCGACGATGTCGCGCATCGGGCCGACGCGGGGCCGTTCGATCTCCTCGGTCAGCAGGCGGCTCGGTTCCGCGTACTCCCGCAGCAGGTCCTCGTCCTCGAACCCGGTCAGCTGGGCCGGAACGGTCATGGTCCAGCCGTAACGTCGCCGGGCGGTGACACCGAGCGGGTTCCGGGCGCCGGCCTGGTAGAACCGGGCCGACACCGGCGCCCGCCAGTCGATGACCAGGGCGGCCCCGGTCGCGTCGGTGATCCGGCGGCGGCCGATGTAGTAGCGATGGTCGTCGTAGTCCATCCGCCCGAAGTACGGCGGGCCGTCCGGCTCGGAGGCTAGTTCCTTCGCGTGGCTCTTCAACATCCGGCCGAGGGTTTCGGCGGTGTACCGGTCCCCGGCGATCTGTTCGCCGGTGGTGACCCGCATCCGGGCGTGGTCGAGCATCCAGGCCAGGGCGTCGCGAACCCGTTGCAGGTAGAGGAGTTCGAGGGAGAGCATGCGCGAAAGTGTAACTCGGTAACGTTATTGACCAAGTTATACTTCCGGTCATGTCCCTCCGCGAGCGCAAGAAGCAGCGCACCCACGACGCCATCTCCGGTGTCGCCATCTCGCTGTTCCTGGCCCACGGCTTCGACCGGGTCTCGGTCGCCGACATCGCGGCCGCCGCCGAGATCTCCAAACCGACGCTGTTCCGCTACTTCCGTTCCAAGGAGGAATTGCTGCTGCACCGGATCGCCGACCACCAGGGCGAGGCGGCCCGCGTCGTGCGGGACCGTGCCGGCGGGCAGTCGCCGGTGGCGGCGCTGGAGGCGCACTTCCTGGACGGGCTGGAGCGCCGGGATCCGGTGACCGGCCTCAACGACGTTCCCGAGGTGCTCGCCTTCCACAACCTGATCTTCAGCACGCCGAGTCTGGCCGCCGGAGTCGCCGAGTACGTCGCCCGCGACGAGGACGCCCTGGCCGCGGCGATCGGCGGTTCGCTGACCGGGCGGCTGGCCGCCGCGCAGATCATCGCCGTGCAGCGGGTGCTCGCCCGGGAGAACTGGAGCCGTCTCAACCGGGGAGAGACCGCCGACGAGATGTACGCCGAGGCGGTCCGGCAGGCGTCGGCCGCTTACCGGACCCTCCAGCAGGGGATGGGGTCAGATCGCACCCTGGCCGGGCATCCGGGCGTATGACGAGGTGTCGACCCGCTCGGTGACCTTCTCCATGGTGTTGATGCTGACGTGCGGCCACTTGATCCGGCCCGGGCCACCGTCGGCGCGGGCGAAGAAGTCGAGCTGGACCACCTGCACGTACTGCAGGCGCAGCCGGATGCTGCCGTCCTCTTCCTGGATCTCCTGAATGAAGAACGTCGCCTTCATCTCCGAGGCGTTGGCCTGCCGGACCACGAACGGGATGTTGTTGATGCCGCCGTGCTCGACCGTGGAGTCGAACTCCAGCACGGTGGTCCGGACGATGTTCAGGCCCTGGTTCGCGGCGGTGAGCAGCGCCGTCGGGTCGGTCGGGTCGAACAGGCCCTGGAACAGGTTGTCGTGGAAGTGCTTGTACGCCGCCAGGTAGCGGCTGTTCTCGAGGTCCTGGCTGACGCCGATGGGCAGCGCGTTCACCGTCGGGATGACCGGGGGACCGTCGACCGTCCGGACACCGCCCATGGCCAGGACGGCGTCACCGTGCGGGATGGTCGCCAGCCGGGCGATGGTGGGGCCGTCGCCGGTCTGGTTGGTCATGTTCAGCAGCAGGCCGGGTTCGTGGTGGATCGCCAGGCCGGGCTGGCCGGCCAGTCCGCTCTGCGGGAAGTCGTCGGCGGCGATCTGCGCGATGGCCTGCTCGTAGTCGAGGGTGACGATCAGCTGGTCGGTGTTGACCGGCCCGTTCAGGTCGACGCCGCGGTTGGGGACGGCCTTGTCGACGAGCTGGAACTTGAGCTCTTCGTCGAACTGGTTCACCAGTAGCCGGAACGGGGGTCCGCCCACGCCGGGAGGTGGTGCGAACGGCAACGCGATCATGTTCCAGCCACGGCCGGGCAGACCGGGCTTGTTCGCCCAGGTACCGGGCAGCAGCTGGAAGGGGCCGAGGTCGGGGTCGCCGGTGCGGGCGGCCTCGAGGTGGCGTCCTTCAAGTTCGAGGCGTTCGATGTCAGCGGGACTGGTCACAGGTGCGGCCTCTCCGAGATGTCGCGCCGGACGGTTCCGGGCGCTCCATCAGAGGAACGACGACGCGGCGGTCTGATACCGGGCCGGCTGTCGGCTTTACGGCAGACGGGGGACGCTGGAGAGCAACTTCCTGGTGTACGGGTGGGCAGGCGCGCCGAGCACGGCGTCGGTGTTGCCCTGTTCGACGAGACGGCCGTGTTCCAGGACGGCGGTGTGGGCGCACAGTTCGGTGACCACGCCCAGGTCGTGCGAGACCAGCAGGATCGTCAGGTCCCGTTCGGCGCACAGCGACACCAGCAGGTCGACGATCCGCACCCGGGTGCCCAGGCCCAGGCCACGGAGGGGTTCGGCGACGATCCGGCCGTCGCGCAGCACGTGTGTGTCGTGCACGACGCGGGCGGCGACCGGCAGATCGTGGGTGATGAACAGCAGCGCGGTGTCCTGTTCGGTGACGATCCGGTCCAGCAGGTCCAGGATCTCGGCCTGCACGGTCACGTCGAGGCGGTGGTCGGTTCGTCGGCGATCAGCAGCCGGGGCTTGCAGGCCAGCGCCATCGCGATCGCCACCCGCTGGCGCTGGCCGCCGGACAGTTGATGCGGATAGGAGCGGGCGATCCGGCCGGCGTCGGTCAGGCGTACCGCCGCAAGGGCTTGGGCGACCGCCTCCCGCAACGCCCCGCCGCGCAGCTCCTGGAACCGCCGGATCGGGGCGGCGATCTGCCGCCCGCGGTCGGGGGTTTCGACATGCGTCGAGGTTGACAGATGTCGAAACCGCGTGCAAGCGTGACTTCGACAACCATCGGATTCGAGAACTGTCGAATCCGATGGTGATGGGTCCGCCTGAGATCTCAGCAAGGAGTACCGCGATGAGTAGCGACGCTTCGACCACAGCCGAGCAGGGCGGTGAGCTGCCGGTCGTGGTGATCGGCGCGGGCCCGGTCGGGCTGGCTGCCGCCGCGCACCTGATCGACCACGCCCTGCCCGACGTGCTCGGCGCCGATCGGGACGCCCACGCCGGCAAGCACACCATCGTGGTCGGTGCGGGGCATTCGGCCGCCAACACGCTGCTGGGCCTGGCCCGTCTCGTCGAGACCGAGCCCGGCACCCGGATCACAGGGGCGGTGCGCAGCGGCTCCGCGCAGCGGGCGTTCGGCGGTGCCGACGCCGACGAACTGCCCGCCCGTGGCGCGCTCGGCAGCGGTCTGCACACCCTGGTCGACACCGGCAGGCTCACCCTGGTCACCGGGTTCGCCGTACACGCCGTGCACAGCGACGCCGAGGCCGTCACCGTGGTCGCCGCCGACGGGCGCACCCTGACCGCTGACCGGGTGGTGTCCGCGACCGGGTTCCGGCCCGATCACAGTATCTCCGGCGAACTGCGCCTGGACCTCGATCCGATCCTGGGCTGCACCCGCACCCTTGCGGAGCTGATCGACCCGAACGAACACTCCTGTGGCACCGTCGCCCCGCACGGTTACCGCGAACTGGGCCAGCCCGAGCCGAACTACTACGCCGTCGGCATGAAGTCCTACGGCCGCGCGCCCACGTTCCTGACGGCCACCGGCTACGAGCAGGTCCGCTCCATCGTCGCCGCCCTGGCCGGGGACTTCGACGCCGCCGACGACGTGCGACTCGACCTGCCCGAGACCGGGGTGTGCAGCGCCACACTGCCCAGCCTCACCGCTTCCTCGTCCGGTGGCGGCTGCTGCGCGTGACCCGGCACTCCGGCCCGCCGGTGCCCGCCGACGTGGGCGTCGGCGGGCATCCGCCGTCACCACCGGGCAATCGGGTGCTCGTGGCCGCGCTGGCGATCACCCAGACGATCGGCTACGGCGCCCTCTACTACTGTTTCGCGGTCTTCCTCACCCCGATCGCCGCCGACCTGACCACCTCCGTCACCGCCGTGACCGGCGCGTACACCGCCTCCGTCCTGGCCTCCGCCGTGCTGGCCGTGCCGATCGGGCGCTGGCTGGACCGGCGCGGCGGCCGGGCGCTGATGACCGGCGGCTCACTACTGGGCACCCTGCTGCTGGTGAGCTTGTCGCGGGTCGACGAGCTGTGGCAGCTGTACGTGGTCCAGATCGGCATCGGCGTAGCCTCGGCGGCCAGCCTCTACGAGGCCGCGTTCGCGGTGATCATCGCCTGGCACCGGCCACGGCACCGGTCGGCGGCGCTGCTGGCGCTGACCGTGGTCGCCGGATTCGCCAGCACCATCTTCCTGCCACTGGCCGGCTGGCTCGCCGACCAGCACGGCTGGCGCACCGCCCTGCTGATTCTCGCCGCCGTCCACGCCGTCACCGTGCCCCTGCACGCCGTGGTCGTGCGCCGGCCGCCGGGCATCAGCCGCGACCCCGGCCGGCAGCACGGCGACTCCGGTGCCCACGCCCTCCGTGCCGCGCTGACCGACCGCGGATTCTGGCTGCTCGCCGCCGGATTCACCGCCCACACCGCGGCGATCAGCGCCTACACCGTCCTGCTGATCGCCGCCCTGATCGGCTGGGGCCATCCGCCCGCCTTCGCCGCCGCCATCGCCGGACTGCTCGGCGTGCTCTCCGTCACCGGGCGGCTGGTCACCACCGGCCTGCAACGGCGCTACCGCACCACCACGATCACCGCCGTGGTCTTCGCCGTCCAGGCAGCCGCGGCACTGCTGCTCCCGATCCTCGGGGACACCACCGGCGGAGCGATCGTGGCGGTCGTCGCGTTCGGCTTCGGCTTCGGTGTCGCCACCATCGCCAAACCGGTCATCCTCGCCGAACGCTACGACACACGCCGCTACGCCACCCTCGCCGGCGTACTCGTAGTGCCGATGACCCTGGTCAAAGCCGGTTCCCCGTTGGGCGCCGCCGTCCTGCGCACCGCCACCGGCTCGTACACGCCGGTCCTCGTCGCCGTCGCCGTCTGCTGTGGTGTCGCTGCCGTAGCCCTTGCCGCCAGCTCACGCCCGGCGCTGTCAGCGACGGGCGACACGAGTGCCGATGCGCCGGTAACCGGCCCGACCGACTGACTGATCCGGCATGGCGCACCTACCTCCGAGCCCGGTAGCGCAGGATCACCACGCCGCTCGGCAGCGGCGTCGCGTCGAGCAGCGTGAAAAGGTGCGGCGCGAACCCGGTCGCGGCCAGCGGGACACCCTCGCCGGCCACGACCGGGTTGAGCTTGATCACGAGTTCGTCGATCGCCGGCAGCAACTGCCCGGCCAGATCACCGCCGCCGGCCAGCCAGATGTCCAGACCCGGCTGCTGTTTGAGCTTCGCCACGACCGTCACCGGATCAGCGGTCTCCCGGCCCAGACCACGAGAGAAGACGATCTCCTCAAGATGGGCGTACGGGTGGGTGATGCCCGCCTTGAGCGCCGGCTCGTAAGTGTGCCGACCCATCAGAACCGTGTCGAACACCCGATTGGATGGGACGTCCGGCCCACGCACATGACTCGGCAGCGTCTCCGGATAGTTGTCCCGCATGTAGCCGAGCACGTCCTCGCCGGACTGGAAGAAGTCCCAGGTGCCGTCCGGCGCGGCGATGAATCCGTCGATGGTGCTGGCCACGAAGTAGACGAGCTTGCGCATGCCGGTTCCCTCCCTCATTCGGTGACGACCACCGTGTAACGGACCTGCCCGCAGACGTGCTCGCCCACCGGAACGAACCCGGCCGACCGGGTCATCCGGAGACTCCGCTCGTTCCACGACTGCACCACGGCCCGCAGCCGGTGTCCGCCGGTAGTACCCCGAAAGTGCTCCAGTACCGCACCGAAGAACCGGGCGCCGTGCCCGAGCCCGACCAGCGCCGGGTCCATGCCGATGCCGATGTCCAGCACACCGTCCTCGGCTTCGAGGCCCGGCACCCGCGCCTCGAAACCCGAACAGCAGAACCCGACCAGCGGCCCACCACGGGCTCCCGCGACGGCCAGATAGTCCGGGTTGTCGCTCATCAGCCCGTCATCCGGCCGCGAGTCGTAGACCTTCCACGGCCCGTCGTAACGCCACCCGGCGATCAGTCGGGCGTCCTCGACGGTGAGCGGGCGAACGGTCAACTCGGACGGGAAGGTGTCGGTCACGGCCGACAGGATGGGCTGTTCCCCGGGCGTACCGCAAACGATTTGGCATTGACATGTTCCGGCCATGGCGGAGTTCACCCTGGCGGAGGCGGCTCGGTTGCCGCAGTACGCCGCCGTCGTGCACCCCCCCTCGGCGAGGTCGAGCACCGTTTCGGCAGGTGGGAACGCTCCGAGCAGCCTTCCTTCAACGCCGACGGCAGCCTGCTCGCGGTCGGCTGGTGGTCACCAGGTGACGGTTCCGCGGTCGCGGTGTTCGGCACGGCCACCAAGGAGTTGCTGGAACACGACGCCATCCATCACGGCACCTCCGCGGTCGCGTTCGCTCCCGACGGTGACCTGCTGGTCGCCTGGCTCACCGCCGTTCGACAGCCGAAAGCGGGATCGCCGGCCTGTTCGACGCCCGTGACGGCACGACGAAATGGCAGCTGCCGCGCGGCGTGCCGACCCCGAACAGTGTCTGCTTCACGGTGGGAGGCCACCGCATCGCCGTCGGCACCACCGGTGGCCTGCTGTTACTCGTCACGGCGGAGGGCCAGATCGTTCAGCATTGGCCCGACCATCCGCTCATCCACACGGTTCACGACGACCCGCACCACCGGGCGCTCCTGGTGACGACCCCGAACGGCCTGCACCGCGTCCCGCAGGTACCCGCTCAGCGCAATGGCCGACAATGATCGGATGGATGCCAGGGAACTGCTGCGCCGGGCCATCGCCGAGTTCCCTCCGGACGTGGTCAACGCCGCCGGTCTGACGGTCGCCGTGGCGCAGGAATACCTCGATCAGAACGAGCCCGGCACCTCCGAGATCCTCACCGTGACCGCGCCCGGCGTGGATAACCGCTCGTCACGGTAGGGGCTGCTGTGGCATGGTCGCGCGCATGTTGCGGGAGATTCGGGCCGACTTCGATGCTGAGACGATCGTCGTTTACCAGGCCTACTCGGCGGCCGTCGCGGATGCGGCTCTGGCGGCGGGGCGGTTCGTGGCGCCGTTCTCGTTCAGCCGGATGACCTGGATCAAGCCGTCGCTGCTGTGGCTGATGCATCGCAGCAACTGGGGTGGCAAAGCCGGCCAGGAACGGATTCTGGCGGTTCGCATCACCCGTACGGGGTGGGAGCAGGCGCTGTCGCGGGCTGTCCTCACCGCGCCGGAACCGGCCGTGCACGGCAGCGCCGCCGCCTGGAGTGCTGAGTTCGCCCGCGCGGCGGTGCATGTGCAGTGGGATCCTGAGCGGTCGCTGCGCGGTGCGGCACTTCAGCACTACAGCATTCAGGTCGGGGTCGGCCGGGGTTTGATCCGTGAGTTCGCCGAGGACTGGGTCGTCGGGGTGCGGGACATCACGCCCACTGTTCACAAGATCGCCGGGTTGGTCCGGTCGGGGCAGAGTGCGAAGACTCGGCGGTTGTTGCCGCCGGAGCGGCCCTACCCGCTCGCCCCTGTCATCGCCCGGCGGATCCACGCCGGCGCATGACGGCCGGGCCGAGCGAGCAGGTGACGCGCCGTCAGAAGGGGACGGGTCCGCTTCCGGTCAGCGAGATCAGCACCTGGGTGGCGAGCAGCTTCCGCATGCCGGTGACGGTGACTGTGCCCTCCCGGTCGTAGGGAAGTTCCAGCTGGATCTCCCCTCCGGCCTCTTCGCGCAGCTCGGACGGGGCCTTGTCCGGACGGAACGTGCCGCCCCAGCCGTTGACGCCGCCGCGCTGGTTGGTGTTGAGAGAAGCCATGCCGGATATGCATGCGCCGTCGACCAGGATCAGCCGTGCGGGGCCCGAATAGGTTGTCGTCATGTCATGTCCTTCACCGTGTCGCGCTGTCGTACCCGCTGGTCCGCCCGCCTGAGGGGGCGGCGCGTAAAAGGCCGAACGGCGGCCCGCTGAATCAGTCGGGCCGCCGTTCGCGGAGTTCGGATCAGAGCGGACGGATGTTCTCCGCCTGCGGGCCCTTCTGGCCCGGGGTGATGTCGAACTCGACCTTCTGGTTCTCCTCGAGGCTGCGGTAGCCGCTGGTGGCGATCGCGGAGAAGTGGGCGAAGACGTCAGCGCCGCCGTCGTCGGGGCTGATGAAGCCAAAGCCCTTGTCGGCGTTGAACCACTTCACGGTGCCTGTAGTCATTTCTGCTCCTTCGCAGGCTGATGAAGCCCGCACTGTGCGAACTCCGGGTGCCGCCGTGTTGATCACCTGCGTCGAAATGACACGAGAACGAAAAAGCGCCTGGGAGGGTGTCAGAAACCCATCAGGCGCCGGCAAACGTCTACGGAAATCAAAACTGCAACGAGAAGAATCTAGCACGCCCTCGGCGGGGAGCGAACAGGGTGGGGTGCCCGGACTGTTCGTGGCGGCTCTGAGCTGCGGTTGCCTGCGATTCGGCGGTGCGCCGTCGCGGGTTCGGCAACGTTGGCGAGGTCACGACGTACCGCCGCAATGGGGTTGGGGATGTTGTCGTGAAGGAATGTCGACTGCCCGGAACCGCTGCTCACGGGGCTGCTTCACCGTGGTCAGCGCCCTATAAAAGGACGCGCGGGGCTACTTCAGGCGGTCACGAGTGCGAATACCTAACGAATGTTAGGGTTCACCTGTGATTACGACCGAGTGAGCACGCCTGACGCGGCGTACTGCCGTGTTCGGCGATCACTCGTACCGCAAGGACTTCTACCAGTAACTCGTCAGTGTTTCGATCCCTGACGAATCATCTGGATGAAGAGTGAAAACAATGTTCCGTGAATCCTTGCTGTCCTGATACCACCATTCCGGCGCCCGCTGGGCGGTCGCCCTCATACCCCTGCCGCACGAACCTTCGCGGCACGTCCTTGCCGGTCTGCGAGTCGGTGTGTGCCTGCACATCGAACCGAAGACCGCCGTTCTCGCCACCTTACTGGTTCCAGCCGGGACGCGGGTACACCTGAATCTTGAAGGTCCTCCGGACGGCTACAACGCCCAGCCGGTGCCCGCTCCGCCGCCCGCGAGACCGGCCCGCGTGTCGCCCTGATCGGGATCCTGCTGCGAGACCTGGGCCATCATTCGGGTACGCCCAGGCCGGGGACTGGCCGCCGCCACCTACCCGATGAGGCCTATCATTTCGGCCTCATCGGGTGTCCGGACGCCTGATCGGGGTACCCGATCGCCCGATGGGATCCGTTGCACGCCGGGTGAGGGTGAATGACTGTGCGAAGACTTGCGGCGGCTATCGGGTTCGTGCTGGTGGCGGCCCTGCTGCCCGGTACGCCCGCGGCGGCGGCTCTGCCGGACAAGCTCGCGCACGTCGGCAACGCCCGGCAGGTGATCGTGGTGAGCGGCAACAGCTGGGGGTCGACGTACGCCACGCTGCGCGCCTACCAGCGCGGTTCGGACGGAGAATGGCGGCTGAAGTTCGGGGCGATGAAGGCGCGCAGCGGGTACGGCGGGTGGGCGTGGGCGTCACAGCGGGTGCAGGACACCGGCCAGACTCCGGCGGGCACGTTCCGGATCACCGAGGCGTTCGGGGTCCGCGCCGATCCGGGGACCAGCCTGCCGTACCGGAAGGTCGACAAGAACGACTACTGGAGTGGCGACAACAAGGACGCGAAAACGTACAACGTCTTCCAGCCGTACGCGTCCGCGAAGCGCACCTGGCGTAAGTCACAGGCCGAGCGGCTCGCGGCGTACCCGACGCAGTACGCCCACGCCGCGGTGATCGACTTCAACCGCCCGGCCGGGGTCCGCTGGGACGCCACCCGCCGCCAGAACGTCACCAGCACACCGGCGAACACCCGCCTGGGATCGGCGATCTTTCTGCACGCCAGCGGCAAGGGCTCCACCGCCGGTTGCGTCTCGGTGAGCCGCGCGAACATGGTCCGCCTGCTGAAGTGGCTCAATCCGGCGAAGAAGCCCCGCATCGTGATGGCCCCGGCCTCGGCCCTCACCCGAGCCTGAAGTCCTTGCGCGGCCGTTCACGGCCACCTTCGAATCCCACACGGTCATCCTTGCGGGTGATATGTGCGGTTATTCCGGCACGGATCCGGCTGATAATGTCATTCGATCACGGCTCCACCAGCGTATCGACTGTCAAGGAGTGCAGCAGTGCGGATCCTGTCCGAGACGTCCCGGACCTTCGGTGAATACCTGCTTCTGCCCAATCTCACCGACGAGGACTGCACACCGGACCGGGTGGATCTGTCGGCGCCTCTGGTTCGGCACCGGGTCGGGCAACAGTCGCCGATCCGGATCGCCACGCCCATGGTCAGCGCGATCATGGGTGCCGTCTCCTCGCCTCAGCTGGCGATCGCGCTCGCGCAGGTCGGCGGTCTGTCCTTCCTGCACCAGAACCAGCCGATCGGCGAACAGGCCGAGATGGTGGCGACCGTCAAACGGCACAAGGCCGGCTTCCGGCACAACGACGTCAACATCAAACCCTCGGCAACGCTCCACGAGGCCGACCTCCTGATGAGACAGACCCGCCTCGACGTGGTCGTCGTCACCGACGACGGGACACCGTCGGGCCGGTTCCTCGGCCTGATCGGCACCCGCGACTACAACTTCCACCGGCATCAGCCCGGCGACAGCGTCGAGTCACGGATGCTGCCGGTCGCCGATCTCGTCACCGCGCCGCACGGAACCACCCTCGAACGGGCGAACTCACTGCTCTGGGACTCCCGTCAGGACGTACTGCCGATCGTCGAGGCCACCGGTCACCTGACCGCGCTCGTCCAGCGCCGCGACTACGAATTGCACGAGCAGTTCCGCACCGAGACCGTGGACGGCGACAAACGGTTCCGGGTCGGCGCCGGCGTCAACACCCGCGACTTCAAGGACCGGATCCCGGCCCTGGTCGAGTCCGGAGCCGACGTCCTGTGCCTGGACTCCTCCGACGGCTACTCCGTGTGGCAGCACCGCGTCATCGAGTTCGTCCGCGAACGCTACGGCGACACCGTCCACATCGGCGCCGGAAACGTCGTCGACGCCCGTGGTTTCCGCTACCTCGCCGACGCCGGCGCGGACTTCGTCAAGGTCGGTATCGGCGGCGGCAGCATCTGCATCACCCGCGATCAGAAAGGCATCGGCCGGGGCCAGGCGACCGCCCTCGCCGAGATCGTCCCCGCCCGCGACGCTCTCGCGGAGAAGACCGGGATGTACGTGCCGGTGTGCTCGGACGGTGGCGTCATCCACGATTCCCACATGGCCATCGCGTACGCCTTCGGAGCCGACTTCCTCATGCTGGGCCGCTACTTCGCCCGTTTCGACGAAAGCCCGGCCCCGAAGGTCCGTGGCGCGGGCGGCCAGGTCCTCAAGGAGTATTGGGGCGAGGGCAGCGCCCGCGCCCGTAACGCTGCCCGGTACGGCCAAGGCGGCGACATGGTCTTCGAAGAGGGCGTCGACGGCTACGTCAACTACGTCGGGTCACTCGCCGACAACGTGAAGGTCACCCTGGCCAAGATCCGGTCCACGATGATCAGCTGCGGGTCTACTTCGCTGCGGCGATTCCATGAGACCGCCGTCCTCGAACCCATCTCGCAGCAGACCTTCGTCCAGAACTCCGAAGAGGTCGACCGTAACGAACGGCCCACTGTCGTCTGATCACCGTGCTCTCACGGACCCGGCGACCGCACGTAGAGGGCCATGGCACCGCGTTTCACCGTCCACCGGCCGGCCCGCTGGAAGTCGGTGTCCAGCATCCGTTGCAGGTCCGGGCGTCCGCTGGCGGGATCAGCCCGCCGCCCATAGGCGACCAGCCAGATCCGGTCGGTGCCGGCCAGCCGGGGGACCGGGTCGGGGTGTTCGGCCGCTTCGAGGGTGGCGGTCTGCGCCGCGGACCGGTTCAGTAGGACATCCCGTGGCCGGCCCGGGTCGTGGCGCAGGTAGAAGTCGATTCCGGCCCGCATGGTGCGCCCGCCTTCGAGCACGATGACGTCGCCCGGCTGCTGCCGTCGCTCGATGATTCCGGCCAGTGTGCGGTAGTCGCTGCCGTTCTTGACCGTCGGCTGGCGCACGGCGAGCTGGCCGGGCACCGAGGCGGCGGCTACGACCGCGAGGGCCGACAGACCGGCGATCCTGGTACGCGGTAGTCCGGCGGCCGCCACGATGACCGCCGGGAGCAGCACGAACAGCAGGTAACGATTGATCCAGAACGACACTCCGCCGAACGCGGCGGCACACAGCACCGCCATCGGCAGCAGGGTCACCGCCGCCAGTTCGAGGATCTGCCGGGACGGTCGGAACGCGGCGAACAGCAGCAGCCCGATCAGCAGCCACGCGACCTCGGGAGAGCCGGTGAGCAGTTCCGGGAAGCGGTAGACCCCGCCGGCCGTTATCGGTCGTACCCAATGAAGCTGGGTCTCGCGTTGCCGCAGGCCCCACCAGATCAGCGGCGAGACCACCACCAGCACCGCCAGAACCGCAGCGCACCAGGGCACCCAGAACCGGGCGCCGCGCCGGGCCAGGACGACCGCGAAATGCCCCGCCAGCGCGACCAGCGCGACCAGGCTGAACAGGCCCATCGCGGTGATCGCGGCGGTATAGGCGACCCACCGGCCGGGCCCCGGCCGGTCGAGCGCGCGAAACAGCAACAGCAGGGCGAGGACCGAGAACATACAGGCGATGGTGTACGGCCGGGCCTCAGCCGCGTACCGAGAGATGTTCGGAATCAGGCACAGCAGCCCACCGGCAAGACAGCCGACCAGCGGCCCGAACAGCCGCCGGCCCAGCTCCCCGGTCAGAGCGGCGGCGACCGCCATCGCCAGGATCGACGGCAGCCGCAGGCTCAGCATCGAGTCGCCGAACACCGAGGTCCACAGGTGCATCGTCAGGTAGTAGACGCCGAAGACCCCGTCGATGTGGTGAACCAGTCGCCAGATCTGCTCCACCGACCGCTGCGCCACGTCGGCGGTGGCGATCTCGTCCCAGCTCAGCACCGCCCGGGTGGGCCGGACCAGCCCGATCACCAGCATGGCGAGACCGGGCAGCGCACTCGGCAGCCACCGCCGGATCATGCGCGCCTTGTCGTCGGACAATCCTGAGAACACGCTCGAACCGTAGCCACGTCACGCTCGTCCACTGAGCCCCAGCGACGGCTCGGGCAGACCCGGGCGACCGGGTGTGCACTTTCTTACCAGGACCCGAGAGGATCAGACGCCGGCGTAGATGTGTGCCGCCCAGACCGAGGGCGTCCCCGGATACCAGTCGCGCAGTTCGCTGGTGACCTCGTGGACTGTCCGGGCGACGTCCCCGTCGCTGTCCGGCGCGGCGCCCTTCGAGTGGAGCCTGCCGGCGGCGGCCGGCGGTGCCCTCACCACGCTGCTCATCCATACGACTGTGGTTCGGCGAGGCCGACGGCGTGACCGGCGGTACCGGTGACATTCGGTATGCCCCGGACAGGTGATTGAGCTCAGCTGCCCGGAGTTTCGCTTGACCGGTCGTCCTCACCGACCCATGCTCCCTATCTGTGCCGCAACTCGAAATCAAGGTGTGTGGATCGGCTCTGACCGAGGAGGACCTGGCCGACACCGGCCAGGCGCTGCGCTCGGTGCTTCTCGGTCTCGATGTCGACGACGTGACGATCCCGAGCGGTGGCCGGCCCGTACCCCATGCGAAGTCCGCGGCATTGGCCGCCGTCGGCGTCCTGCTCGTCTCCGCCGCGCCCGAGATGGTCCCCGCCGTTGTCGACGCGGCGCTCAACTGGCTCAAACGCCAACTGATCCTGGACGTGCACCTGGAGATCGACGGCCAGGTCCTCACCGCACAGGTCACCCGATCCCAGCGTGACGCCCTGGTGTCGGCATTCCTGGCGCGCGTCACCGACGACACGGGTCAGGCGTGACCGCGCCCCAGACGAGGCGACGCGCGCTGCTTCTGGCCTGTGAACGGTTCACCGACGACTCGCTGCCCGCACTGCGATCGCCCGTCCGGGACGCGAAAGCCCTCCACCAGGTGCTCGACAAGACCGGATACGCCGTGACGACGCTCACCGACTGCACCGCGCACGAGGCCCGGCACGCGGTCGCCGAGTTCTTCGAGACAGCCACCCGGCACGACGTCAACCTCATCTACTTCTCGTGCCACGGGTTGCAGGACAGCGAGATGAATCTGCACTTCGCCTTCCAGGACAGCCAGTACCGGCGGCCGGACGTCACCGGGGTGAGCGCCGAGTTCGTGCGCACCCAGATCGCCCGCAGCCGTTCCCGGGCCACGGTGGTGATCGCCGACTGCTGCTTCAGCGGGGCGTTCCTGCGCGCGATGCGCCCCAAAGCGGGCCGCGACGCCGGAGTGAACGCACTGGTCCGTGACCTCCCCGAAGGGGCCGGCGTAGCGGTCCTCACCTCCTCCGGCGCGACCGAGGTGAGCCTGGAGGACCCGGACGATCAACAGGCCGTGAAGTCACGCGGGTCGTACTTCACCGAGGCGCTCCTGACGGGGATCCTGACCGGTGCGGCCGACACCGACCGGGACGGCCGGATCACGGTGGACGAGCTCTTCACGTACGCCTCGGACCGGGTCGCGGACGGACCGTCCCATCAGAAGCCGCGTAAGTACGTCGAAGCGGTGGGCGAGATCGTGGTCGCCGATGTCCGGGTACGCGGGCCGGAGCCAGGGCCGCCGGCCGCCGCGCCGGACCTGACGGCGACGAGCTTGCAGGTCCCCGACCGGGTCCCGCCGTGGCCGCCCCTGCCCGCACCGGCCTCGGCGCCACCCCGTCTACGGCCACCGACCGGATACGCGGCGCAGTCACCGGCGGACCATTCGGCACGCCCGGAGACTCGCGGATCCCGGCGGAGGCCTGGAATCAGACCCACGCTGGTCGCCGCCGCGCTGGCCGGCGGCCTGGTGGTCTGGGTGCGATGGCCGTCAGCTGCTCAGGCCGACCCGGTGATGGTTCCACCGGTGGTCGGCCTGAGCCGCGTCGACGCGGAGACCGTGATCCGCTCCGCCCGGCTCGTCCCGGTCGCGGTCCCCCGAACCGGCGACGACGCGGCATGCACTGCCGACGCGGTGATCGGCCAGGTCCCGGCACCGCGTAGCAGCGCCGTCTGGGGTTCGACGGTGACCTATCAGGTCTGTGCCCCGGAGTACTCCGCACTGCCGAGCGTGTCCGGCCCGGAACCTTCCGCATCCTCGTCGAAGCCGATCGCACGCACTGCTTCCTCGACCCGACGGCCGCCGTCCCCGCAGAGAGTCCCCTGTGTGGAGGGCAAGAGCCAGGACACCGCAGAGGCGATCCTCTCCGAAGTCGGCTACAACGTCGACATCGTCGAGGTCTCAGCCCTGGTAGCCCCGGGCACGGTCATCTCGCAGAGCCCCGATTGTGGTGTGCGGGCCGCCCGGGACACCACGGTCACGATCAGCGTCGTGCAAGAGGAGAGCCCGGTGGGTCCGTCGATCGATGTGACGTCGGCCGACCCGATCACGACCACCTCGTCGGCCGGCACCGGAAACGGCGGATGAGTCACGCCGCCGAGACGGCCACCGCCCGGCGCAGCAGGCCGATCGCCTCGTTCAGGCGCGCGCGATCCGGCGTACCGCCAAGGGTTTGCAGAATGTCGGCGGCCTGGCGGCCGAGCCCGTCAGGATCCGGGTCGGTGGTCATCCATCAAACTCGGCCGGTTACGCCGGGGCGACGGCTTCGTCTTCTACTCGCCCACCCGGCAGATCTTCGACCGCACCCCGCTGCGGGCCGTGACTCAGGTCGGTGTCGTGGCCGACGACGAGCCGTACCTCACCCTGACCGACTTCGCGCTGATCCGGGACGCGATGACGTCGCCCGGCTCGTGAGAGCCGGGCGGGCAGAGCCGGGCGGGCAGTCAGCCCTCGGTGGCTGGGTCGCGTTTGAGTAGCGGCGGGGCGCACGGGTCGCAGAAGGACTCGGCGGGAGTGGGTTTGGTCAGGCGGTTCGGGATCAGGAACCAGGCCAGGACGCCGCCGCCGGTCATCAGAGCAGCGCAGATCAGCATCGCGGTGTGGTAGACCGGCGCCAACGTGGCCGCGTCGGTGAGGCTTCCGGCGCCGATCCCGGCGGCCAGCGGCAGCACCGCCACCGACAGCAGGCCCGCGGCCCGGGCCACCGCGTTGTTCACCCCGGAGGCGATACCGGCGTGGGAGTCGTCGAGGGACCCGAGCGCGGTCGCGGTCAACGGCGCGACCAGCAACGACAGACCCAAACCGAACAAGATCACCGGCGGGAGTACGTCGACCGGGTACGACGCGCCCGTGCCGATCGCCGACAGCCAGAGCAACGCCGCCGCGCAGACCAGTGGACCCGCGGTCATCGGGATCCGAGGTCCGACCCGCTGCGCGAGGGCACCGGACCGCGCCGACAGCAGCAGCATCAGGACCGTGATCGGGAGCAGTCCCAGGCCGCCCGCGAGCGGGTTGAACCCGGCCACCACCTGCAGGTTCAGCACGACCAGGAAGAACACTCCACCGTTGGCCGCGTACACCAGGAAGGTGACCGCGTTGGCCCCGCTGAACGCCACCGACCGGAAGATACCCAGCGGCAGCATCGGATGCGGAGAACGGCGCTCGGCCAGCACGAACGCGACCAGCCCGACCACCCCGACAGCCAGCGAGGCCAGCACCACCGGATCACCGGGACCGTCGGCCGGCCACGCGGTGAAACCGTAGGTCAGCCCGCCGAGCCCGGCCGCACCACAGATCAGCCCGGCCACGTCGAACGACTTGGCGGCCGCCGGGTTACGGGACTCGGGCACGTGCCGGGCCGCCACCCACAGCACCAGGGCCGCCACCGGCACGTTGATCAGGAAGATCCACCGCCAGCTACCGATCTCCACCAGCCAGCCGCCGAGGAACGGGCCCAGCGCGCCACCGATACCGCCCAGCCCGGACCAGGCGCCGATCGCCCGCGCCCGGTCCTCCGGATCGAACGACGCCTCCAGGATCGCCAGGGCACCCGGCGTGAGCAGCGCCCCGCCGACGCCTTGCAGGATGCGGGCCGCGACCAGCAGTTCGATGGACGGGGCGAGACCGCAGAGCAGTGACGCCGCCGCGAACCAGGTGACACCGGTGAGAAAGATGCGTTTGCGGCCGAACCGGTCGCCGAGCGAACCACCGAGCAGCACCAGCGAGGCGAGGCTGAGGGCGTAGCCGTTGACCGTCCACTGCAGGCCCGCCGCGTCGGCGCCGAGTTCCTGCCCGATCGTGGGCAGCGCGATGTTGACGACGGTGGAGTCGATGAAGGCGAGGCTGGACCCGAGCACGGTGGCCAGCAGAACCCAGCGGCCGGCCGCTGATCGGTAACGCATGCGACGAACCCTAGTACGACCGGATTCGATGAGATCAGGAACGCGGTTACAGCGGGGAGAGAGTGAACTGGACCAGAAGACCGACGCCCACCAGAGCGGACAGAGTCACGTAGCCCACCGCGGTTCCACCGGAGGCGCGGTCGGCAATGGGCGGCGACAATGGGGGGATGCTGCTGCTCGGGGTGCTGGTGTCCGTGGAACAGGTCGACAGTTCGGAGTTCCGGGCGCGGGTGGGGGAGAAGGTCACGCTCGGACTGAGCCTGCACTGTCTGCGGCGGGCCACCGCCGACGGTGACGGTGGCCCGGACCTGGCTGGTCCGGCGGATCGCCCGGCTCACCCCCGCCGGGAATCCGGAGGTGCGGGCGATCGAGCGGGGCGGAGATCGCCGCGGCTACCTGGTCGACCTGGAGAGCGCCGAGCTATAGGCGGGCCAGGGCGGAGGGCGGATCCTCCATCGCGTCGGCGACGGTGCGCAGGAAACCGGCCGCCGCGCCGCCGTCACAGATCCGATGGTCGAAGACAAAGGACAACTGCGTCACTTTTCGTACGGTCAACGCACCGTCCACCACCCAGGGCCGATCGATGATGCGACCGATTCCGAGCATGGCCACCTGCGGGTGGTTGATGATGGCGGCGCTGCCGTCGACCCGGAAGGCGCCGTAGTTGTTCAGGGTGAACGTGCCTGCCGACAGTTCCGCCGGTGTCGACTCGCCCCGGCGGGCCCGAGCCGTCAGGTCACGGATCGCCGAGTCCAGTCCGGAAGTCGTCATCGTCTCCGCGCCGGGGATCGCGGGGACCACCAGGCCGCGGTCACTCTGCACCGCCAGGCCCAGGTTGATCCGGTCCAGTTCGACGATCTCCTGGCGTTCGATGTCGAGGCGGGCGTTGAACACCGGGTATTCGCGCAGGCCAGCCACCACGAAACGGGCCACGTAGGCGAGCAGTCCGGGGGAACCGGGAACGGCTCGGCCACGTTCGCGCAGCTCCCACAGAGCGGTCGCGTCGACGTCCACCCAGATCGTCGCCTCGGGGATCTCGGCCCGGCTGCGAGTCAGCACCGCCGCCACCTGCTTGCGGAAGCCGTTCAGGGGAATCCGCCGCTCACCCGCGACGACCACCCGGCCGGGTTTCGGCGTGGTCGGTGGGGAAGCGGCTTCGACGTCGTGGCGGGTGATGACGCCGCCGGGGCCGGTGCCGTTCACCGAGGTCAGGTCGACGCCGGTGTCTCTGGCCAGGCGGCGGACCAGGGGTGAGAGCACCATGGGGACGGAACGTTCGTGCTGCTCGGGAGTTCGAGGGTGGGGGATGCGTGGCTTGCGGTGACGTACCGCCGCCTTGTCCGGGGTTGTCCCGTAGCCGATCAGGACGTTGCCGGAACCGCCCGGCTCGGCGACGGTGATCAGCGGGGATCCCACGTCCAGGGTGGTGCCCTCGGCGGCGTGCCGGGTGGCGACCCGCCCGGCGTGCGGGGACGGCACCTCGACCACCGCCTTCGCCGTCTCCACCTCGACGACCGGCTGATCGATCTCGATGATGTCGCCCTCGGCGACCAGCCAGCGCACGATCTCCGCCTCGGTCAGCCCTTCCCCGAGGTCCGGCAGCAGAAAGGTCCGTGCGCTCATGCGTACTCCCACTGCAGGTCGTCGACGGTGTCGAGGATGCGGTCCACGGACGGGAGGTGGACGTGTTCGAGTTTCGGCGGCGGGTACGGGATGTCGAAACCGGTCACCCGGCGGATCGGGGCGTGCAGGTGGTGGAAGCAGCGTTCGGTCACCCGGGCCACCACCTCGGAGGAGACGCTGGCGAAACCGGCCGCCTCGGCCACCACCACGGCCCGGCCGGTGGAACGGACCGCCGCGCACACCGTCTCGTCGTCGAACGGGACCAGCGAACGCAGGTCGACCACCTGCAGACTGCGGCCCTCCTGGGCCGCCGCTTCGGCGGCCTCCAGCGCGACCGGCACCGCGGGACCGTAAGCGATCAGCGTCGCGTCGGTTCCGGGACGCCGGATCACCGCGGTGCCGATCGGGGGGACCGGGACGGTGAAATCGGCTTCGGCGCGGGCGAAGTACAGCTTCTTCGGCTCCAGGAACACCACCGGGTCGGGGGAAGCGATGGCGTGGCGGAGCAGCCCGTACGCGTCGGCCGGGTCGGACGGCGCGACCACGTGCAGGCCGGGGGTGTGCGCGTAGTACGCCTCGGACGAGTCGCAGTGGTGTTCGACGCCGCCGATGCCCCCGGCGTACGGGATCCGGATCACGATTGGGACCGTCACCCGGCCGCGGGTGCGGTTGCGCATCTTCGCGGCGTGGCTGATCAGCTGCTCGAACGCGGGGTACGCGAACGCGTCGAACTGCATCTCCACCACCGGGCGCATGCCGTTCATCGCCATCCCGATGGCCATCCCGAGGATGCCGGACTCAGCCAGCGGGGTGTCGAAGCAGCGCTGGTCACCGAACTCGGCGGTCAGACCGTCGGTGATCCGGAAGACGCCTCCGAGCGGGCCGACGTCCTCACCGAACATGACCACGGATTCGTCGGCGCGCATGGCGTCGCGCAGCGCCTGGTTGAGGGCTCCGGCCATGGTGATCTTCTCAGAGGTCACGGGACACCTCGTCGGCTACGAGCGCCCGCTGCTCCAGCAGCTGCGGGGTGGGTTCGGCGTAGACGTGGGCGAAGAGGTCCCGGTAATCGGTGGCCGGTTCGCCGGCCAGGCCGGTGCGCAGGCGCTCGGCCATCAGCGAGGCTTGTTCCACGTACCCACCAATGATCTTGTCGTCGAGCAGACCGCGACCCCGCAGGAACGTCTCCAACCGCGTGATCGGGTCCTTGGCCAGCCAGGGCGTGACCTCGTCGGCAGAACGGTAGCGGCCGGCATCGTCGGCGTTGGTGTGCGCCTGCACCCGGTAGGTGTGCGCCTCCACCAGCTGCGGTCCGTCGCCGGCGCGGGCCTGGTCGACGGCGGTGCCGAGCACCCTGAGCAGGGCGGCGACGTCGTTGCCGTCGACCCGTTCGCCGGGGATGCCGTAGCCGACACCCTTGTGGGCCAGCGACGGCGCGGCGGTCTGCCGGTCCAGCGGCACCGAGATCGCGTATTGGTTGTTCTGGATGAAGAACACCACGGGGGTACGGAACACCGCCGCGAAGTTGAGGGCCTCGTGGAAGTCGCCCTCGCTGGTGGCGCCGTCGCCGCAGACCGCCATCACCACTGTCGGTTCGCCGCGCAGCCGGGCCGCGTGGGCGACGCCGACGGCGTGCAGCAGATGGGTGGCCAGGGGCGTGGCCTGCGGCGCGACCTTCGTGGCGTGCGGGTCGTAACCGCTGTGCCAGTCGCCGCGCAGCAGGGTGAGGGCCTGCACCGGGTCGACGCCGCGGGCCACGATCGCCGCGGTGTCGCGATAGGTGGGGAACAGCCAGTCACCGTCGTCGAGGACCTGCACGCAGGCGACCTGGCAGGCCTCCTGCCCGTGCGACGACGGGTAGACCGCGAGCCGGCCCTGCCGGACCAGAGCGCCGGCCTGATCGTTGAAGCGGCGGGCGGCGAGCAGGGCGCCGTACGCGTGGATGAGTGCCTGCGGGTCGGGCATGTCCTGGCCGACGGGAACGGGGTGGCCGTCCGGGTCGATGAGCGTCACCGGCTCCGTGGACGGCAGCAGGAGAGCTGCGTCACGTGTCATGAGGGGATTGTGTCCAGCTTGCCAATCGAACACCATAGGTGGCCGAAGAACGAGAATTTTGTTCGCGTCACGGTCTCGGGGGTGGCCGAACGTCCAACCTGAGGGGGAACGGCGATGCTCGACGATACCGATCGGCTGATCCTGGCCGAGTTGGCAGCCGACGGCCGGATGTCGATGCGGACGCTCGCGGAGACGTTGCACATCTCGCGCGCCAACGCGTACGCCCGGGTCGCCCGCCTGCAGCAGACCGGTGTGATCCGCGGCTTCCACGCCGACGTCGACCCGGTCGCCGCCGGGCTGACCACCGCCGCCTACGTGACTCTCAACCTGCAGCAAGCCAACTGGCGTGAGGTTCTCGGCAGGCTGCGGGCACTGCCCGGCGTGGTGCACATCGGTCTGGTCGGCGGCGACTTCGACGTGATCCTTCTGGTCCGGGTGGCCGACAACACCGAGCTGCGGCACCTCGTTCTGGACGAGATCCAGGGCATGGCGGGTGTCGTCAGCACCCGGACGCTGCTGCTGTTCGAGGAGTCCACACCGGCTCGCCGGGTTGCGGCGCCGCCGTCCGATCGGTAGAGATGCACCGGTGAGGACGATTACGCGCGGCTTGGCGGTTCTGGTGCTCGGGCTGGCGGGGTGTTCGGCGTCGGCCGGGGAGCAGCCGGCACCCCAGCAGACGGCGGGGCTGGTCGCCACCACGATCACGGCGACCGGTCAGGCACCGTTCGATCAGGACCGGACACTGCTGGCGCCGCCCGGCTGGACGGTCAGCGTGTTCGCCCGGGTGGAGAGCGCGCGGCTGCTCGCGTGGACCCCGGACGACCAGCTGCTGGTGTCGAGGCCGAAGTTCGGGGACGTGATCTCGCTGGGGTCGAGCCGGAAGACCCTGCTCAGTGGGCTGAACCAGCCGCACGGGCTGGCGTTCGACGGAGACACCCTGTACGTGGCCGAAAGTGATCAGGTCAATGCGTACACGTACAAAAGTGGGGTGGTGTCCGCTCGTAAGATCGTCGTGGACGACCTGCCGGACGCCAAGAGCCCGGAACTGCGCGGCGCCTACTCGCACGCCCTCAAGAGCGTCACCGTCGGTAAGGACGGGTCGATCTACGTGTCGGTCGGGTCGACCGGCAACATCTCGGCCGCCGACCGCGAGGCCACTCCCGAACGGGCTTCGATCCTGAAGGTGGCGCCCGGCGGTGGCAAACCGACGGTTTACGCGCGGGGTGTGCGCAACGGCACCGGGCTGGCCGTCGACCCGGACGGCGCGGTGTGGACCGCGGTCAACCATCGCGACAACGTCGGCCTTCCGGCGGACGGTTACGGCGGCTACAAACACGACGTGGTGCAGGAGTATGTCAACGACCACCCGATGGAACAGCTCGCCCGGCTGACCGAAGGCCGCGAACTGGGATGGCCCTACTGCAACCCGGACCCGCAGCTGGAACCCACGGTCAGCTACAGCAACCGGCCGTTCCTGCGCGACGTCCAGACCAACCCCGACGGCGCGAAACTCGACTGCGGCAGCCTGCCGCCGACCGAACAGGGGATGGGCGCGCACTCGGCGCCGCTGGGCCTCAGCTTCGTCACCGTCCCCGAACCTGGTGCGCTCGTCGGCATCCACGGCTCGTGGAACCGCAGACCGCCTCGCCCGCCGGAGGTGTCGTTCTACGCCTGGAAGAACGGCACCCTCGGCCCGCAGCAGACCCTGCTCACCGGTTTCCAGCTGAAGGACGGCTCACGATGGGGCCGCCCGGTGATGGCGGTGCAGGGAACCGACGGCGCGCTCTACGTCAGCGACGACCAGGCGGGCGCAATTTACCGGGTAACCACCGGTAAAACCTGACAGCCCGCGTCAGGTTTTCCTGTCAAGGTCCCTTTCATGGAACGAGACCTGACAGGAAAAGTCGCCCTGGTGGCGGGGGCGACGCGCGGCGCTGGACGGCAGATCGCCGTGCAGTTGGGTGCCCGGGGCGCGACGGTTTACGCGACCGGGCGCACCACCCGCGAACAGCGCTCGGAGATGGATCGGCCGGAGACGATCGAGGAGACCGCGGAACTGGTCACCGCTGCCGGAGGCACCGGCATCGCCGTACAGATAGACCATCTGGAAGCCGACCAGGTGGGTGCACTCGCCGAACGGATTGACGCCTCGCATAATCGTCTGGACGTGCTGGTCAACGACATCTGGGGCAGCGAACTGCTGTTCAGTTGGGAGCACAAACTGTGGGAGCACGACCTTGACAAAGGTCTGCGCATCCTTCGGCTGGCGATCGACACCCACATCCTGACCAGCCACTACGCCCTGCCGCTACTGATCCGGCGACCCGGCGGGCTGGTCGTCGAGATGACCGACGGAACCCTCGAATACAACAGCACCAACTATCGCGTGTCGTTCTTCTACGACCTGGCCAAGACCGCGGTGCTGCGGATGGCCTTTTCACAATCAAAGGAGCTTGCCTCGTACGGGGGGACAGCGGTCGCGCTGACACCGGGCTGGCTGCGCTCGGAGATCATGCTGGAGAACTACGGGGTCACCGAACAGAATTGGCGCGACGCTCTCACGGTCCAGCCACATTTCGCGATCTCGGAGAGCCCCGCCTTCACCGGCCGGGCGGTCGCCGCGCTCGCCACCGATCCGGACGTGGCCCGCTGGAACGGGCAGTCACTGTCCAGCGGGCAACTGGCGCAGATCTACGGATTCACCGACCTCGACGGCAGCCGCCCTGACTGCTGGCGTTACCTGGTCGAAGTGCAGGACGCGGGTAAACCAGCCGACGTCAACGGTTACCGCTGATATCTGTCGTGGAGTCGTCGCGCGGCGGCCCGCATCCGCTCGCGCAACGACTCCGGCTTCAGCACCTCCACCTCCGGGCCGAGACGAAGCAACTGGTGGTAGGCCACTTCGACGGACTCGACCGGTAGGCGTACCGCAATCCATCCTTGATCGTCAGGGGCTTCAGCCGTTTCGGCGGCGGCCTGGACCGCGGGCGGCTCCTCCGCATCTGCGCGCCGGTACCGCAACGTCACCGCCAGGTCCTGCCACACCGCACCGACAAGTGCGGTCAGCATCGGCGGCGGCTCGCCGTCATGGAACCAGCCCGGCACGTCCAGGTGGAATCGTTGAGTGGCCCGGGCCTTGCGCAGCCCCGCCGGCAGCGACGCGCTGACCTTGAGCGCGGCGGTGGCAAGCAACTCGCTCAACCCCATGTCCCGGGCCGGGCCGTCCAGGCCTAGCAGGAACAGGGCCTCCGCCTCGTCCGGGCTCAATCCGGTGAGCCGGGTCCGATAGCCGTCAACGAGCCGGTAGCCCCCGAGCCGTCCCTGCTCGGCGTAGACCGGCACTCCGGCGGCGCCCAGCTCCCCGATGTCGCGGTAGACGGTTCGTTCCGAAACACCCAGCTCAATGGCGAGTTCGGCAGCGGTCACCGTTCCCCGCGACTGGAGCAACAGGACCATCTTGAAGAGGCGGGAGGTACGCACCCCGCCATCCTGCCGTTCTCGCACAGCAGTCGGTTCCGGCTGTCCAAACGTGATCCGCGTTTGCCTGTCTTGCGGCGCAATTTTCGCGGTCAGTGATCGGTGCGAGACACGAGGGCGGCTGGAATATCAAATGAATGAGAGTACGGTCTCTTTCATATGAATTCCGGGTCGCTTGTTGTTTAACCTTTCCGCGACCACGTTCCGGAATATCGCGGGGGCTTGCAAATGCACCGGAATTCTGTACCCACCTCATTTATCGAGGAGCAGGACTTTCTCGACGCGGCCATGGCCCGGCGCGACAGCCTCACCGCGCATCTGCGGGCTGAGCTGGAGCTGGACGCCGCCGACGCGGTCGAGCTGGGGCGCCAGCGGATGCTGCGCCGGCAGTACGAGGAGCTGCGCCGCGCCGGGGAAGGCCTCGTCTTCGGGCGGCTCGACGCCACCGACGGCAGCACCCTGCACATCGGCCGGATCGGGCTGCACAGCGACGACGAACCACTCCTGGTCGACTGGCGGGCACCCGCGGCCCGGCCGTTCTACACGGCCACCGCGGTCGAACCGCAAGGGCAGAAACGACGCCGGCATATTCGTACGACCGGATCGGTCGTCGTGGGGGTGGACGACGAACCGCTCTCCGCGACGCCGGGACACGACGGTGACCTCGGCCTCGTCGGTGAGGGTGCGCTGCTCGCGGCTCTCGACCAGCGGCGCACCGGCCACATGACCACGGCGATCTCCACCCTGCAGCGCGAGCAGGACGACATCGTCCGCGCCGACGCGACCGGGCCGCTGATCGTGCAGGGCGGGCCCGGCACCGGCAAGACCGTGGTGGCGCTGCACCGGGTCGCCTACCTGCTGTTCACGTACCGGCAGATGGCCGACCGCGCGGTCCTGGTGCTCGGGCCGTCGCCACGGTTCCTCGACTACATCGGTCAGGTCCTGCCGGCGCTCGGTGAGACCGCCGTCGTCGCCGCCACCTGCGACACCCTGCTGCCCGGCGTCACGGTCGAACGCGCCGAGAGCCGGACGGCCGCCGAGATCAAAGGCCGCGCCCTCTGGCAGGGGATCCTCGAACGGCGGGTGGCGGCGCTGACTCCCGGCCCGCGGGAGCTGAAGATGCGGTGGGACGGCGACTTCCACGTCATCCCGGCCACCGCCGTGGCGCAGGCGCTGACCTCGGCCACCCAGGGCCGCTCCTACCACCGGGCCCGCGCGGTCTTCGCCGAACAACTCCATCAACTGCTGGCCGACGCGATCGCCGAACAGCGGGAGACCCTGATGGAGGAGATGGAGCGGGGGTACGAGGACATCCTGAGCCGTATCGCCGACACCTCCACCGGCGCCTCCCGTAGCGACGTCGACGGGCTGCTGTCCGAGGAGGAACTGGAGGAACTGCGCGAGCGGATCGCGGACAACGCCACCATCGCCCGGTTCGTCGAGTCGCTGTGGCCGACCCTCGACCCCGGCACCCTGCTGCGGGAGATCCTCGTCGACACCGAACTGCTCGCCACCGAACTCACCCCGGCCGAGGTCGCCACGGTCACCGCGGAACCGGCGCCCTGGGCGTCCAGTGACATCCCACTGCTCGACGCCCTGGCCGAACTGCTCGGCGAGCGGGATGGTGAGCAGCCGCGACCGCAGGGGGAGTTCACCGCCGACCGGGCCCGTGGCCAGCGCGACTGGGTCTACGGGCACGTCGTCGTCGATGAGGCGCAGGAACTGTCCGAGATGCAGTGGCGGATGGCGTTGCGGCGCTGCCCCAGCCGGTCGGTCACCGCGGTCGGCGACATCGACCAGGCGGAAGCCGCCCACCGGCACACCAGCTGGGCGCAGGCGGTGCGGGCGGTTCTCGGGGATCGCTGGACCGCGGCCGAGCTGACCATCTGTTATCGGACGCCGAGTGAGGTCATGGAACTCACCGGGCCGGTGCTGGCCCTGGCGGGAAGCCACAACACCCCACCGCGGGCCGTACGATCGTCCGGCGTCTTGCCCTGGCAGCTCGCGGTCACCGCCGCCGACCTGCCCGGAGTCGCCGCCCAGGCCGTACAGGAACTCCAGCAGCGCTGGGAAGGCGGCACTGTCGGGGTCATCGCCCCCGCGTCACGCATTCCCGAGCTGCGCGCGGTCCTCGGCGACGTGCCGTTGATGACCGCGACCCAGTCCAAAGGCCTGGAATGGGACGCCACCCTGCTCATCGACGCCGACGGCATCAGTGCCGAGCCGCGCGGTCACAACGGGCTGTACGTGGCGCTGACCCGCTGCACCCAGGAACTCGGCCGGCTGACCGTCAGCTGAGGGGGTCGGCGTCCCGGGTGACCTGGAACGGGCCGACCCGCAGCGCCGTCATGGTGATGCCGTCGCGGTCGGCCTCCGGCACGTCGGCCGACTCGGCGACCGATCCGGCGGACTCCGGGTCGACGATGAACTGGAGCGCCACCCCGACTCCGCAGCCGGAGCTGTCGGCGGTGCAGACGTCCCACTGGATCCGGGACCAGGTGCTGGACTCCGGCTCCAGGTCGATCACCGCGGCCGCCGTACCGATCATCTCGGTGGGAACCTTGACCACCTCGCCGGGCGGGGTGACCAGGGCGACCTCGGGCCAGCCCTGGATCTGGCAGGCCGTGGTGGAGGTGTTGGTGAGCTGCAGGACGGCCTCGCGCACGCCCGACCCGGCCTGGCGCGGCACCCCGATCAGGGTGCCGGTCAGGTCGTCGGTCAGGCAGTCGGCCGGGGCCACGGACGGCTCGGTGACGGTCTCGCCCACGGCCGCCTCGCTGGTGCGCGGTGCACCGACGAGACCGACCGCGACGGCCACGATCAACAGGGCCGGCGGGAAGGTCATCAGCATGCGGGCGGCGGTGCCGCGCGGCGCGTTCCGTGTCATGCCGGTTACTCTGCCGTCCTGAGTAGTCACTTGATCGCTCGCACCGGATGCGCGGCACGAAACCGGTACCCGGCCTCCGGCGGATCAAAACGATCTTCATTCGGTACGGCGGAATCTCACTCCCGGATCGCGGTGCCGGCCCAGTCTCGTAGCAGCGACGTGTAACGCCGCGGGTCGGACTGGTGCATCATGTGAGTCGCCTCCGGCGCCGACTCGTAGACCACGTTCACCCCGGCGGACTCCATCAGCTGACGGGCCCGGGTGGCCTGTTCGTCCACCTGCGCAAGTCCTCCAGCACCACACCCGGCGAGGGGGCGTGAGGTCAGTCGATCGCCAGGGCGGCCACCGGGCTCACCTTCGCCGCGCGGCGGGCCGGGAGCAACCCGGCCAGCACGGTGATCGCGGTGATGGCCAACAGAATGGTGGCCAGCCAGCCGGCCGGGAACGTCAACGGCAGGTCCAGCCGTAACGCCTCCAGGGTCAGCCAGGCCATCGGCACCCCCAGCACGATGCCGAGGATCGCGCCGACCAGCCCGTACAGGCCCGCCTCCACACCGATCATCAGCCGCAACCGGGCCCGGGTCAGGCCCAGCGCCCGCAGCAGTCCGGACTCGCGGGTGCGTTCCAGCACCGACAGGCCGGTGGTGGTGCCCACCCCGACGACCGCGATCAGCACGGTCAGGCCGAGCAGCCCGAGTGCGGCCGCGAACAACGACGACACCTCGGCGTCAGCCTTGTCCCGCGCGTCGGCCAGCACCGCCACCTCGGCTCCGGCGGGCGCGGCGATGCGGCGCAGCACCGCCAGGGCCTCGTCGCGGGTGCCGGAGGCGATGTCGGCCAGCACGCCGGGCCCGCTGACGCCCAGCGAGTCCAGATCGGCCGCGGTCAGCACCGCACCGGATCGCAGTGGGCCCTCGCCGGTGAGGATCGCCACCACCTCGACGCTGACCTTCCCCGTCGCGCCCTCGGACTGCAGGGTGACCGTGTCGCCGACGGCGGCGTTCAGGTCGGCGGCGGCCGGTGCCGACAGGATCGCCCGGCCGGGGGCGAGCGCCGTGATCGTCCCGGCGGACGCTTGCAGGCTGCGCAGCGCGGGCAGTCCGGCCATGTCGATCTGGATGGCGCTGTGGGAGAAGCCCAGGTTCGCGGCGGTGAAATCACCCAGCCGGAACGGTGTCACGTCCCGGAACCGGGGCTCGGCCCGGACCGCGGCCACCGCCTGCTCGAATCCGTCCGGCTCTTCGGCGATCAGGGCCAGGTCGGCCGGGTTGCGGGCGGCCATCTCCTGATCGGTCCACAGTTGCAGGCTGTTGATGCCGACGACGGTGCCGGCCAGCATGGTCACGCCGAGCGCCACCACCACCGAGACCGCCGCGGCCCGGCGGGGTGCGCCGCCGATGCCGCTGACCGCGAGCCGGCCGGTGGGGCCGAGCCGCCGCAACGGCCAGCCGGCGACGGCCAGCACCGGGCGGATCAGCAGCGGGCCGAGCACGATCAGCGCACCGAAACCGAGGGCGCCGACCCCGACGATGTAGAGCAGCAACTCGTTGCCGCCGGTGTCCATCCGCGCGCCGGTCACCGCGCCGAGACTGGCGGCCGCGGCCACCAGGATCAGGCCGGACACCAGGCGGGGCGCTTCGATGCCGCGTTCGGCGGCGGCGGTGCTCGCGCTGCGCAGCGCCTGCAGCGGGGCGACCCCGGCGGCCGAGAACGCCGGAGCCAGCACCGCGCCGACGGTCAGCAGCCCGGCGCCGATCACCACGGCGACGGCCGCGCCCACCGGGACACCGGGCCCGGACAGGGTGTGGCCGGCCAGGCCGGCGAGTGCGGGAGCGACCAGCCCGGCCGCCTGGGCCAGCAGGACCCCGGCGGTGCCGGTGACCAGGCCGACCACCGCGCCTTCGACGGCCAGGGCGAACACCAGCTGGCCGCGCTGGGCGCCGATCGTGCGCAGCAGGGCCAACTGCCGCAGCCGCTGGGCGAACACGATCCGGAACGTCGAGGTGGCGACCAGGGCGGCGGCGACCACGGCGATCGCCACGAACATCCCGATCAGGGCGAACAACTGGTCGAACTGGCTCACCGCGTCGCGGGCCTCCCGGACCCGCATCGCGTCGCCGGTGGTGACGCTGACGTAGGCGGTCGGATCGCGCAGCAGCCGGTCGGAGATCGTGGTCGTCATCGCGATCAGGTCGGCGCCCGGCTCGGCGAGCACATCGACCCGGCGGAAACCCTCCTCGCCGCTGAGGCCCGCGACCACGTGATCCGGGGCCCAGGCGCGTTCGGTGTCGTCGCGCGGTCCGTCGACGACACCGGTGACGGTCACCGTCACCGGCTCGGCCTCGTCACCGAGGTGCAGCCGCAGCCGGCTGCCGGCCGTCACCCCGAGGCGCCCGGCCGCCCGCCGGTCCACCGCGATCTGCCGGGCCCCGGACGGATAGGCCCCGGAGACCAGGGTGAGCCGGGAGAGTGGGCCGCTGCCGGGGTCGGACAGCACGTCCAGCCGGTTGCCGGTGCTCTCGTCGCCGACGGTGAACGAGACGGTCGTGCGGCCCGTGACCCGGACGACCCCGGCGGTGGCCCGGATCTCGGTGATCTGCTGCGGGGACACCGGGTAGCCGCCGGCGGCGAACGCCACCAGGCTCACCCCGGTCGGTGTCTGGCTGAACGTGTCCAGGGTGGTCCGGGTGACGACCTGGTAGGCGAGGACCGTGCCGAACACGACGAACGCCGCGACCAGCACCGACAGCCCGGTCATCAGCGTCCGGCCGGGGCGGCGCAGAACCCCGCTGAGCTGGGTGCGCAGCACGCTGACGTTCACCGGCTGGTGTCCTGCACGATGCGGCCGTCGGCCAGGACCAGGACCCGATCGGCGTACGCCGCGGCGCTCTGGTCGTGGGTGACCATCACGACGGTCTGGCCGAGGCGGTGCACCGAGTCACGCAGGAAACTGAGGACTTCGGCGCCGGAGCGGGAGTCGAGGTTGCCAGTCGGCTCGTCGGCGAAGATCACGTCGGGGCGGGTGCTCAGGGCCCGGGCCAGGGCGACCCGCTGCTGCTGGCCGCCGGACAGCTCGGCCGGCCGGTGATCGAGGCGGTCACCGATCCCGAGGATGCCGACGACCTGGTCGAACATCCCCTGGTCGACGGTGCGGCCGGCCAGCTCGGCGGGCAGCGTGATGTTCTGCCGGGCGGTCAACTGGGGGAGCAGGTTGAACGACTGGAAGACGAAACCGACCCGGTCGCGGCGCACCGCGGTCAGCGCCCGGTCGGACAGGCCGGTGATCTCGGTGCCGCCGATGGTGATGCTGCCGCTGGTGACGGTGTCGAGACCGGCGAGGCAGTGCATGAACGTCGACTTGCCGGACCCGGACGGGCCCATGATGGCGGTGAACCGGCCCCGGTCGAAGGTGGCCGAGACCCCGTCGACGGCCCGGACCGAACGATCACCGGAGCCGTACGTCTTGACCAGCTCGGTCGCGGTGACGGCGCCCATCAGAACACGATCCGCGGAATCTTCAGGTCGACACCGCTGTCGTCGCAGTGCCCGATGGCCAGTTCGGTGATCTCGTCGAGTTCACCGGCGTCCGGCCGCTCGGTGGCGCCGGTGGCCTGCACCCGTTTCCAGCTCACATACCGCGCGACCTGGGTGCTGATGCCCTGGTCCACGAACTGCGTGTAACGGATCTGGCGGATCTGCACCTCCCACTTCTCGGCCTCGGCGGGGTCGGCCGGTGGTGTCTGCGCCTTGTCGAAGAGCTGCTGGGCCAGCCGGCAGTCGGCGGCCGACGCGGTGGTCGGGCCGAACCGTTTGTCCCACAGATAGTTCACGCCGTAGGCGACACCGGCCAGGACCACCACGGTGAGCACCGCGAAGGAGAGGAGTCTGCTGTTCACGGCTCTGATTCTTCGCCGGGGCGGCGTCGTCGCGCATCGACGTCAGATCTGATCTATGGGCCGCCCGTGTACGACTGCGGTACTACGGCCCTGGTTTGACCAGGCCGATCTCGTACGCGAAAACCACCGCGTGCACCCGGTCGCGTAACTCCAGTTTCGCCAGGATCCGCCCGAAGTGGGTCTTCACCGTGGACTCGGCGACGTGCAGCCGCCCGGCGATCTCCGCGTTCGACCGGCCCGTCGCGACCAGCTCCAGGACCTCCCGCTCGCGCTCGGTCAGCGCGGACAGGCGCTCGTCGGCGCGGCCCGGCAGGGTGAGCTGCCCGGCGAACCGGTCCAGCAGCGCCCGGGTGACCCGCGGCGCCACCACCGACTCCCCGGCCGCCACCGTCCGGATCGCCTCCAGCAGTTGCTCGGGCGGTGAGTTCTTCAGCAGGAACGCGCTCGCTCCGGCCTGCAGTGCGGCGAACGCGTCGTCGTCGGTGTCGAACGTGGTGAGCACCAGCACCCGGGGCCCGCCCGGATCGGCGCAGATCCGCCGGGTCGCCTCGACGCCGTCCATCACCGGCATCCGGATGTCCATCACCACCACGTCGGCGGTCACCTGGTCCAGCAGGGTGAGGGCTTGCGCGCCGTCGCCGGCCTCGCCGACCACCGTCATGTCCGGCTGCGCGGACAGCACCATCACGAAACCGGCCCGCACCAGCGCCTGGTCGTCGACGAGCAGCACCCGGATACTCACCGCGGGATCATGGCACGGACCGACCATCCGGAGCCCGGGCGGGGCCCGGCGGAGAACTTCCCATGGTGTACGGCTACCCGCTCGCGCATCCCGGTCAGCCCGTTGCCGCCACCGACGCCACCCGCACCGGTCC
Organism: Actinoplanes derwentensis; assembly: GCF_900104725.1. Lineage (NCBI taxonomy): Bacteria > Bacillati > Actinomycetota > Actinomycetes > Micromonosporales > Micromonosporaceae > Actinoplanes > Actinoplanes derwentensis. The sequence goes on from NZ_LT629758.1 coordinate 1,880,902, forward strand.
GGCCGGTCCCGTCGTCGGTGACCTCCAGCGTCACCCGGTCCTCGGCCAGCCCGAGGTCCACCGTGACCTTCGTTCCGGTTCCGGCGTGCCGCAGCACGTTGGTCAGTGACTCCTGCACGATCCGGAACACCGTCAGCTCCACTGCCGGGGACAACTGCCCGGTGTCACCGTCGATACGCAGGTCAACGCCGAGACCCGCGGCCCGCGCACCGTCGACGATGCTGTCGAGCTGGTCGATGCCCAGCCGCCGCCGGTCCGGTTCGGTGTCGTCGCCGGTGCCGCGCAGCACCGCCACGATCCGGTGCATGTCGGCCAGTGCCTCCCGCCCGGTGCCCGCGACCGTGCGCATCGCCTCCCGCGCCCGTTCGGTGTCGGTGCCGGCGACGTAGCTGGCGCCGTCGGCCTGCGCGATCATCACGGCGAGGCTGTGCGCCACCACGTCGTGCAACTCGCGGGCGATGAACGCCCGTTCGTCGGCGGCGGCCAGCCGGGCCAGGTGGTCGCGTTCGCGTTCGGCGATGGCCACCCGGTCCCGGTTGCCGCGCATCACGTACGCGATCAGCCACAACGCCCCGCACGCACCGAGCACGGCACCGCTGTCGGCCAGGTACGGATAGGTGACGGCCGAGCCCTCCCAGGAGTCGTCGATCCTGAGCACGGTGCCGAACAGCACGCTGATCGCCACCACGACCAGCGACAGGTAACCGGCCCGGGCGGACCGCGCGTGCGTGACGACGGCTGCCATGGCCACGAGCACCGCCAGGTCGTACCCGGCCGGAACCGCTGAGGCGACGACCACCTGGAGCAGACCGAGAGCGCTGACCACCGCGAACACCCGGACCGGTGCGAAGCGCCGGGCCACCAGGGCCGCGGCCATCGTGAGGCCGATCAGCACGTCCCACAGCGAACTGGACCGGTACTGCAGAGCGATCGTCGCCACCACCGTGACGATGATCAGGTCCCAGAGGAGTAGAAGCTCACGCCTGCCCACGCGGGTCGACGCTACTGGATTCGGGCGCGGCCAGGCGGACGGTGTGGTCGGCGAGCGCGGACTCCTCGTCGTCGTGGCTGGCCATGATGATCGCGGCACCGTCGCGGACCCGTTCGGTGAGCAGCTCGTGGACCCGGTGGCGGCTTCCGGTGTCCAGCGCGGCGGTCGGCTCGTCGAGGATGTAGACGCCCGCGTCCTGGGCGAAGGTCTGGGCGATGAGGGTGCGCTGGCGCTGACCGCCGGAGAGTTCGCGCAGCCGCCGCCGGGCCAGGTGGGCGATGTCCAGCCGTTCCATGAGCGCGGTCACCACGGCCCGGTCCCGTCGGCTCGGCAGGCGCCAGGGGGTGAACCGGCCGATCCGGACGCATTCGGTGACGGTCAGCGGCAGCGCGTCGATGTCGGCGGTGCGCTGGGGGAGCAGGGCCACCCGGATGCCGGGGTCGCGGGTCACGGTGCCTTCGGCTGGCTGTGCGACACCGGCGAGCAGGTGCAGCAGGGTGCTCTTGCCGGAGCCGTTCGGGCCGGTCACGGCCAGCATCGCCGCGGGTTCGGCACGCAGGTTCACGTCGTGCAGCACGGGGATTCCGGCATATCGGAAACCCAGGTGTGAGGCGGTCAGCATCGCATCCCCTAAATGGTAATGAATTTCAGTACCACTATATTCGACCGGGTGATGACGACCCTTGCCGAGCCGTTCACCGTCTCCTTCGTCCTGCGCGCCCTGCTCGGCGGCGTCCTGCTGGCCGCCGTCTGCGCCCTCACCGGGGTCTGGGTGATCGCCCGCGGGATGACCTTCCTCGGCGAGGCGATGAGCCACGGCATGCTGCCCGGCGTCGCGATCGCGTCGATCGTCGGCGGCAACCTGGTGATCGGCGCCGCGGTCAGCGCGTTCGCGATGGCCGCCGGAGTCAACGCGCTCCGCGACAGCCGCGAATTCGGCCGCGACACCAGCATCGGACTGTTCTTCGTCGGCATGCTCTCGGTCGGGGTCATCGTCGTCTCGCACTCCCGGTCGTTCGCGACCGACCTGACCGCGTTCCTGTTCGGCGATGTCCTCGCCATCCGCACCGGCGACCTGCTGCTCCTGGCCGGAGCCGGGGTGCTGGTGGCGGTGATCGCGGCGGTGTTCCACCGGCCGTTCCTGGCGCTGACCTTCGACCCGCGCAAGGCCCGCACCCTCGGCCTGCGCCCGGACCTCGCCAACCTGGTGATGATGGCCCTGCTCACGATCACGATGGCGGTCGCGTTCAGTGTCGTCGGCACGCTGCTCGCCTTCGGCATGCTGATCGCCCCGTCGGCGGCGGCGATGCTGGTGACCCGGCGACTGCCCGCGGTGATGCTGACCAGCTTCCTGATCGGCTCCGCCGCCACCGTGCTCGGCCTGTGGATCTCCTGGTTCGCGGCGACCGCCGCCGGCGCCACCATCGCCGCCACCGCGGTCGGCATCTTCTTCGTGATTCTCGGCGCCCGGCGCCTCACCACAGCGTCACCCCGCGCGACATCGCTGCCCCGGAAAGGAAACCAGTGATCAGAAACAGTCTCATCAGTGTGGCCGCCCTGAGCCTTGCGCTCACCCTGTCCGCCTGTGGACCACCAGGAGAACAGGCCGCGGACCAGCCGCACGGCTACGTCGAAGGAGCGGCGGAGGCGGCCGAGGCGCAGCCGGCGATGGCCTACGCGGCCCGGGGCGGACGGCAGCTGCACCTGCTCGACCTCGCCACCGAACAGGAGAAACCGGTCGGTCTCGCGATCGGGGCCGCCGACCTGAGCGAGGACGGGCGGTTCGTCTACGTCACCGACGGCGACCGGACGGTGGAGATCGTCGACTCCGGGGTGTGGACCGTGGATCACACCGATCACGTGCACTACTACCGGGCACCGGCCAGGACGCTCGGCACGATCGTGCTCGATCAGCCGGTGGCGGCGGTCGCCGGGGCCGGGGCGTACACCACGGTCGGCACCACCGACGGGCGGATCCGGGTCTACGACCGGCGGCAGTTGGAGCAGGGCCGGATCGCCGAGGTGGCGACGATCGACTCCGGGAGTGCCACCGGGCTTGCCGTGCCGTACGGCGAAGGGTTGCTGGTCGCCGTCGGCGATGATCGAAATCAGCCGGCCGACCGCATTGTGGTGATGAGTCCGGACGGCCGCGAGACGGGCGCCCTGCAGGCACCGTGCGAGGCGCCGGCCGGGTGGGTGGTCCTGCGCGGTGGGGCGATGATCACATGCATTGATTCGCTGGTACGTGTCAAGCAGGTCGACGGGAAGCTCACCGCCCAGGTGCTCGCCTCCACCGACGGTCCGATCCCGGCGAACGCGTTCGGCTTCCGGCCCCGCAGCAACGAGGCGGCCGTGGCCGATCGCACCGGCATCTGGTCGGTGAACGCGGCCAAGGCCACCCTGCGCCACGTGCCCGCGGACGGCCGGGACCTGGTCGCCGCCGCCTCACCGGCCGACGGCCGGACCGTGCTCGCCCTCGACCATGACGGTGCGCTGATCAGTTACGACCTGGCGACCGGAGCGACGATCGCGGAGACGCCGCTGCGCGCTTCGGCGTTGACGCTGGACGTCAGCCGCGCCTACCTGACGGAACCGGCGGCGCGTGTCATCCACGAGATCGACTACGCCGACGGGCTGCGCACCGCCCGCACCCTGCGCACCGCCGAGCAGCCGGACCTGGCCGTGGAGGTGGGCCGATGAGACGGCTGCTGGCATCGATCGGAACCGCTTCCGTCCTGCTGGGCGGCGTCACCGCCTGCACCGGTGACGACGAGGCGCGCATCGTGGTGACCACGAACATCCTCGGTGACGTGGTCCGGCAGATCGCGGGGGAGCAGGTGACGGTGCTGATGAAGCCGAACGCCGACCCGCACTCGTTCGCGATCTCGGCCCGGGAGGCGCACACCATGCGGACCGCCGATCTGATCGTCTACAACGGGCTGGGCCTCGAGGAAGGGGTGCTGCAGCACGTGGAGGCGGCTGTCGCGGAGGGGGTGCCGGCCGTCGAGGTGGGTGCCCGGGTGGAGCCGCTGGAGTATCGGGACGGGGACGCGGCCGGGCTGCCCGACCCGCATTTCTGGACCGATCCGGTCCGGATGGTGACCGCGGTCGACCTGCTCACCGAACAGATCGTCACGCACGTCGACGGCGTGCGGGAGAGCGCCGTGCGGGAGCGTGCGGCGGCGTACCAGCGGCGATTGCAGGAATTGGACGCGGACCTGGCAGCGCGCTTCGGGCAGCTCCCGGCGCAACGTCGCGTGCTCGTCACCAACCATCACGTCTTCGGCTATCTGGCCGCCCGCTACGACTTCGCCGTGGTCGGCGCGATCCTGCCGAGCGGCACCACCCTGGCCTCACCGAGCGCCTCCGACCTGGCGTCGCTGGTGTCCGCGATCGAGACGCACCGGGTTCCGGCGGTCTTCGCCGACACGGCGCAACCGGCCCGGCTGGCCGAGGTCCTCGCGGCCGAGGCGGGGCTGACGGTGCGGGTGGTCGGCCTCTACTCCGAGTCGCTGAGCGATGTGGACGGTGCGGCGGCGAGTTACCTGGCCATGATGCGGTTCAACGCCGACGCGATCCTCGGCGGACTGTCCGCCTGACCCCCGCTGGATCCGCTCCGGGGACCCACCTGTACCTTTATTGAAAATGATTTCCATTATCAACCTGGGGAGATTTCTGATGTACCGACGTGGGATCGCGGTTGTCGCCGCCGCCTCGCTGGCCCTGGCCGCCTGCGGCAACGAGACGACCGCCCCGACGGCCGCGGCCGCCCCGGACGTCGAACGGCCGGTCGCGATCACGTACGACGGCGGCGTCCTCGTCCTCGACGGCGAGACCCTGACGGTGGCGCACAACCTGCCACTGGCCGGGTTCAACCGGGTCAACCCGGCCGGCGACGACAGTCACGTCTTCGTCTCCACCGAGTCCGGTTTCCAGGTGCTCGACGCGGCCGGCGGCGAGATGACCGACATCACCTGGCCCGGCGCCAAGCCCGGCCACGTGGTCCGGCACGGCGCCAAGACCATCCTGTTCACCGACGGCACCGGCGAGGTCGTCAGCTTCGACCCGAAGGACCTGGCCGGCGGTAAGCCGCAGGGGCGCCGGTACAAGACCGCCCAGGCGCACCACGGTGTCGCCGTGGAACTGGCCGACGGCACCATGATCGTCACGGTCGGCACCGAGGAGTCCCGCACCGGCGCGGTCGCCCTCGACGGCTCCGGCAAACAGATCGCCCGCAACGAGGACTGCCCCGGCGTGCACGGCGAGGCGGTGGCCAAGGGCGAGGTGGTCGCGCTCGGCTGCAACGACGGGGTGCTGCTGTTCAAGAACGGCGCGTTCGTCAAGGTCGACAGCGGCCGTGAGTACAGCCGGATCGGCAACCAGGCCGGCAGCGACGTGTCCCCGATCCTGCTCGGCGACTTCAAGATCGACCCGGACGCGGAGATGGAGGCCCCGGAGAACTTCTCCCTCATCGACACCACCACTGACAAGATCACCGTGGTGCCGATGCCGAAGGGTGTCAGCTACACGTTCCGCTCGCTCAACCGAGGCCCGAAGGGCGAGGCCCTGATTCTCGGTACGGACGGCAAACTGCACGTCATCGACCCGGTCACCGCGAAGATCACCAGTTCGTGGCCGGTCGTCAGCCCCTGGACCGAGCCGGTCGACTGGCAGCAGCCCCGCCCGGCCCTGTTCGTCCGCGGCGACGACGCCTACATCACCGAACCGGCCACCAAGAAGGTGCACCAGCTCGACCTGACCAGCGGCAAGGTGGTCATCTCCACCACCCTGGACGCGATTCCCAACGAGATCAGCGGTGCCGTTGCGTCTGCTTCTTGACGTCGTACATCGCCACGTCGGCTCGGTGTACGAGGTCGTCGACGGATTCGTCGCCGGGTTCGGTGAGGGCCACGCCGATGCTGGCGGCGGGCTGAACCACCGTGCTGCCCAGGTCGATCGGGACGGCCATCGCCGATCGGATGCGCTGGACCACGGCCTGGGCAGCAACCGGAGTCCCGCGGTGCCCCGCGACCGCCACGCACCGATGCCGAACTGCTCGGCAGGGGCGGCGCGGAACTGAGGCCGTCCGATCGGGAGGACCGGACGGCCGTCAGGTCACGGCCGGTACACGTCGCAGTTGCGGCCCTGCTCGGCGATTCGGGTGGTCGGGCCGGCGCACAGGCGCAACGGCGGCTCGGCTCCGCCCCACAACAGCTGTGACGTGGCCCGGAAATTGGTCTTGCCGGGGCGGCACAGGCCGCTCAGCGTGCGCCATGCGATACCGTCGGCCGGCCCGTTGTAGGCGATCTGCACGACCGCGCACTGGCCCGGCCGGTTGACCGCCAGGGTGCCGCTGACCGCGATCGGCGGCACCGGACGCTCCGGGATGCTCATCATCCGGTCGTAGCTGCCATAGGCGGAGGCGCCTGCGGTGGACAGAGAGAACGCGTTCGCGGGGGCGGCGGCCAGCATCGCACCGGCCAGGACCAGGGCGATCATCAGCGCACCAGCAGCGTGTAGCTGGCCACGATGCCGGTCCGGCAGCGGTACGACACCCACACCCGGCGGGCCACCCCGTCGGCGCCGACCTTGTTGCATTCGCCCTGCGCGTCCTTGACCTGGTTGAACGCGGCCGTGTAGACAGTCGTCTCGGCGCGGCTCGGGGCGGTGGCCGGCCGGTAGGTGATGGTCAGGTCGTCGCCGGCGAACCCGGACCGGACCGAGTACGACCGCCACACTCCGGCGTTCCTACCGGCCTGGCCGATGACCGCGGCCCGGCCGAACCCGTAGGTGCCCAACAGGGCGGTGACGTTCTGTGACGGCGGGCTGGCCTGGGCGGGTGCCGGCGTGAGGGCCGTCATGAGGGCCGCGGTGATCACGGCGGCCGGCAACATCGTACGCATCAATTGGTGTCCTTTCCTTTTGTCTCGGGACCTCCCGTGACATAAGGGACAACCGTTGTGAAGAAGATCGGTTTGTCACCCGATCCGGTTAGGCTGGCGATCATGGATGTCGTGGTGGTGGGCGCCGGGATCGCCGGACTTTCCTGCGCGCGGGCGCTGACCGAGGCCGGCGCCCGGGTCCGGGTCCTCGAACGCGGCCGGGTGGCCGGCGGCCGGCTGGCCAGCAAGCGCTACCACGGCCGCTATGCCGACATCGGCGCAGCGTATCTGGTCGCCGACGACCCCGGCTTCGCCGCGCAGGTCACGTCCTGGGAGTCCCGGGGCCTGATCCGGCCGTGGACCGACACGCTGCGTGTCCACCCCGGCGGCGACACCAGCGGCCCGATGCGGTGGGCGGCGCCCGGCGGTCTGCGTTCCCTCGCCGAAGACCTCGCCACCGGATTGGACGTACGGCTGTCGAGCCCCGTCGACGCAATCCCGACCGGCGCCGACGCCGTGGTGCTCGCGATGCCCGGCCCACAGGCGCTCCGGCTGGCCCCGCCGCCGCGGATCGCCGCCGCCGCGCAAGCCCAGACCTGGCATCCGGTGATCGCCGCCGTCCTCACCTACCCGGTCCGGGAGTGGCCGGACTTCCACGGCATGTTCGTCAACGACCACCCGGTCCTCGCCACGATCTGTGACGACGGCGATCGCCGTGGCGACGGTGCCCCGGTCCTGGTGGCGCATTCGACGGCCGGGCTGGCGTCACGCCATCTGGACGATCCGGTCTCCGCCGGTCCGGACCTGGCTCGCGCCGTAGCGGACGTGCTGGGCATCTCTCCCCAGCCTTCCGTGGAGATCCACCGGTGGACCTTTGCCCAGCCCGAACCCGGGACCGGGGACTACGCTGTGGACGGTGACGTCTGGCTCTGCGGCGACGCCTTCGGCCGTCCCCGCGTTCAGACGGCCTGGCTCTCCGGCCGTGCGGTGGCCCGCGACCTGCTCTGAGTCAGCCACCGCATCACGTCGAGAGCGTGCGACGCGGGATCCGGAATCGGATGGAAGACGTGTTCCACCAGGTCGTCGGTGACGACCAGGGTCAGGCGCTCGTAGACGGTCAGATCCCCGGTGGTCCGGGTCGGCAGTCCGGTCGCGGCGGCCAGGGTCAACTTCGGATCCGGGATCAGCGGGTACGGCAGCCGCAGCCGATGCACCAGCTCCCGCTGATAGCCGGTGGACTGCGCGGACAGGCCGTACACCCGGGCGGCCCCGGCGGCCAGGATCTCCGCGTGATGGTCGCGCAACCAGTTGCCCTGCCCGTCACCGCGGGCTCCGGGGATGTCCAGCAGACCGCGCGGCAGGTCCACACCGGGCCGCCCGGTCAGCGGGTAGACGAAGACGACACTGCGGCCCGGCCCCAGATCGTGCAGGCTGATCGGCCGCCCGTCGGTACCGTAGAACCGCAGCTCGGGCAGTCTGCGGCCGATCAGGTCCGCCACCTTGCCCCGAGTCGCGGGCGGTCCGGTGACGACCTGCTGGGCGACCGTGTCGATCCGGGCGTCCAGGGCCTCCCGCTGGGCGGTCAACTCCCCGATCCGGCTCTGCAGGTGGGTGACCGTGCTGCGGAACGTGGCCACCGCCGCCGCGCACACGTCATCGTCGTTGGCCAGCGACTCCACGAACGGCCGGGTCTCCTCGACGGTCAGCCCCAAGGCCATCAGCTCGCGGATCTGGGCGACCTGCCGCTCGGCGATCGGATCGTAGTCGCGGTACCCGTTACCCAGACGGCGCGGCACGACCAGCCCGCTCTGCTCGTAATACCGCAACGCCCGGACCGTGGTGCCGGTCCGTCTCGCCAGTTCCCCCACACGCATGCGCCGACCCTAAACCTGTACCTCCGGGTACAGGTCAACGCGATTCTTCTCGCGGTGACTTTCCGGCCCCGCAACAGCCACTCTGGTCCGGCAACGACAACGGGACCAGGGAGTACGCGATGACGGCCATCAGCCGAGTGACCGGGCGGCAGATCCTCGACAGCCGGGGCAACCCGAGCGTCGAAGTCGACGTGGTGCTCACGGACGGATCGACCGGCCGGGCGGCAGTGCCGTCCGGGGCGTCGACCGGCGCCGCCGAAGCGGTCGAACTGCGCGACAACGACCCGCGGCGCTTCCACGGCAAGGGAGTCAGCCGGGCCGTGGCCGCGGTCAACGGCGAGATCGCCGACGCGGTCACCGGCCTGCACGCCGAGGAACAGGCACTCGTCGACACCACGATGATCGACCTGGACGGCACCGAGGACAAGGGCCGGCTCGGCGCCAACGCGATCCTCGGCGTGTCCCTCGCTGTGGTGAAAGCGGCGGCGGCCGCCCACCGGCAGCCGCTCCACCGTTACGCCGGTGGGGTCGGGGCGCACCTGCTGCCGGTGCCGATGATGAACATCGTCAACGGCGGCGCGCACGCCGACAACCCGCTCGACTTCCAGGAGTTCATGATCGCCCCGGTGGGTGCACCCACCTTCTTCGAAGCCGTCCGGATGGGCTCCGAGGTGTTCCACACGCTGCGCGGACAGCTCGCCGCCGCCGGGCACAGCACCAACGTGGGCGACGAGGGCGGGTTCGCGCCCGGCTTCGCCGACGCTGACGAGGCACTACGATTCGTGGTACGGGCGATCGAGGACTCCGGCTACCGGCCCGGGACCGACATCACCATCTGCCTCGACCCGGCCAGCTCCGAGTTCTTCCACGACGGCGCCTACGTCTACAGCGGCGAGAAACTCACCCGCTCGGTCGACGAACACATCGCCTACCTGCTGGAACTCACCGGCCGCTACCCGATCACCTCGATCGAGGACCCGATGGCCGAAGACGACTTCACCGGCTGGCGTGAACTCACCCGGCAAGCCGGCGACCGCCTCCAACTGGTCGGCGACGACGTGTTCTGCACCGACGCCGACCGGCTGACCAGCGGCATCGAAGGCGGTTACGCCAACGCCATCCTGGTGAAGCTCAACCAGATCGGCACCCTCACCGAAACCCTGCGCACCGTCGACACCGCACACCGGGCCGGCTACCGGGTGGTGATGTCACACCGTTCCGGCGAAACCGAGGACACCACCATCGCCGACCTGGCCGTGGCCACCGGCTGCGGCCAGATCAAGACCGGTTCGCTGTCCCGCAGCGACCGCACCGCCAAATACAACCAGCTGATCCGCATCGAGGAGGAACTCGGCCGGTCCGCCCGCTACGCCGGCCTCGGCTGACATCGTCGCCTGAACCGGCCGGGCCTGTTCCGCTGCCACCCCGTTCCGGGTGGCAGCGGAGAGGGTCAGCGCTTCTCGCAGGCCACGCCGTCCTTGTCGCGGTCCATCTTCTTGTTCGCGTTGTACAGAGCCGTCGACACCTTGAAAGTGGTGACCGGCTTGGTCGAGCCGCGCACCTTGTCCTTCGCGCCCTTCTTGGCGACCCCGTGCTTGTACGTCTTGTTCAGCGCGGTGCAGTTCTTGAACGTCTTCGGCGCCGCGTCGGCCGGCGAGGCGATAGCGAGGCCACCGAGGAGAAGTGTGCCCGTGAGAAGGCCACGAACGATGCTGTTCAGCATGGGATTCCGTTTCGTCGAGATTACGACGCAGACGTTATCCAGCCGTTCCGGCACCCGGGATCAGTGATCCGGCTGGAACGGCACTGCGATGGGGCCGGGATCCGCCACCGCCCGTACCAGTGATTCCAGCTGTGTCGTGAGAGCGGCACGGTCGAAGACTCGCCCGGCTCCGAAGACTGTCAGCTCGTAGTGCCCGAATTCGGTCTCGCTGTTGGCGGTCTGGATTCCGCCTCGGCTGGATCCAGACCGCCAACCTGATCATCACCGGGCTGATGACCGTCGCCACTGCCGTCGGACTGGGCCGGCACCCACGACCGGGCGCGGCCGGACGTGGGTGCCGTTGCTGATCGGCGGGTACGGGCGTGGGCATGATCGGCGCCGGGATCTTCATCGCCGCGTGTCTGATCCTCGGATCACGGTTCGCCGACCCGGTCGTACCGCGATCGCCTGGTTCTCCCGGGCCGCCGGCATCGTCTTCCTGGCCGCTTCCAGCGCCTGTCGGGTGGCCGACCCGATCGGAAGGGCGATCGACGATCGGCTTGCTGTGAGTTCTCGCTGTCGTTTGCGTTGGAGCGCGCTCGAAGCTCTAACGTCGGCGCCATGAACGTGAACGAGCAGTTGGCGGAGGCGTTGCGGCTCGCCGTCGACCCGCCGGGCGGAGTTTCCGTCGAGGCCCTGCAGGACCTGGTCCTCGACGATGAATCCCGGCAGTGGGACATCGCGACGGCGGCCCGTCACGTGGGCGTGAGCCCGCACACGCTGCGGTACTACGAGCGAGCCGGCCTGATCACGGTGCCACGCAATCCGGCCGGGCACCGGGTCTACGGTGCCCCAGCGGTCCGGCGCCTGGTGTTCTTGACACGGATGCGCACCTCCGGGATGCCGATCAGCGACCTGCGCCAGTACGTCGAGCTCGTCAACCGCGGTGACGTCACCGTTCCCGACCGCCTCGACCTGCTCATGGAGCACCGCGACACGCTGCGGGCCCAGCTTGCCCAGATCCAGCTGGCCTTGGCCGCCACCGAATACAAGATCGCGACGTACGGAGGATCCACCCAACCGTGAGCACCGCACAGCACGACGTCACCAGCGCCGGCAACCTCGAACGGCGCAACCGTGGTCTTGACGTCCTCGCCGAAATCGACGGCCACGCCGGAACCTCGGTGATCGACTCGCTCGCCGACGTCTCCCCCGCGCTGGGCCACCACGTTGCGGCGTTCGCGTTCGGCGACATCTACGACCGGCCCGGCCTTGATGCCCGGTCCCGCCAACTGGTCACCATCGGTATCCTGACCGCCCTCGGCGGCTGCGAACCCCAGCTCAAGGTCCACGTAGGCGCCGCGCTCAACGTCGGCCTGACCCCGGACGAGATCGTCGAAGCGATGCTGCATGCGGCCGTCTATGCCGGTTTCCCGCGCGCTCTGAACGCCACTTTCGCCGCGAAAGAGGTCTTCGAAAGCCGCGGTGTACGCCCTTCTTCGACGGCTCCGCCGACCTGATGACGCAGGAAAGGAGCGCTCAGATCGTGCAAGGGGTGCACGACCGCCGGCACCTCATCGGCCGCCGCGAGCGCATTCGGCGGCGGCTGACGAGGTGCCGACCAGCGGTCAACGCTCGGGGAGAACCTCACGAAGGTGCACCGCCGCCGCCGCTTGCGGAGGGCCGCACCCCGCCGAACGGTCCGAGTTGCACATCTCGATGGTTTGGACTGAACGTCATGGATGGACTTCCGGAAGCAACCCTCCAATACTCTTAGGATGGATGTGAATACGGGGGGTAACTTCACTGGGGGGCCGGCGGAAGCCGTCGTCGAACTGAGCGCGGCCGAGGCCCTCGCCGGTGTGACCAAGGCGGTTGCGGTGCCACCGGACGGCACGCCCGTCCTGCTCTACTTTCCGCCGGGCGCCCATGACGGTGCGGTGTTGAACGTCGGTCTGCCATGGACCGACCCGGCCACCGGTGCGGCGACCACGCGAAACGTGTCCGTGACCATCCGGGTGCTTCCCGCGGGGCCGTTCCCGCAGTTCGGACCGCCGCCGCCGGCGCCCGCCCACCCCGGGTTCGCCGCGCCCGCCCAGCCGCGGTTCGGCACTCGGACCCGGGTGATCGCCGTCGTCGTGGGCGTCGTTCTCGTCGGCGGGATCTGTCTGGTGCCGACCCTGTTCCGGGGGAGCGACGCCGCGACCGGAAACCGGGTCAGCGGGGGCACCACCACGACCCAGCCGGTCCAGGAGGCCACCCCGACCCCCACCCCGCCGCCGCTCGACGCGAAAGCCTTCCAGCTCGCGCTCGACGAGGCCAACAGCCAGCTGACCGCCGGGCTCGCCACCCTCCGCAAGGCCACCACGCCCCGCACGGTGGGAGCGGCCGCCGACGATCTCGCCGAGACGGCCCGCAGCCAGGCGTCCACGCTGTCCACGCTGACCGTTCCGGCCGAGGCCACCGCCGCGCACAGTGACCTCGTCTCGGCGCTCTTCTTCCTGGAGGAGGCGCTGACCGCGGTGTCCGGTTCGGCCGGTGACCGGAGTGTCTGCACCGGAGTCTCGGCCACCGCCGCGCTCAGCCGGGCCGGTGCCGCCGCCGACCTGCGGACCGCGGTCACCGCGCTCGGTGCCGCCGACCCGGCCGCGAAGTACCGGTTCGGCTCGTTCCTGCCCGCCGTGACCAAGGATCAGAAGCGCCGCAAGACCAACGGCAGTTACCTGACCCGGACCACCGGCGGCAGCGGTCAGCTCTCCACCGACAACGGCAACGCCGAAGACACCGTGATCAAGCTGGTCAAGTCGGGGTCCAAGAAGCCGGCCGTCGCCGTTTACGTGCGAGGTAAGAAGAAGGTCACGACCGGCCGGATCAAGGACGGCACCTACCAGATCTACCTGGCGTCCGGCACCGACTGGGACGGCAAGCGTTTCACCCGCAACTGTGGATTCAGCAAGTTCGACTCCAGCTTCAAGTTCACCACCACCTCGCGCCAGTACACGATCTGGAGGATCAGCCTGAAGGTGCGGGCCGGCGGCAACGCCACCTCCACCGACGTCGACCCCGACGCGTTCCCGAACTGACGGCGGGCCGGCCGCCTCCGGCGTCGCTGTAGGTCCTGATCAGAAGTGCTGGCTTCGCCAAGTCACTCGCTGAGGCCGCGGCGCCGGAGTTCGGACCGAATGCCCGCCGCCGACGACCTCAGCCCCGCAATCGGCATGGAGAAGCGCAGTAGGTCACCCTCGCGCTTACGAAACGGCCGACGGCCGCCACGGTCAAGTCCCATCAACCGCGACTCATCAGCGGAGTCAACGAAAACGTCGAGCATCGCGACGGGCCACACCCACCGGACGCGGGCACTCGTCACGGCCTGGTAGGGCACCACGACCACATCGCGCCGCTCAGCCGCCAGCTCGACCCAGCCGTCGCCAAACCTCAACCAAGCCGGGCGCGCGCGGGAGAACAACAGAGAAAATATGGCGATTGAAATCGCGCATATAGGTACAAGAGCGGCATCGCGTGCGGTGACGAGGTTGCCTGGCCCGCCGGCACGATCCGAGGACAGCAGAGACGCGAGCCGCACGACGGCGGTCGCAACGAAGCTGATCGCGGCCGCCGCGACCACGTAACGCCACGACGACCACCCGAACACCACTTCACCCGACACCGGGGTGTTGCCGGAAACCATGAGCTGATCATGGCAGCGGCTGCCGCGCCGACGCCAGACCGGCTGGTCGACCTGACCGCCAGGGTTCACGATCAGACGACCAAGGCCGCGTGCCCCAAGGTCATCAAGGTCATCAAGAAGGCGCCAGGCCTATGAGAAGAACCGGCCGTCATGCGCCGGAGCCGGCGACCAGCACGACCGCCCGGCCGGATGAGAGCGCCGGCTCAAGGCGGCCTGCCCGGCCGGCGTCGCGGCCCGGGCGGTGGGCTTCGCCGGTCAAGGCCGGCGGCCGATTCAAGATCGCTGGTCGTACGTCCGGAGAACCGGTCACGCCTCGACGGTGCCGGGCTCTGTCGGCTCGTGAAGTCGGGTCAACGACCGGGTCAGCCACTCGGCCATCAGTGCCCGCTCGGCACCGGTGAGCCCGGGCAGGCCGGGTAGCGCGGTGGCGAAGGTGACCACGACCGCCCCGACGTCGCTCGCCGGTGCCGCCGGTGTGCCGGTCAGGATGTTCGCGGCGACTGCGTCGAACATCTGGTCGGCCAGCCCGAGGTCGCGTTGCTCCGCCGGCAGGCCGAGCAGGGTGCGTACGGTGCCGGAGCCGGCCGCGTGGATCATCGCGACGGCCCGTGGCTCGTCGACCCGCAACAGTCCGGCCGTGGCCAGCCGGTGCACCTTCGCCCGCAGCACGTCGATGCCCGCGGCGGTGGCGGGGGAGCGCTCGGCTCGTGCGGGGCTGGTCATCAACTCGTACAACCAAGGGTTTGCCAGTCCGAAATCGATCTGCGCCTGCCAGCCCGCGCGCAGGTCGGCCACCGGGTCGGAGCCGGGCCCGGCGGACGACTTGGCGGACACGTAGGTGGCCATCACGTGCTCGGCGACGGCGTCGATCAGGCCGTCCTTGTCGCTGAACAGGCGGTAGATGGTCGGCGCCTGCACTCGCGCGGCCTGCGCGACGGCACGGGTGGTCACGGCGCGGGCGCCCTGCTCCCGCAGGATCTCGGCGGCCGCGCTGACGATCCGTGACCGGGTGTCGGCCCCTTCGGCAAGCTCCATCTAGCGATGGTAACAGTCGCTTGTTAGCGACGGAAAAATCAGTGCTAACGTCAAGGGCGTAACAACGGAAACATCCTGAGGAGTACGCATGATCGTCATCACCGGAGCCACCGGTCAGCTCGGTTCGCGGATCGTCGGCCGGATTCTGCAGCGAGTGCCCGCCTCGACCGTCGGGGTCAGCGTCACCGACGTCGCGAAGGCCGCCGCCCTCGACGCCCGCGGCGTCCGGGTGCGCCGCGGTGACTTCACCGACCCGGCCTCCCTCGCGGCCGCCTTCGAGGGTGCCGACCAGGTCCTCGTGGTCAGCGCCGCGATCCGGGGCGAGGGGGCGGTCGACGCCAACCTCGCCGCGATCGACGCCGCCAAGGCGGCCGGGGCCCGGCGCATCCTCTACACCAGTCACCAGGGCGTGTCGGTGGACTCGCTGTTCCCGCCGATGATCACCCACGCGCGCACCGAGGAGCACCTGGCCGCCACCGGCGTCCCCTACGTCGCCCTGCGCAACGGCTTCTACTCCAGCACGCTCCGCCTTTACCTCGACGCTGCATCGGCCACCGGCCGGCTGGCGGTTCCGGCGGACGGCCCGGTCTCGTGGACCGGCCACGACGACCTCGCCGCAGCGGCCGCCGCCCTGCTCACCGACGACTCCGCGACCGGCCCCACCGCACCGCTGACCGCGCCGGTTGCACTCGACTTCGCGGCGGTCGCCGCCATCGCCGGCGAGGTCATCGGCCGGAAGATCACCCACGTGGTCGTGGGCGACGACGAGTGGGTGGAGTCGGCGGTCGAGGGCGGCATGCCCCGCCCCGCCGCCGAGTTCAGCCTCGGCATGTTCCGGGCGGCGCGCCGCGGCGAGTTCGCGGTCACCGACCCCACGTTGGAGAAGCTGATCGGCCACCCGGCCGAGCCGGTCCGCACGATGCTGGAGCGCACACTCTGAGGTCCGGCCACGGTCACTTCTCGAAGACGGCCTGCCGCAGGGTGCGCAGTGCGTAATGCAGCCGGGAGCGGACGGTGCCCTCCGGGATGCCGAGGCGGTGGGCCACCTCGGTGACCGCCCGGTCCTCGAAGAAGACCTGGAAGAGGACCTCACGCTGCACCCCGCTCAGCCGGCCCGCCGCCTCCCGTAACGACTGCCGGGCGAGGACGAGCACGGCGGTGTCCGGCTCGGTGGCCGCGGCGGTGAGGTCCACTTCACTGACCTGGACCGGACGGCGTTGCTGCCGGCGGCGGTCGTCGATGAACAGCCGCCGCAGCACGGTGAACAGCCAGCGCCGCGAACCGGGCTCGTCGGCGGGCACGGTCCGGATGCTGCGCCACGCCCGGATCAGCGCCTCCTGCACCAGGTCCTCGGCCGTCGCGTGGTCACCGGCGGTGAGACTGAGCGCATAGCGCCGCATCGTCGGCCCCTGCTCGTCGATGAGCACCCGGAGACGCCGCTGAGACTGGTCGGAAACGTGTTGCGGGCGGCCCACCGGAACTCCTCGATCGTTGCGGCACCGAACCTGCTCGGTGTTCGCTGACGAACCTAGGGAGATGTTGTGGACAGCTTCTTGACGCGCTGGTCGTACACCGGTTGAAGGATCCAGGTTCTTCGACGTTCTCTCAGGTATCGGGCCGATGCGGCCCGCCACACAGGGGAGACGACGATGACCTATGCGACGACCACCGGGTCGTTCCGCCGCAGCCTCGGGATCGGGGCGTTCGGCCAAGTGGCGATCTTCCTGGTGCTGGCCGCCGTCCTGCGGGTGGCCAGCCGTTTCGGTGACGAGGGCACCGCCATGGCGGTGGCGCTCAGCTTCCTGCCGGCGCTGGTCCTGGTGGCCCTGCTCTACCTGGTGATGCTGATCGTGGTGGCGGCGGTGCCGTCGTGGCGCGCCCGCGCCGGTTCCGCTGGCGGCCTGCTACTCGGCTGGCTGCTGGGCACTCTGCTGGTCACCGGCCTGATCGCGCTGGTGCTCGCGCTGGTCTGATCATGCACCGCGGCCGTAAACGGTGCCGTACTCCGGCGGTAGCAGATCTCCGGTGGTGGCGTCGGTGCAGAACGCGTTGAACAGCTCCGCATCGGAGATCTCGGCAGCGTCATGATCACCGAGCCGCCAGCCGAGAACCCGGGTCTGGGCGACACCACCCCGAAGATCAACCCCGGTCCGGATCCGTACGATCAGGCCGCCGCCGTTCACCACACCAGCGGCGACAGCCGTGAACAGCAACTCGAAAGGCCTGCTGACCTGCATTTCGTCCCCGGCCAGCTCCCAGGGGAACAGCACCGTGGTGACCTCGTCGCCGGGCGCGCTCACGGTCACCGTGACACTGCCCGGCCCCGGCGGCGCCGACAGCATCAGATCCGTCAGCTCCTCGACGACCTGCTGCGCCGCCGCGATCGCCTCTTCGGCGCGCGTGCCGACGGAGTCGAGCAGGCTCGCACTCAGCAGCAGGTCCCGAGCCGACCCGTCCCATTCCTTCACCTCGGCACTCGCACCGGCCCGCACCGCGTACGCCGACCGGGACGCGGCACTGTCCGGCGCCAGCCCCGCCTCGGCACAGAAGTCGACGAAGTCCGCATGCTCGAACCTGCCGACCAGCACCACCGCACCGTCCCGGCGACTCTTCTCGATCGCGTCGTCGTGCACGTCCAGGTACTCCGAGTGCTGATCCGGCGACCACACGAACGACGCGTACGCCGCACTGAGCTGCCGAAAGGTCGCCTCGTCCGCCACCATCAGAGTCACCCGCTGCACGGAGGACCGAACCGCACGACGCCGACGCCTACGCGGGCTGCTGCTACTCGCCATCTTCTCCGGGTCCTTCCCACGACGGTCTGCGATCACCAGATCAGCGTCCAGGGTAGACAGCCGAGTCCGGGCAGGCGTCGAGGTAACTCTCGCCGGCGGCGAAAGTCATCCATTCCTGACGGTTGAGGCCACCGGTCTGCCGGCAGAGTGCGGGGACCGGGGCGGCGGACAGTGTCAGGTCCCAGATCCGCGTCTCGGGGTTCGTGGCAGTGGCGATCGTGCCGGCGTCGGGGCTGAAGGCGACCGCCTGAACCTCCGCGACCGGAAGGTCGCGGACCGGCCGCCACCGCGAGGAACCTGCCGTCCGGGCTGTACGAGAGGGCGGTCTCCTCGTCGGGGGCGGCCAGCGGAGCCAGCGCGGACGTTGCCAGAACCCCGATCAGTGCGGGTGCGGACACCGACCGCACCCGGGTGCCCTGCGTGACGACCGTGGCCGCCACCGCCTCCCGCATACGGTGCCTGATGTCGTCCGGCCCCGGCGCCGGTTGCCTGGACATCGCCATGCCGACTGATACGGCGGACGCCGGCACCGCGGACGCGGAACCGCCATCCCGGCTTCCCGGCACTGGCCACCATGATCAGAAATATTGCTCTGGCCTGCGTCGACGCCATATCCGAGGCGGGCAGCCATCAGAATCCTGACAAACGCCGGGGACCCCCGACGGGTGACCCTCAGGCCGCCGGCACGACCCGGACGCCCGGCTGCACGGTCAGAGTCGCGGCCGCGGTGTCGATGGTGGCCCGGGTGCCGAGGGGGACGGTGAGCTGGCCGTTGCCGTGGCCGATGCGCAGACCGCCCAGCACCGGGACGCCCAGACCGCCGAGCCGGTCCTGCACCGCCTGGGCCGCGGTCCACTGGCCGCTGGTGACCGGCGCGTTGGTGAACTGGCCGATCGCCACGCCGGCGATCTTGCGCAGCGCGCCGGCCCGGATCAGGTGGGTCAGCATCCGGTCGTAGCTGTACGCGGACTCGTCGGTGTCCTCGATCAGCAGGATCGCACCCCGCAGGTCGGGCAGGTCCTCGGTGTCGATGCTGGTCTGCAGCATCGTCAGGTTGCCGCCGAGCAGCCGGCCGGTCGCCGTGCCGGGAACCGCGACCGCGGCACTGGGCTCGGCCGGATCACGGGTCAGCACGGTCGGCTCGTCGGTCATGATCGCCTTGCGCAGCGACTCGATCTCGGCCGGCCCGGTCCGCGAATCGGTCCAGTTCACCATCGGGCCGTAGAAGCTGACCAGCCGGGCGGCGTTCCACAGTCGCCCGCTGAGCACGGTCAGGTCACTGAACCCGACGACCACCCGCGGATCCCGGCGGACCGCGGCCAGGTCCAGCCCGTCGATGATCCGCTGCGTGCCGTAGCCACCGCGAGCAGCGAAGACACCTTTGATGCCGGGGTCGCCGAAGGCCGCGTTCAGGTCGGCTAGCCGGTCCTCGTCGGTGCCGGCCAGATAGCCGAACCGGTCGTACAGATGCGCGCCGGCCTCGACGACCAGCCCGAAACCCTCCAGGATCTGGATGCCGCGGGCCAGCCGGGTGTCGGGCACTCCGGCGGGGGCGACCACCCGGACCCGGTCGCCGGGACGCAGCGCGGCCGGCCGGATCACCTTTCGCGTCTGCGCGTCAGCGGGGGCCGCGGCCATGGCGGCACCCGCCCCGGCGGCGGCCGCGGTGGCGATGAGCGAACGACGGGAGATCTTCATGGCGCGAACGTTGCCGCCAACCAGCCCGACAGTCAAGCTGGTCGATGCCATTCACCGACCGTCCCAGCCCGGCCCGTCGACGGTCCACTGCCACGAGCCGTCCCCGAGCTGACGGCCCACCTCGATGACGATCGTGCCGTCGGACCGGCGAGTCGACGTCAGGGTCGACTCGCCGATTCGCAGAGTGCGGTGCGACGTAGTCAGGTCGTCGCGGACATCCAAGAGTTTCATGGAGCCGATTCTGCCCGAGGGGTACGACAAAATCGTGACGGTTTACGGTCAGTGCACCGGGAGGTGTCCCTCGGGGAGCGGTTCGCTGCGGCGTACCAGCAAGGAGAGAGCCACCGCGACCAGCGAGATCACCCCGCCCCACACGAACGCCGCCTGAATCCCCTCGGTGGTCGCCACGAGCAGCGTGGCGCCCTCGGCGCTGCGGGCCGTGATCGTCTGGGACAGCACGGTGATGAACAACGCCGTGCCGGCCGCCCCGGCCAGCTGCTGCAGGGTGCCGATGATGGCGCTGCCGTGGCCGTAGAGGTTCATCGGCAGGGTGCTCAGCGCCGACGTCATCAGCGGCGTGATCAAGGTGGCGAGTCCGCTGGTCAGCAGCATGTGATAGACGACGACCAGGGGGAGCGCGGTGCCGGGGCCGACGGTGGAGAGCAGCCACAGACCGGCGCTGACCGCGAGGGTGCCGGGGGTGACCAGCGGGCGCGGGCCGTACCGGTCGAAGAGCCGGCCGACGATCGGGGACAGCACGCCCATCGCCACCCCGCCGGGCAGCACCAGCAGACCGGCCTGCAGGGTGCCGACACCGTGCACGTTCTGCAGATAGATCGGCAGCAGGATGAGCGCGCCGAACAGGCCGACGAAACCGGTGACCAGCACCAGCAGGCTGACCGTGAACGATCGGTGCGCGAAGACCCGCAGGTCCATCAGCGGGCCCCGGCCGGACTGCAGAGCACGTTGCCGCCAGACGAACAGGACCAGCGCCACGACTCCGGCGGTCACCGGGATCCACGGGGCGACCGGCGTGTGCCCGGCGGCCTCGCCGAGGCTGGACAGCCCGTAGATCAGACCACCGAAGCCGATCGCCGACAGCAGCAGCGACAGCACGTCCAGGTGGGCCTTCTTCGGGGTGGTGATGTTGCGGACCTTCCAGGCGCCCAGGGCGAGGGTGGCCAGGGCGATCGGCAGGACCACCAGGAACAGCCAGCGCCAGCTCAGCCGGGACAGCACCAGGCCGGAGACGGTCGGGCCGATCGCGGGCGCCACCGAGATCACGATCGAGATGACACCCATGATCCGGCCCCGGGAATTCGCCGGGACCAGGGTCATCGCGGTGGTCATCACCAGCGGCATCATCACGCCGGTACCGCCGGCCTGCACGATCCGGCCGAGCAACAGCAGCTCGAAGCCGGGAGCGACGGCGGCGATGGCGGTGCCCGCGCTGAACAGGCCCATCGCGGCGATGAAGATCTGCCGCAGGGTGAAGCGCTCCATGATGAAGCCGGTCGCCGGGATGACCACGGCCATCACCAGCAGAAAGCCGGTGGTCAGCCACTGGGCGGTGGCGGCCGAGATGGAGAGGTCCGCCATCAGTCGTGGCAGCGCCAGCGACATGACCGTCTCGTTGAAGATCACGACGAACGCGGAGAAGACCAGCAGGCCGATGAGGCTGCGGTCGGGTCCGCTCAACCGGGCCGGTCCGGTGTCGGGCTTGACCTTTTCAGGTGTGGTGGTCAACGTGAAACTCCCCGTTATTGATTGGCGCCTCCTACAGTAGTGGCAGTGACTGCCATCTTGGCAAGCGGTAGCATTTCGCTCGTGACTGACACCACGGATCTGCGTGAGCGGCGCCGCCTGGCCACCCGTGCCGACATCGAGGCCGCCGCCCTCGACCTGTTCACACAGCGCGGGTCGGAGCGCACCACCGTCGACGACATCGCCGTCGCGGCCGGAGTCTCCCCGCGCACGTTCTTCCGCTACTTCCCGACCAAGGAGGACGCCGCGCTCGGCACCAACCGCGCGTTCGACGAGGCCATCACCGCCCGGGTCGGCAGCGGCACGGTCACCCTCGCCGTGGTCGTCGAGGCGGTCGCGGCGACCCTGGCCGAGTTCGGCGGCGCACCGATCGACCGCCTGCTGCGCGTGCGCTGCCTGCTCAACCACGACGACAACCTGCGCCGGGCCGCCCTGCGGACGGAGGCCGACCAGTGCCGGGCCGTGCACCGCGACCTGCGGGCCCGGGTGATGGCCGAGACGGTCAACGTCGCCATGCGCGCCGCCCTCGACGAGTGGGCCACGCACCGTGCGGCCGGGGAGGACGCCGACCTGGTCGAGATCTTCCACGAGGCCTGTGCCGTCCAGAGCCGGATGTTCGAGGGTTTCCACCGGGAGTAAAGACCGGACAGCCCCGGTGACTGTGACGATCCCCGTTGGAAGGGGTGCCGAAAGAGGTCCAGGATGGTCTGCGCGTTCCTGGCCACCACCTCGTCCCCGGTGAGGGCGCCTTCCCCGGCGACACCACCTACCACCAGTTCAAGGCCCGGCTGACCGGCGGTGCCCGGCGGTCAGCCGCCGGGCATCGGTTCAGGCCGGATAGTCCACGTAGGCGAAGTGCCGCCCGTCCGGGGACCAGCTGTTCACGTTGATCGTGCCCTGGCCGCCGGGCAGCTCGACCAGGGTCTGCGCGGCCTTCCAGTCGCCGTCGACGACCAGGCGCAGTTCGACCCTCAGGTCCGCCGGGTGGCCCTCGGTTCCCGGCGGATAGCTCAGGTAGACGGCGTGGTCGCCGGCCGGGGACAGGTGCGGGAACCAGTTGACCCGCTCGTCGTAGGTGAGCTGTTCCATCCCGCCGCCGTTCGGCCGGACCCGCGCGATCTGCGCATGCCCGGAGAACCGTTCGGTGTTGAAGTAGATCCAGCCGCCGTCCGGTGCGTATTCCGGCCCGTCGTCCGGCCCGTCGCCGGTGGTCAGCGGGGTGCTCTTCCCGCCGTCACTGCCGATGGTCCACAGCGTGCCGCTGTCCCACTGCTGGTTCACGATGCCGACGTAGGCCAGCGTCGATCCGTCCGGGCTGACACCGTGCAGGAAGTGCATGCGGTCGTCACCGGTGATCCGGCGGGCCGGGCCGCCGCTGAGCCGCCCCCGGTAGATGTGCCCGTCATCGGCCGACAGATAGATCGACGCCGAGTCCGGGGCGAGCACGTGGTCGTTGTTGAGGTCCGGCAGTCCGGTGAAGGGAACCGCCCGGGGCGGGGCGGAACCGTCGGCGGCCATCGTCCAGAGCAGGCCGTCACCGTTGAGCACGAGTTGCCCGTCCCGTGTCCAGTTGGGCGCCTCGAACAGGACGGCGGTGCTGGTGTGCACGACGGTGGCGGTTCGTTCCACGATGTCGTACGTCGATACACGGCACTGTTGTCCGTCGGCGAGTTTCCGTGAATACGCCAAGACAACGCCTCCTCGAAGTCGGGAGTGCACCCGCTCCGAGAACAGGGCGGGTGCACCAGCAAAGCAGGTCGGTCAAGCTCGGGGAAGTGCCGTCGAACTCGACCGACGACGTTACGGCCCGGCCCTCATGGTCCACCGAGGATTCCTTCCCATTCCACCCCGAAAGGCCCCGCATATCCCGATTCCCGTCCACCGCCACCCGCCCGTCCGGGCGAGCCTCGGGTTGCCCGTGGCCCGTCCATGCCCACCCGTCATGACGAGCGGGCGGCAACCATGAGGGTTGCCGCCCGCTCAACCGAGCTGATCGACGTTTGTTGCTGGGAAGGCTGCTCAGTCCAGGAGATCGTCGAACTCGCCCTTTTTCGCCCCGTCCAGGAAAGCCGCAAACTCGGGCTGCGTGTAGAGGATCATCTCGCCTTTCGGGCGCTTTGAATTGCGGAAAGCAATCAGGTTGTCGCTTTTCGCGACTTCGACACAGTTTCCGCCGCCGCTGCGACTAGCGATTCGCCAGGCCAGCGCATTGCGATCGATTTTAAGCTCGGTCATGATCTTTTCCTTGAATTTCAAGGATAGGGCACGGATGCGATCGTCGATCAATCTCAGTGATTCCTCCGGACTGAGCGCGCCGGTGGAAAGATGCGTGAAGGCGCTTCGGGTGCCTTCCACCTCGCGCGGGTCGCCCTCAAACAACTGCCCCAACTGCCCCTCGGTGTAGACCGCCGGTGGCATCAGGTCCTCAGAAAATTGCAGAATGGAGAAGGGTCCGTTGAGCCCTGAATGGACGTACGTCGCCAGTGGTAAGACCTGGATGGTCGCGTTTGACGACTCGACGGCGACCTTCTTGATGTGCACCAGTTGGTCCTGCAGGATCTCACGACTTCCGATGACTTGGTGCAGAACCGATTCGTCGATCGCGGCGTGAAAAATAAGAGCGCTATCGTCACGCAGGATGCGCTGCCGCTGGATGCGGGACTCTACCGTCTCTGCTGGTTGGGTCGCGGGAAGATTCTGCCGAAGTGGCGCGAGAATAGTTTCCGCGTAGTCGAACGTCTGGAGCAGGCCGGGCACGACCGACGTCTCGAACTCGTCGATCGACAGGGCCGCGGTCTCCAGGTCCAGGTAGGTCGCGGTGGGTGACTCCAGGTCGTAGCGCTGCCACCAACCAGGCTGGGCGCCCTCCTTGGCGAGCGGGACCGGCCGCTCGGTGGTGCGGGCGCCCAGGCCGTAGTAGCTGCAGAGGGCGCGGACGTTGGGGGCGCCGGAGCGGGGTGACGTCCGGGACGCGGTCTCCAGGCGGCTGATGGCCGCGGGGGACAGGGGGCGCCAGTCCGGGCGCCGTGACGACGATCATCCGGATCTAACTTGCACTCAGTGCACGACAGGTTATGGTCGGGGAGTGCGACAACGCAGCCCACAGACGTGGCGCCTGATCCGGGACTCGGCCGTCGGCCTGATGGCGGAGCGGGGCTTCGACGCGGTCTCCGTCGACGACATCGTGGCCACCGCCGGCATCTCCCGGCGGACCTACTTCAACTACTTCGCCGGCAAGGAGTCGGTGCTGTTCGACCCGGACCCGGACGACCCCCGCCTGTGGTCGGAGCTGACCGCCGCCCGGCCACCCGGCGAACCGCTCTGGACCGCCCTGCACCAGCTGATCCTCGCCTACACGGCGGCCGCCGGTGAGCAGATCGTCCGGCAGTGCCGGGTCATCGCGGCCAGCCCGTCACTCGCGGTCTGCTCCCGGGAGACGTGCGACCGCTTCTGGGATTGCGCGCGAACCTGGGCTGCCGGCCGTGGCACCGCCGCCACCGGACTCCAGCTGGACCTGCTGATCAACACGGCCCGTGCCGCCTTCAGCACGGTGTCGGCCCGCTGGGACGTCGACAGCGGCATCCCCGGCCTGCACGCGCTCATCGACGAGGCGTTCACCCTTCTGCAATCCCCGGAATGGAAGACACTGTGACCCGCGTACCGCTCTCCGTCCTGGAACTTGCCATCGTCCGTGAAGGACACAGCAGCGGCGACGCCCTGCACGGCGCGATCGGCACCGCCAAAGCCGCCGACGACCTCGGGTACTCCCGCTTCTGGGTGGCCGAACACCACAACACCCCGGCCGTCGCCTCCACCGCGCCGCCGGTGCTGATCGCCGCGGTCGCCGCGAACACGTCCCGGATCAAGGTCGGCTCCGGTGGCGTGATGCTGCCGAACCACATGCCGTTCGTGGTCGCCGAACAGTTCGCGATCCTCGAAGCGCTCTACCCCGACCGCATCGACCTGGGCATCGGCCGGGCACCCGGCACTGACCAGGTGACCGCGGCGGCGCTGCGCGGGGTCTCCCCGTACCTGACGGTCGAGCAGTTTCCCGAGCATCTGCGGACCCTGCTCGGCCTGCTCGGCGACGACCGCAACGCCACCCGGGCCGGGCGCCTGCAGGCCACGCCCGCCCCGGAGACGTACCCGGAAGTCTGGATCCTCGGCTCCTCGACCTATGGCGCGCAGATCGCGGCGAAACTCGGCCTGCCGTTCTGCTACGCCTACCACTTCCCGACCGCGTCCGGCCTGGAGCAGGCCCTGGACCTGTACCGGACCGGGTTCCAGCCGTCACCGCGGTTCCCGAAACCGCACGTGATGGTCAGCGCCTCGGTGATCGCCGCCGAGACCACCGAGCAGGCCCGTTTCCAGGCCGGCCCGGCCCGAGTGATGATGCTCAACCTGCGAACCGGCGGTTTCCAGCCGATGATCTCCCCGGAGGCGGCCGCGGCCCGCGAGTTCTCCGACCTCGACCGCCAGATGATCGAGGCGCTGTCCGGAGCCCAGCACGTCGGCACCGCCGACGAGGTGGTGGACGCCTTGGACGCGCTGGTCGAACACACCGAGGCCGACGAACTGCTCCTGGCCGGGATGCTGTACGACCCCGCCGTCGCCCAGGACTCCCTGGCCCGGATCGCCAAGACCTGGGGCCGGTAAGTCCCGTCGTCCGCTAAAGCCACCGGGTGCTGGTCCGGAGTATGGGAAACGTGATCACTACCTTCGCCTCATGGCGCGGGGTATGAACGACTCGGCAGCCTGCCGGGAAGTCGGGATCAGCCGCCGCACCGGCACCTGCTGGCGATACGGCCGGACCGTCACCAGCGCGGGCGGCGAGTCCCGGATCTACCCGCCGCCCGCTGCGCCGATGAGATCCTGTCTCGGCCGGATATCTGTCCGGAGACGCCTCGGTATCTGTCATCAGCGAGTCGAGCGAACGCCTACGGTGGGCAGCCTGATTGAGAGCTGCTCTGCCGGTCACCTCGGTCATGCCTGGCAGAGCAGCGGTTGTGCCACCAGTAGATGAGTAGCCGAGTCGAGGGTGTTGCCCTGCCCGACGCTCGATTGATGGACGTTCTAGGATCCATCCATGCCGATCACCAACACCCGGTTCATCTGGCCGATCGGGGACGGCATCGTCCTGATACCTCGCACTCCCGCGATCACGGTCCCGTACCACGCCCTCCTGGCCACCAATCATTCTCGGCTGGCGGTCTGGTCGCCGGGTATCAAGGAGCCGACGGTGGAGGCCACCCGCACCGCTCTGGAAACCTCCGGGAATGCCTGGCTCGCAGGCACCCGCCTTCCACTTGCCGTCGGAGTCCGCGCCGACAAAGGTCATCGTCTGGTCGGAGCGATGAACCTGGCCATCGAGCCTTCGGCGGGATCTGCCGAAGTCGGGTTCTGGATCGACGCCGCCGCCGAAGGCCAGGGGGTCGTCAGCCGGGCGCTGCACGCCGTGCTCGGCCATGCCTTCGCCGACCTCGGCCTGCACCGAGTCGAGATGCGGACCCTGACCACCAATGACCGAAGCCACCGCCTGGCAGACCGTTTCGCTTTCACACTTGAGGGTGTTCTGCGCGGGGCAGTCCGATTCCCGGACGGTCACCGTGACGTAGCTGTATACGCCTTGCTCGCGGAAGAGTTCGCCAAGGCGACGCAGCGGTACTGAGCCCCGGTTTACTTGCGGTTCCCTAGTAACTGTTGGAGAGTTAGCTGGTGGGAACCAGGCAGGAGATCAGCGCCATACCGCCGGACGCCGATCTGGCGCGGGCCGACTCGCTGGCTCGGGAGATCTTCTCGGACATCGCCAACAAGTGGGCTCTGCTGATCATCGAGTTCGTCGGCCAGCGCACCATGCGATTCAGTGAGCTGCGCGACGAGATCGGCGGCATCAGCCACAAGATGCTCACCCAGAACCTGCGCACCCTGGAGCGCAACGGCCTGATCACCCGCAAGGTCTACGCGACCATCCCGCCGCGGGTGGAGTACACCCTGACCGAAGCCGGCCAGGCCCTGCGCACCGTGGTCGACGGCATGTGCGGCTGGACCCAGCACTATCTGTCCCACATCGAGACCGCCCGCCGCGACTTCGGCCAGGTCTAGTCGAGGACCGCGGTCACCTCGAGTTCCACCAGGTGCTCGGGCACGTCCAGCGTCACGATGCCGAACAGGGACGCCGGCGGCGCCGCGGTGAAACCCAGCCGGGCCTGGGCCCGGCTGATGCCCTCGACCAGCGCGCCCATCTTCTCCGGCTGCCAGTCGACGACGTGTACCGTCAGTTTCACCACGTCGTCGAAACCGGCGCCGACCCCGGCCAGCGCCGTCGCCACGTTGACGTAACACTGCTCGACCTGGGCGGCCAGGTCACCCGCGCCGATGGTCTTGCCGTCCTCGCCCCAGGCGACCTGGCCGGCGACGTGCACCAGCTTCGATCCGGTCGCCACCGACACCTGCCGGTAGACGTCGATCACGGGCAGTCCGGGCGGGTTCACCAGAGTCACAGCCATCAGAAGTACCTTTCTCTTTCGGTTCCTCGGTAACCATAAGAGACCGTTAATGAGCTGTGAAGAAGGCACTTTTTCGGAACCCGGTCACCTTCAGGTAACCCGTTCGGGGCAACAATGTCCTGGTGAGCAACAGGTATCAACATCCCGACAGGGTCCGGTTCGGCGCGGCGTACTACCACGAGTATCAGCCCACCGACCGGCTGAAGACCGACCTCGACCTGATGGCCGCGGCGAAGTTCTCCGTCATCCGGGTCGGCGAGTCGGTCTGGTCGACCTGGGAACCGGAGAACGGGCGCTTCGACCTGGAATGGCTCCTGCCGGTCCTCGACGGCGCCCACGCCCGGGGCATCGGCGTCATCCTCGGCACCCCGACGTACGCGGTCCCGCCGTGGCTGGCCCGGCTATACCCGGAGATCGCCGGCGAGAGCGCCACCGGACAGCGCATCCCGTGGGGTGCCCGCCAGGAGGTCGACTACACCCATCCGGCGTTCCGTTTCCACGCCGAACGCGTCAGCCGCCGGATCCTCGCCCGCTACGCCGAACATCCCGCGATCATCGGGTTCCAGGTCGACAACGAGCCCGGCAACGTGCTGCTGCACAACCACGGCGTCTTCCAGCGGTTCGTCGACTGGCTGCGCGCGAAGTACGGCGACGTGGAAACCCTGAACCGCGAGTGGGGACTGGTCTACTGGTCGCATCGCCTGTCGGAGTGGGCCGACCTGTGGACCCCCGACGGCAACGCCCAGCCGCAGTACGACCTGGCCTGGCGCACCTTCCAGGCCGAGCAGGCCACCGCGTTCATCGGCTGGCAGGCCGACATCGCCCGGGAGTACGCCCGGCCGGGCCAGTTCGTGACGACCTGCATCGCGTACGACCGGGCCGCCGTCGACGACCGGACCCTTGCCGCGACCCTCGACGTGACGGCCGGAAACCCGTATTACGACATGCAGGACGCACTCCAGTTGCCCGACGACCGGTCCCGTCCGCAGGACTGGACCACCCGCGGCACCTGGGCGCTGTACCAGAGCGCCGACCGGATGTACTCCTCGCGCCAGGAGCCGTTTCTGGTCACCGAGACCGACGCCCAGGCGATCGGACATTCATCCATCAACCGGCCTGCGTACGATGGACAATGGCGTCAAGTGGCCTGGGCGCTCATCTCCCGTGGTGCCGAGGCGATCGAATACTGGCACTGGCACACCCTGCACTTCGGCACCGAGACCTACTGGGGTGGCGTGCTGCCGCACAGCGGCCGTCCGGGCCGGGTCTACCGGGAGATCGCCCGGATCGGCGCGGAACTCGACCGGGCCGGAGCCGCGGTGACCGGTTTGACGCCGGGCGCTGACGTCGCGTTCGTCTACTCGACCCAGAGCAAACGGGCGCTGGAGTACCAGCCCTCGCTGGCTCTGCCGAACGGGGAACCGGACCTCCGCTCGTACCAGGAGATCGTTGACGCCTTTTATCGTGGCTCTTTCGACGCGAAGTTGCAGAGCCGGGTGTGGCACGCGGCGCACCTGACCGCCCGGCCTGCGGCGGACGTGGCCCGGGAGCATCCGGTGCTGGTCGCGGCGGCGCTCTACATCACCACCGACGCCGATCTGGACTGGCTGCTCGCCTACGCCGAGGCCGGTGGGCACCTGATCCTCGGGCCGCGCACCGGGTACGCCGATCAGGAGGCGCGAGCGCGCAACGAGCAGTTCCCGGCGCGGCTGCACGAGGCGGCCGGTGTCGAGTACGACGAGTTCAGCAACGTCGACGACGCCGTCACGGTGCCGGGCTTCGGTGCGGCGACCCGGTGGATCGACGGGCTCGTCCCCACCACCGCCGAAGTGCTGGCCGGTTATGACCACCCGCACTTCGAACAGTGGGCGGCCGTGACCACCCGGCAGCACGGCACCGGCCGGATCACCACGGTCGGGACCGTGCCGTCACCGGCGTTCGCCCGCGCCTTGTTCGCCTGGGCGACCGAGGCCCGCACCGATGCGTGGCGGCCGGAGACCCCGGAACTGACGGTCACCTCGGCCGTCAACTCCGGCGGCGGCCGGTTGCGGTTCGTGCACAACTGGTCGTGGGGCGAACAGACGTTCACCGTGCCGGTGACCTGCACCGATGTGCTCGACGGCACGACCGTCGCGGCCGGTGAGGCGATCACCCTCGGGCCGTGGGACGTGCGGGTCCTGCTGCTGGCAGCCTGACCGCGGACCCGCCCGGCGGCCGCTACCCGAACAGGGCGGCCGCCGGTGCGGGGCTCAAGCCTTGGCGGCCTTCAGGGCGTCCGCGGCGTGCTGGTTCATGTCCAGCTCGCTGTGGATCACCTCGATCACCTTCTGGTCCTTACCGATCACGAAGGTCATCCGCTTGGTGCTCAGCGGCCCGAGCGGAAGCTTGCGCTTCACCCCGTACGCGGCAAGGGTTTCGGAATCGGGGTCCGACAGCAGTGGATAGTCGAAGTTGTAGGTGTCCGCGAAGAGTTTCTGCTTCTCCACCGGGTCCTTGCTGATGCCGACCCGCTGCACCCCGGCCTCCCGGAACTCGGCGGCCAGATCGCGGAAATAGCAGGCCTCCGCAGTGCAGCCCTTGGTCATCGCACCGGGATAGAAGAAGAGGACCACGGGGCCGTCCGCGAGCAGCTCGGTCAGCTTGCGCGGGGTGCCGTCCTGGTCGGGAAGTTCGAAGTCGGGCGCGATATCGCCCTTACCGATGCTCACCCGCACGACGATACGTCAGTGAAATCAGTTCGCATCCGTCGCGCGCGGGGTGAAAAACTGCCGGAATGTCACTGGAGGAGATCCCGCTCACTGGCGGCAACGTGTCGGCCGGGGTGGTGCGGGTCGGTGACACCGTGCGCCGCCCCGCCGGGCCCTGGACACCGGCGGTGCACGCCCTGCTGGAACACCTGTGGTCGGTCGGATTCCGCGGCGCGCCCCGGCCGTTCGGTCTCGACGGCCAGGGCCGGGAGGTGCTGAGTTTCATCCCCGGCGAGGTGCCCTGGCCGTCGCGTTTCGACCTGATGGAGCCGCTGTCCGAGTTGGCCCGCGTCGGCCGCCTCGTGCGGGACCTGCACGACGCGTGCGCGAGTTTCACCCCACCGCCGGGCGCGCGGTGGAACACGCTGATCCCCGCCGACCGCGACGACCTGATCGTCCACCACGACCTGGCGCCGTGGAACCTGGTCGTCGGCGACCGGATGGTCTTCATCGACTGGGACGGCGCGGCACCCGGTTCCCGGCTGTGGGACGTGGCCTACGCCGTGCACGGTTTCGTTCCGATGTCCGCCCACGCCGACTGGCAGCGGGCCGACGCGGGACCCCGGTTGCGGGCGTTCGCCGACGCCTACGGCCTCGACGAGTCACAACGCCGCGAACTGGCCCCCATGCTGGCTGTTCGCACTCGGGCGATGCACGACTTCCTGCGCGAGCAGGCCACCCTCGGCGTGGAACCCTGGACCACCCACTGGCACACCGGCCACGGCGACGTGTGGCGCGCGGACGCCGACTACATCGAACGAAACACCGGCCGGTGGCTGACCGCGCTACTGACTTGACCGGCTTCCGGATCCTGATCCGGAGGCCGGAATTAATACGATTGCCGGGGACGGAACCGGCTACTAATGTTTCCCTCACAAGCCGCACCGAACGCGTAAGGAGAACTCCGATGACGTCAGTCGAATCGAACCAGTCCGGTTCGGTGGCCGTCGTGGTCGAGCAATCCGAACAGCAGGTCATTTCCGGGAGGGGCGTCTGACGCCCGCCGAAGCGCACAGCGCTGAAGCCGCCTCCCGAAATCGGGCCTGGCGGCTTTTTTTGTACGCATGGACTCGTGGAGCAGTGGAACGCTCGTCAGCCTCTCACGCTGGAGACGCCGGTTCGATCCCGGTCGGGTCTACGAAAGGCATTGGATGTTCTTTGCCGACATTCCGAGATGGTGCAATCGGCAGCACGCCCGATTCTGGATCGGGAGGTTCGAGGTTCGAGTCCTCGTCTCGGAGCGCACGCCGATGTAGCTCACCTGGTAGAGCGTCGACCTCGTAAGTCGAAGGCACCCGGTTCAAGCCCGGGCATCGGCTCTTCACACAACTGAACAATTTTGGATGGGCCAGCCGATGGGCGCCGGCCGCGGTCCCGAAAACCGTTGGGGGTAAAACCCGTGCGAGTTCGACTCTCGCCCCATCCGCGCATGTCACGTCCGGCTGGCTCAGCCTGGTAGAGCGCCGCCCCGACACGGCGGAGGACGCTGGTTCGAATCCAGCGCCGGACACGCAGGGCGCAGTGGGCGAACAGGTAGAGCCGCCGGTCTTTCAAACCGGACATTTGCGGGTTCGAATCCCGTCTGCGCTGCGTTACGGCTTCACCGCGTGAAGAAGAAGCGAAGCCCGGCTAGCTCAGGGGAAGAGCGTCTCGTTTACACCGAGAGGGTCGGCGGTTCGAAACCGTCGCTGGGCACCGGGGTCCCCCGCCGCAGCGGGGGACCGGTGTGGTTCTGTTGCTCAGACGGTCACGACGATCTTGCCGAGCGGGTGCCGGCGGGCGTAGTCGATCGCCGCCTCGACGCCGTCGTCGAGTGAGTAGCGCCGGGCGATCGGCGTGGTGAGCCGGCCCGCGGTCGCGGCCTCGGCGGAGACCCCGATAATCGATCCGGCCGTGGTGGCCCGGGCGTTGGAGGCTGGTGAGGTGATCCGCCTCGGGCCGCAACCCACCCGGACCCGCATCCCCTCGTGCACAGCGCGATGGAGTTCATGCACGCCGAGCCCGCACGGCCATGGACCACGACGACGCTGGCCTCCGCCCTGGAGGTCTCCCGGGCGACCCTGTCCCGCCGCTTCCGGGCGGCCATCGGGCAGAGCCCCGCCGCCTACCTGACGCAGTGGCGGATGGACCTGGCCGCGGTCCGCCTGCACTAGACCCGGGAACCGGTCGAGTCCGTCGCCGCGGCGGTCGGCTATCAGTCGGTTCCCGCCTTCAGCAGGGCTTTCGCCCGTTCCCACGGCATGACTCCCGGCTGATTCCGCGCCGAACGCCGCTCACCGGCGCAACCTCCCGTCCCGGAGTAACGCCGCGACGATGTGAACGTCAGCCGGTATTGAGGATGATGTCCTTCAATTCGGCGAGAGTCTTGATGCGGTAGGTGGCGTGGGTGAAGTCATGGGTTTTCGTGAATTCGTTGTGGACGACGGCGCAGTCGATGCCGGCCGCCACGGCTGAGTTCAGCCCTCGGGAGGAATCCTCGACGACCAGGGCCTCATCGTTGGTGGCACCGAAGCGCTTCAAGCCGGTCAGGTACGGTTCCGGATGCGGCTTGGGCAGCCTGTAGTCCTCGCGGACGAGGGCGAAGTCCATGAACCGCATGATCTGGCGCTTCTCGTGGATCACCGCGAAATCCGCACGTTTCGCTGTCGTCACGATGGCCATGCGGACGTGTTCCGCCAGTTCTGCCAGGGTCTCGACGACGCCCTCGATCTCGATGGCCTCAGTTCTGAGGTACCCCTGGTAATAGGCATCGCGAATCACGCGCTGTCGGCTGATCAGCTGGTCATCGATGCCTGCCGCCCTGGCTTGGGCCCACGTTCCCGCACTCTGTCCCATGTCGTGGAGGTATTGATCCTTGTCCAGAGCGAAACCGATGTCCGCCAGGGCGCGTTCGCCAGCTCGGAAATACCAGAACTCGGTGTCCACCAGCACGCCGTCGTGGTCGAAGAGGATGTACTTCCGCACGGTCCTGGGCCCCTTCAGGCGTTGGTTACATTGAGAAGTGGCGATTCGTGCCGACTGCCGATGGAGAGCTGGTAACCGTCGCCGGACGGGTAGCTGATGGCCACGATGCCGGGTGCCACGTGGATGATGGTGTCCTGTTCCGGGAACGACGCCGGGGACACGGGCACCCGGGTCAGGCCGGCGACGAATCGGTCCCGCTGCTGCTCGGTGATCTCGAAGTGTGCGGTGTGCGGTGCCGACATCGCCGCCTCGACGAGAACGAACTGCAGCAGCACGCCACTGAGGGGCTCGGGGTCCGGTTCGCCGTCGTCGTACACCGTTGGGTCGTCGTCTTCGGGGTTGATGACCTTGACCCAGATGCCCTGGTTCTCGGCGGCGAAGACGACACCGCCCTCGTCCTCGTCGTATTCCAGTTCGTGCGGCGGGTAGACGCTGTTGTGCACGCCGTAGATCACCGGTTTGCGGGCGGCGAGCTGGTAGAAGACCTCCAGCGCGGCGGGAACCGGCACCGGACTGTCGAGTTCTTCCGGCGCGACCGGCGGAACGTCGGCGTACCAGTCGTTCAGGAAAGCGCGCATTGCGGCGATCCTGTCGTTCGGGACGTCGGCGAGCCAGTCGATCACCGGAGGATCATAGGGGCGGGGCCGGCGACTCACGGCTCTGGGTTGCGGCGTAAGCGGCGGGGGTGGTGCCGTAACACTGCTCGAGGACTCGGATGTGGATTGACCGGCCGTAGCCGTCCTCGTTCGGCGGATGAGCCGCCGGTGCCTTTCTGGCGCCGATATCCGAATGGATCGGCGCGCATATTCAAGACGTGTGCACTATCGGCTGTCATCGGCGGCCCGAATGGTCGATCGGGGTTGGCGGAACGCAATCGTGGGCAAGGCCGGAGCCGTACCGAAGTCCACTGAGGTGAAGGAGCGCACGATGGGTACCCGGACGATGCGATTCGCTCTGCTCGGCGCGATGTCCGCGGGTGTGGTGTTCACCCAGCAGGCCTGCGCCGACGGCACCGCCGTCGAACCGGTTGCGGCACCCGCCGCTTCGGAGACTACGGCCGCGACTGCGGCGTCACCGTCGGAGACGGAGAGCACCAGCCCGGACGAGGGCGCGGTTCCGGTGTGCAAGACCGCTGACCTCGAGGCGAACATCACGCTGCAGCCGGACAGCACGGGTGACACCCGGAAGGGCCTGGTTACGCTGACCAACAAGTCCGACATCGAGTGCGGCGTCCACGGCCGCGCCGCGATCGCGCTGAAGAACCCGGCCGACGAGGTGGTCGACGTGCCGACCGAGAACGTCGAGGAACCCGGCGAGTCGATCCGGACCGCCCTCAAGTCCGGCTCCAGCGTCTACCAGGGCATCAAGTGGACGATCTGCGACAAGGGTGACTCGACCTGCGGCGCCGGTAACACCCTGGTCTTCAGCCTGGACGGGTCCACCGACGCCAAGCCGGCGAAGCTGTCGAACTTCCCCGCCCCGGAGAAGAACGAGATCACCATGAAGTCGCTGCAGATCGGCACGATCCAGCCCAGCCGTCAGGGTGTCGTCGCCTGGTGACAGCCGGGTGCCCGAAAGGTCTTGCGGTAGGCGGTCGGTGGTAGGCCCAAGGTGGTCTGCAAGTGTCTACGGAGCAGGGTGGCGCTGCCGAAACCGACCGCCGCCGCGACCCGGTCGACCGGGAGATCGCTGGTCTCCAGCAGATGGCGGGCGTGGTCGACACGCTGCTGGATCAGCCACTGGTTGGGGCTGCTGCCGGTTTCGGCGGTGAATCGGCGGCTGAACGTGCGCACGCTCATGTTGGCGTGGGCGGCCAGGTCGGTCAAAGCCAGTGGTTCACCGAGCCGGGACAAAGCCCATTCGCGGGTACGGGTGGTCGAGGTGTCCGTCTGCCGCGGCACCACACGCTCGATGAACTGGGCCTGGCCGCCGTCGCGCCAGGGTGCTATCACGCACCGCCGGGCGGCGGAGCCGGCGATCGCGGCGCCGTGGTCGCGGCGGACCAGGTGCAGGCACAGGTCGATGCCGGCGGCTGCTCCGGCACTGGTCAGGATGCGGCCGTTGTCGACGAACAGCACACTCGGGTCCAGGTCGACGTGCGGGAACAAGCGGGTGAACTCGTCGGCCAGCGCCCAGTGAGTGGTGGCCCGGAGCCCGTCGAGCAGCCCGGCCGCCGCGAGGATGAACGACGAGGTGCACAGGCTGACGATGCGGGTGCCGGGGCGGATCAGGGCCAGCGCGGCACTCACCTCCGGGGGCAGCGAGCCGGAACGCAACATTCGCGTGGTGGGCTCCTGAGTGGCGACGACGACCGTGTCCGCGGTGTGCAGGGCCTGCTCGTCGTGCTGGACACCGATCGTGTAACCGGCGCTGGTGGCGACGGGGGCGCCACCGATCGAGCAGGTGATCACCTCGTACAGCCGCCGGCCCTGGTCGTTGATCGCCTCGTTGAAGACCCGGGACGGGATGCCGAGGTCGAACGGGATCACGTCGTCGAGGGCCAGGACCGCGACCCGATGCGGGTTGGCCGGATTTTTGCGCACCATGTCATATTAGCCACTCGTCGGTGGTCCGGAACGCGCCGACGATGGTCGACATGACTTCTTCCACCATGCGTGCCGTGACCCAGCTGACCTTCGGCGGTCCCGAGGTTCTGCAGGTCAGCGATGTTCCCAAGCCGGTGCCACTGCCCACCGAGGTCCTGGTCCGGGTGACCGCCGCCGGGGTCAACCCGGTCGACTGGAAGACCCGCGAGGGCTCCGGGATGGCCGGGGTGCTCGGTGCGCCGCCGTTCATCCCGGGCTGGGACGTGGCCGGGGTCGTCGAGGAGACCGGCTTCGGTGTGACCACCCTCGCCGTCGGTGACGAGGTGTACGGGATGCCGTGGTTCCCGCGCGCCGCTGGTGGTTACGCCGAGTATGTGACCGCCCCGTCCCGCCAGTTCGCCCGCAAGCCGAAGTCGGCCACGATGGAGCAGGCCGCGGCCGTCCCGCTCGCCGCGCTGACCGCCTGGCAGGCACTGTTCGACACGGCGGGTGTCACCGAGGGTCAGCGGGTTCTGATCACGGCGGCGGCCGGTGGGGTCGGGCATTTCGCCGTCCAGTTCGCCCGCCTGCGCGGCGCCGAGGTCATCGCGACTGCCAGTGCCCGCAACGCCTCGTGGCTGACCGGCCTGGGTGCGAGCACCGTGATCGACTACACCAGCACCCGGTTCGAACACGAGGTCAGCGACGTCGACGTGGTGATCGACCTGGTCGGCAACCAGGACGACACCAGCCTGCGCGCCCTGACGGCGCTGCGGCCCGGCGGCCTGCTGGTCGCCGTCCCGTCCGGCGTCTCGCCCGAGGTCCGGTCCGCCGCACTGGCGCAGGGCAGGCGGTTCAGCTCGTTCCTCGTCGAGCCGGACGGCCCCGCCCTGGCCCGGATCGCCGCCCACATCGACGCGGGTGACGTGCACGTCGAACTCGACCGGGTGCTGCCGCTGGACGCGGCCGGCAAGGCCCACGAGGCGGTGGCCGCCGGCCACACCCGCGGCAAGATCGTCCTCCGGATCGGCTGAGGCCCGGGGGTCGTACGCTGCGGGAATGGTTCTTCGGTTCGCTGCCCTGGTGGTGCGTCGGCGTAGTGGGATCCTGCTCGCCGCGATGGTTCTCGCCGTGGTCGGCGTCGGTGTCGCGGCCGGTGCCGATCAGGAACCGGACGGGATTCTCGGGACCGCCTTCGGGGCGGCGGCGGTCGCACTCATCCTGGGGGCGGTGGTGTCGGTCGCTCTGCGGTGGCGGGGCACTGCCGGGTTCGAGGTCGACGCCGAGCGCCGGGTGTTCCGTACGCCGCGCCAGGCCCCTCCGGTTTTCGTCGGGTTGTTCATGATCGGTGCGTGGGCGGGTTTCGCAACGATCGGCGGTTGGTTGTGGGCGCACGGTGACCCGGACCGGGGCTGGATCCCCTTCGTCCTGGCGATGACCGCCGGTGTGCTGGTGGCCGGGCCGTTCGCCTGGCGGGGGACCGGTTTCGCGCTGAGCGCCGACGGGATCCGCGCGGACCGGCCGGCCGGGCGGGTGGTGATCGGCTGGGCGGCTCTCGCGCCGGGCCCGATCACGCACGCCGAGCAGCACCTGGACCTGACGATCGCCGACCCTGCGCAGATCACCCGGCAAGGTGTCGCCTGGCGTCCGCGGCGGCTGGCGTTCGAGCAGATGACGCCGGAGTTCGCCGCCGCTGTCGTGCGGCACTACGTCGAACACCCCGGCGACCGGGCCGGGATCGGCACCGAGGCCGAGCACCGGCGGCTCACCGAGATGTTCGGTCTGACGCTGCGGCCCGCGGGCCCGCCGCCGGCGCGGGGCCGGGTCGTGGTGCTCGCGATCGGCGCGGTGCTGCTGTTCGGGGCCGGGATCACCGTTCAGGCGATCGAAGCGGGCTTCGCGATCCGGGTCGTTGGGACGCTGCTCGCTCTGCTCGGTCTCGGGCTCGGTGGGAAAGCGTTCCGGGGTGCCCGGGCCCGGAAGTTACTTGCAGGTTAAAGAAAGCCGAGGGTGCTGAACAGAACGGATCACTGCGGTTCCAGGGCTGCGCAGTCTGTCCAGCAGAACCGCCGTCGTTTGCGCAGAAGGTCCGGTGCTGTGACGCTTCGCCGCATGATCGACACCCTGGAGAAGCCGGCGGCAGTACGGCACACCCGCACCGAGGACGCCGTCAGCATCGTCACCGGGGCGTTCGTGGCGTCACTCGGGCTGTTCCTGCTGCAAGCGGGCGGTATCGCGACCGGTGGCACCGCCGGGCTCGGGCTGCTGATCGAACGTGTCTCCGGCTGGCCTCTCGCGGCCGTGTTCGTCCTGGTGAACGTGCCGTTCGTGCTGCTCGCGATCAGCCGTCGCGGGTGGGAGTTCACGCTGCGGTCGGCGGCCGGGGTCGGGCTGGTGTCGGCGTTCTCGCTGCTACACCCGGCGATGATGCCGCAGGTCCAGATGGCCCCGTTGTACGCGACGATCACCGGCAACGTGGCCACCGCCATCGGTATCCTGATCATCTTTCGGCACGGCGGCAGCCTCGGTGGCTTCGGCGTCCTCGCCCTGATCGGCCAGGACCGGTTCGGATGGCGGGCCGGTTATGTGCAGATGGCGCTCGACTCGGTCGTGGTGCTGCTGTCGCTGTTCGTGTTGCCGGTCGGTGCCGCCCTGCTGTCCGCGGCCGGTGCGGTGGTGCTCAACCTGGTGCTGGCGATGAACCACCGGCCGGGCCGTTACCTGGGTGCCTGACATCCCATAGTTGCCAGAGCTATGCAACAACACAATGGTGTCAATATGCTGCCTCTGAGGCCGGTTCACTGCCCCGGTCGTTCAGAGGAGAAACACGATGCATGTTGAGGCGATGCACATCGCCAACGGGATCATCAACGGTCCCGTCTCGGCGATCTTCCTGGTGATCGCGGTGGCCGGCCTCGCGGTGTGCGTGTGGCGGGCCAAAGCCGATCTCGATGACCGGCTGGCGCCGATGGCCGGACTGGTCGCGGCCTTCATCTTCGCCGTGCAGATGCTCAACTTCGGTGTGCTGCCCGGTGTCTCCGGTCACCTGCTCGGCGGCACCCTTGCGGTGATCCTGGTCGGCCCGTGGGTCGGCGCCCTGTGCGTGGCCACCGTCCTGATCGTGCAGGCGCTGGTCTTCGGCGACGGCGGCCTCACCGCTCTCGGGCTCAACATCACCAACATGGCCCTGATCGGGGCGGCGGCGGCGTACCTGCTGGTCGCTCTGCTCCTGCGCGTCCTGCCGAAGACCGCGGCCGGTCTCGGGGCCACCGCCCTGATCGCGTCGATCGCCGGTGTCGTGCTGGCGTCCCAGGGCTTCGTCCTGGAGTACGCGCTGGGCGGTACCACCGACCTGTCCCTGACCGGGATCGCCGCCACGATGGCCGGGGTGCACGTGCTGATCGGTATCGGTGAGGGCCTGATCGCCGCCACCACCGTGGTCACCGTCGCCAAGGTCCGCCCCGACCTGGTCTACGCGTTGCGCGCGTTCCGCAAGCCGATCCTCACCGCGGGAGTCGTCGCATGAACAAGCGGGTATTCCTCGTCGCCGGCCTGCTCGTGGCTCTGCTGCTCGCCGGTGTGGCCAGTAGTTTCGCCTCCGGCAGCCCGGACGGGCTCGACTACGCCGCCCGCCAGGGCTGCACCTTCAACGCCGCCGACGAGATCACCGGTGGTGACTGCATGGCGAAGCAGGCGAAGGATCACGAGTTCGCCGACGGTCCGCTCGCCGACTACGCGGTCCGTGGCATCGACAACGAGTTCCTCGCGACCGGCCTGTCCGGGGTGATCGGCGTGCTACTCACGTTCGCCATCGGCGGCGGCCTGTTCTGGCTGCTCCGGCGCCGGGCGAGCCCAGCATCCTGAGGTTGTTGCAAACTTATTGCAACTGAGTCAAGATGGCGTTAGGTGAGGGCGTCCCGGCCCGCGATGATCCAGCAGCCGGGACGCCCTCGGCATGTCCCAGGTTTCGGTCAGTGTCCGAAGACGTCCGAGTCCACCACCGCGGACTCGCCCTGATCCAACGCGGACAGCGCCGTCATCTGCTCCTCGGTCAGCTCGAAACCGAACACGTCCAGGTTCTCCCGCAGACGCTGCGGATCGGCCGACTTCGGAATCGGCAGCAGACCCGTCTGCAGGTGCCAGCGCAGCACCACCTGCGCCCCGGTCCGGCCGGTCTGCCGGGCGATCTCGCCGACCACCGGCAGGTCCAGCACCCGCACACCCTGCCCGCCGATCGGCGACCAGCTCTCGGTGACGATGCCGTGCTCGGCGTGGAACGCGCGGGCCGCGGCGCGGGTGGACGCCGGGCTGAGCTGGATCTGGTTGACGTCCGGGGCCACCCCGGTCGCGGCGATGATCCGCTCCAGGTGGGCGGGCTTGAAGTTGCTGGTCCCGATCGCCCGCACGGTGCCGGCCTCCAGCAGCGCGACCAGGCCCTCCCAGGCCTCGACGTACTTGTCGTGCGCCGGGTTCGGCCAGTGGATCAGGAACAGGTCCAGATAGTCCAGGCCCAGCGTGTCCAGGCTGCGCCGCACTGCCTCGGCGACCTTCTCCCGCCCGTGCCATTGTTTGTTGAACTTCGACGTGACGAACACGTCGCCACGCTCCACGCCGGCCGCCTTCAGGCCGCGGCCGACACCGAGCTCGTTCCCGTACGCCTGCGCGGTGTCGATCAACCGGTAACCGGCCGCCAGCGCGTCGGCGACCACCCGCTCGGCGTCCGCGTCGTTCAGCGGCCACGTCCCGGCGCCGATCCGCGGGATCTCCGCACCGTGCAGCAGCGTGATCGTCTCGGCCATGTCGAACTCCCCATCGTCGTCGTCGCGGCCAGCCTACGGACGCTCCGACCGCGACTGATCCTGCCGGTATCGTTTCCGGATGCCCGCGCGACCGATCATTTACTACGGAAACCCCGTCCTGCACCGCCGCTGCGCCGACGTCACCGTCTCCGAAGGCTGCCTGTCGGTGCCCGGCCCGCGCGCTGACCTACCGCGCGCCGCCCTGGCCTTGGTGACCGGGTTTGATCAGCACGGCAACCCCATCACCATTTCTGGTACGGGGTACTTCGCCCGTTGTCTGCAACACGAGTACGACCACCTCAACGGCACGCTCTACGTCGACCGGCTGCCCGCCGGGCAGCGCGGCGAACTCCTGAGCGAAGCCGGCCTGCGCTGAGAAGGCCGGAGCCGTGGTGAGCCGCGAACCCGCACGCACCACGGCCCGCACGACTACACCCGCGCGGTGATCAGGAACTGCATCTGGACCTCGTGACCGGGTGAGACCCCGTGTCGCCGGTCCAGGTCGTAGATCGTGGTCAGCGGCGTCGCGGACACCTCCCGCAGCCCGGCGTCGGCCAGGGCCAGCACCGTCTCGTCGATCGACTTGGCGGCGGCCAGTGGCAGCACCGCGCGGACCTCGTCGTCGTAGGACGCGGTGAACAGCTCCGCACCGGTGTCCAGACCGTTCGGGAACCAGGTGCTGTCGACCATCGCGACCAGCCCGCCGGGACGCAGCAGCTCGATCCAGTTGGCGACCGCCTCGGCCGGGTTCCGCAGCGTCCACATCACGTAACGGCCGACGATCGCGTCGAAGCTGCCGGGCGGGAAGTCCGGGGCGACGGCGTCACCGAGCTGGAAGTCCGGGGCGCCGGTGGCCGTGGCGGCGTGCTTGCGGGCCTGGCCGAGCATGCCTTCGGACAGGTCGACGGCGGTCACCCGGTGCCCGAGCCCGGCCAGGGTGAACGCGACCTGGCCGGACCCGGTCCCCACGTCGAGGACGTCGAGGGGAGCGGGCGGCAGCGCCTGGGACCAGACTTCGGCCCAGGCCAGGTTGTCGTCGCTGAGCCGTTCCGGGCGGTGCTGGTCGGCGTCGTAACTGGGGGCCCGTACGGTCCAGTAGTCGTTGATCCGGTCTTGAGCAGTCATGCGGGGGGTTCCTCGTCGTTCGGGTGACCAGCGGGTGCGGCTGGTCCTCTAGGGCGATGCGGTGCCGAACACGGTAGGTTCCCCGGTGCCGGCCATCCGGAACTTGCTGACAGGCCGGTCAGACTACGGGTGTGACCCCCGGATCACCCATGGACTGTGTCGTTGATCAAAGCCACCTCGCAGTCCCGCCCGGGCCAGGGCCTCGGCCCGCATTTCCTGCGTGGTGATCGATCGTTATCGTCATTGCCTGTGCAGGTCTGAGCGGGAGGTGACGCCGGTGATAATCCTGAGTGCGCTGTTCGAGCGCGACGATCCCGCGGCTCCGCTCCGTCACCGGGTGCAGACGGTTCTCAGCGTGGGTTCCGGGGCGGCAGTCGGTGCGGAGTGGATCGGGGATGTGCTGATCGCGGTCAGCGAGCTGGTGCAGAACGTCGGTCAGCACACCGGCGGCGGCGGTGAACTCACGCTCTCCGCCACCGCTGACGGTCTTCTGATCGAGGTCGCCGACTCCATGATCGCCGCGCCGCGCCTGCGCCAGCCGGATCACCGCCAGGTCGGTGGCCGTGGGCTGCTGCTGATCGACTCCATCTCGCTGGGCTGGGGGACCCGTCACCACGAGCACGGCAAGACGGTCTGGGCACTGATGCCGGCCCCGGCGCTGGTGGGTTCCGGGCACTGATACCCCCACCCGGAACGCCCTGCTCACCGGGTGGCAACTACTCTGGCTCACGTCGGCGGGGGAGGCGTGATGATCGAAGTGGATGTCCTCGACCGGCTGTGTCTGGGTGACCACACGTGTCTGGTCTTCGACGACGACGCGACCCGGATGCAAGCCCTGACCGGTTTCATCCGAGCCGGGCTGCGCGACCACCATCGGATCCGGTACTTCGG
This sequence comes from Actinoplanes derwentensis, assembly GCF_900104725.1. NCBI lineage: Bacteria > Bacillati > Actinomycetota > Actinomycetes > Micromonosporales > Micromonosporaceae > Actinoplanes > Actinoplanes derwentensis. The sequence goes on from NZ_LT629758.1 coordinate 1,923,888, forward strand.
CGACGGCCACGACGAGATCACCAGCGCGCTCATCGCCCGGGGTGTCGACGCGGCGGCGTCCATCGCGGCCGGCCAGTTGCAGGTGTCGACACCGTACGAGTCGTACCTCGCCCCCGGGGTCTTCGATCCTGAGGCGACCGTCGGTGCCTGGCGGGCCGAGGCGGCGCTGGCGAAAGCCGCCGGATACCGGGGGTTGCGCGTGATCGGGGACATGTCGTGGGCGAGCCGGCCGATCCCGGGCGCGGACCGGCTGGCCTGGTACGAGGCCCAGGTCAACCGGGTGTACGCCGACGGTGACGCGATGGCGCTGTGTCTCTACGACCGTCGTCTGTTCAGCGCCGCGGACCTGCAGCGGGCCCGCTGGGCACATCCGGCCGCCGTCGACCGTGACACCGCTCACGAGTCGGTGCCGCTGTTGCGCGCCGTCCGTACCGTCGACGTGCCGGGAATCCGGCTGGAGGGCGAGGCGGACATGTCGAACCGTCATGCGTTGCGTGCGGTGATGGAACACCTCGTCGAGGACACCCCGGCCACCAGCCGCCCGCTGACCGTCGACGTGAGCGGTCTGCGGTACGCCGACGTGACCGCCGTCCGGATCCTGATGCACATCGCGGTCACCGCCGCGCACCGGCTCCACCTGGTCGGCTGTTCCCCGGTGCTGCAGCGGCTGCTCGCCTTCAACGGTGCCGGTGCGGTGCCCACTCTCACGGTCCAGGCCGGCGCGTGACGACCGCGGTGTTCGACCATCCCGGCCTGCTGTACCACGACGCGGGGGAATACCTGCGGGCCACGACCGGTTTCGTCCGGGCCGCGGCGGCCGCCGGGGACGCTGTTCTGGTGGCTGTTCCCGGCCCGAACCTGACCCTGCTGCGTGAAGCCCTGGCCGACCTGGCCGATGTCGTCACCTTCGCTGACATGACGGTCGCCGGGCGCAATCCGGGGCGGATCATCCCGGGTGTGCTGCTCGCCTTCGCCGCCCGCTACGCCGGCCGCCGGGTCTCGATCATCGGCGAGCCGATCTGGCCGGCCCGCTCGGACGTCGAATACCCGGCCTGTGCCACGCACGAAGCGCTGATCAACGTGGTGTTCGGTGGTTTCGACGCGGCGATCCTGTGCCCGTACGACGCGCTGAACCTGACCCCGGAACGGCTGCACGACGCCTGGCGCACCCACCCCGAGATGATCACGTCCGGGCAGCGCCGGCCGAGTCCATGGTTCACCGACCCGCTCGGCACCGCGGCCACGTTCAATCAGCCGCTACCCGAAGTGCCGGTCCACGCCTCGGCGATCTCCTACGCGGACGCCGTCGCGCTCAAGGCGGTCCGCCGCTTCGTGGGCTCCCACGCCGTCGAGGCGGGACTCAGCGCCGACCGCGCCGACGATCTGGTGGTGGCGGTCAACGAACTCGCCGAGAACACCATCCGGCACACCCCCGCCGGTGGCGTGGTGTCCCTGTGGCGCGAGGACGAGTACCTGGCCTGCCAGATCGACGATCACGGGACCATCGCCGACCCTCTGGCCGGGCGGATCCCGCAGGCCCCGCACACCGAAGGCGGCCGGGGCCTGCTGCTCGCCCACCACTACTGCGATCTCGTGCGCATCCACACCACGCCGGACGGCACCAGCATCCGCCTGCACATGAGCTGATCAGCTGGTGCGGGGCAGCCGCGCGATCTCGCCGTAGAAGGTACTGATCTTCCGGACCGCGGTCTCGAAGGACTCCAGGTCCATCGGCTTGGTCACGAACGCGCTGGCGTGATGCTCGTAGCTGGCGATGATGTCCGGCGGCGCGTCCGAGGTGGTCAGCACCACCACCGGGATCGCCTCCAGCGTCGCGTCGGCCTTGATCTCGGTCAGCGTCTGCAGACCGCCCTTCCGCGGCATGTTCAGGTCCAGCAGGATGAGATCGGGCCGGACCGCGTCAGCGTACTGTCCGGTGCGGCGCAGGTAGGCCAGGGCCTCCTGCCCGTCGGGCACCCGGCCCAGAACCGTGGGCACCGCGGAATCGATCAGCGCCTCCTCGATCATGAAGGCGTCGGCGTCATCGTCGTCCACCACGAGGACGTTGAGCTGCACCAGCGGTCCTGACGTCGGCATGTTCTCTCCTCCCGACCGCCGGGACATCCCCGACATGTCGGCAAGAACTTACGGCACTGCGGGGGCTACTTCCGAAACGACGTCGATGAGAAATCCTTCAACGCCCCATCCGAGTCAGAGTTATCACAAGTCATCTGCAGGAAACGAATCCCGGCAGAGAAGACGAGGGGTGGGACAAGGCGACTACATCGTTCGATCCGGGCCATGCCGCAGGCTCAGCCGGGCGGCTCGTCCTGGTCCAGTGGGTGGAACAGCAGGTGCAGGTGGCCTTCCAGGTCGATGCGGTGCATGCCGATGCCGTACACCGGTTGCAGGATCTTCGGGTCGAGGACTTCGTCGACGGTCCCGGTGGCGACCACCCCGCCGTTGCCGAGCAGTACCAGGTCGTCGCAGTAGCGGGCGGCCAGGTTCAGGTCGTGCAGGACCACGACCGAGCAGGTGCCCAGGCCGTGGACCAGCCGCAGGATCTCGTGCTGGTAGCGGATGTCCAGGTGGTTGGTCGGTTCGTCGAGCAGCAGATGGGTGGCCTCCTGAGCGAGGGCGCGGGCGATCAGCACCCGCTGGCGTTCACCGCCGGACAGGCCGGCGAACGGCCGGGCCGCCAGGTGGGTGGCGCCGACGCGGGCCAGGCAGCGGGCCGCCACCTCGTGGTCGTCGCGGCCGGCCCGCTGGAAGGTGGACAGGTGCGGGCCGCGGCCGAGCAGCACCATCTCGGCCACGGTCAGCGCCGTGTCGCCGGTGGTCTCCTGCACGACGACGGCCATCCGGCGGGCCGACTCGCGCGGGGCCAGTGACTGCAGGGTGTCGCCGTCCACGGTGACCCGGCCGGTGGGGCTGCGCAGAGCGCCGTAGAGCAGGCGCAGCAGGGTGGTCTTGCCGCTGCCGTTCGGGCCGATCAGGCCGAGGAGCCGGCCGGGGCGGGCGGTGACGCCCACCCCGTCGATCACCGGGGTGGCGCCGTAACGCCAGGAGACTTCCGCGGCTTCGATCACGGGAACCGCTGCACGATCTTCTCCAGGCCGTCGATGGAGAGCGGTGTCGGCGGTTCGGTGAAGTTGAACAGCTGCGGCATGACGTCGCCGGACTGCACGGCCTTCAGCTTGTCGGCGCCGGGCAGGCTGGTGATCGCCTGCTCGACGTCCTTCGGGTCACCGTCGGGGTAGAGCAGGATCAGCACGTCGGGGTTGCGGCCGAGCAGTTCCTCCAGGGTGACCTCGAAGACGCGTTCTCTGCTGTCGCCGAAGACGTTGGTGAAACCGGCCGCCTCCAACTGTGGGTGGGCCATGCTGGTGGACCCGTAGGCGTAGGTCACCCCACCTCCGAGCGTGGGGTAGAGGACCGCGGCGGTGCGCTTGTCACCCGTACCGGCGGTGGCGGTTTTGATCTTTTCGAAGCGCTCTTTGAGGGCGGTGACCGCGGTGGCGGCCTCGGTGGGGCGGTTGAAGACCTTTCCGTAGGTCTCCATCTGCCGGAAGACGTCGTCGAAGGTGGGGACGGCGGTGGCGTTCTTGCACATCGCGGGTTCTTCGAGGAGCGGGATGTCGACGGCGGCGAGGGTGTCGCGGGAGAGATTGTCGACCTCGCCGAGGACCAGGTCGGGAGTCTGCGCGATGACTACTTCTTTGGAGATCTGCAGGTGGCCGCTGGTGTCGGTCTTGTCGGCGAGCAGCGGGATTCTGTCGATCTCGGCCTGGGTGGCGGCGTCGTAGTAGTCCTTCGGGTACTGCCCGGCGCGGGAGACGACCCGGTCCATCACCTCGAGGGCGTGCAGGTACGGCACGGCGGAACTCTTCAGCATCACGATCCGCTCGGGCGCTTTGTCGAAGGTGACGTCGACACCGCAGTTGCTGATCGTGACGGCGGCATCGTCCGGAGAGGCGGCAGTGGAGGTGCCGCAGCCGGTCAGGAGAACGGCGGCGGAGGCGGCGGCGAGGAGAGACCGCATGGGGGTCCTTTCAGTTCGCGTGCAGACGGCGGATCAGGATCAGGAGGAAGGGGGCGCCGAGCAGGGAGGTGATGATGCCGATCGGGATCTCCTGCGGGGCCAGCAGCACCCGGGCGATCACGTCGGCCCAGACCAGCAGGATCGCGCCGAGCAGCGCGGACACCGGGACGACACGGACGTGCGGGGCGCCGACGATGCGGCGGGCCAGGTGCGGCACGACCAGGCCGACGAAGCCGATGCTGCCGGACGCGGACACCAGCACGCCCACGCAGAGTGACACCAGCACCAGCATCCGCATCCGGAACCGGTCGGGGGAGACACCGAGGGTGTGCGCGGTCTCGTCGCCGACGGCGAGGACGTCCAAGCGGCGGCCGAGGACCGTCATGTAGAGGATCGTGCCGAGGATGACGATCGCGGCGACGCCGAGCAGCGCGTCCCAGCGGGCCAGGCCGAGCGAGCCGAGCAGCCAGAACATCACCGAGCGGGAACCTTCGGCGCTGTTGGAGGCGAAGATCAGGAAGCTGGTGGTGGCGTACAGGGCGTAGCCGACCGCTACCCCGGACAGCAGCAGCCGCATCGAGGTGATCCGGCCGGCGGCTCGGGCGATCATGAAGACCAGCAGGGACGCGGCGAGCGCGCCGAGGAAGGCGCTGACCGAGAGCGCGTACTGGCCGAAACCGGCACCGGCGCCGAACAGCAGGGCCGCGGCCGCGCCACTGGAGGCGCCGGAGTTGATGCCGAGCAGGTACGGGTCCGCGAGGACGTTGCGGACCATCGCCTGCAACGCCACCCCGCAGACCGCGAGACCGGCGCCGACCAGGATGCCGAGGACGATCCGGGGGAGCCGGACCTGCCAGACGATCGCCTGTTCGGGCGGTGTCCAGGTCACCTCACCGATGCCGAGCGCCTGATGCGCGACGATGCGGGCGACGGTGACCGGGCTGATCCCGATCGCCCCCGTGCCGACGGCGACCAGCCCGGTCACCAGCAGACCCGCGGTGAGAGCCACCAGCCAGATGACCGTCCGGCGCCGCTGTGCCGTGACGCCGAGAAGATCCACAGCCACCTGCCGCTCCTCAGTTGTTGCAAATTATGTGCAGCAACGTACCATCATGATCATCGCTACCTGACGGTGCGGTGTCGACGGCTGAGGTCAGCGGATCTGATCGAGCAGTGCGCTGCGGGCGGTGGCCAGGGACGGGCCGTACCAGGTGAGCAGGCGCCCGGACACCAGCACCGTCCGGATGCCGGGGAAGGACTCCGGGCCGTCGGTGGGCGTGAAGACGTACGGCTCGTCGGGCAGCAGCACCAGGTCCGCGCCGGCAGTCCGCAACTCGGCCAGGTCGGTGTGCGGGTAACGGTCGGCGGCATCGGCGAACACGTTGACCAGTCCGAGCCGGGTGAGCAGGTCGCCGGTGAAGGTGCGGGCGCCGACCACCATCCACGGGTCGCGCCAGATCGGCACGACGACCCGTGCCGACGGCTGTGGTGCGGGCCGTTTCCACTGCTCGGCGGCCTGGATCAGCCAGTCCGGTTCACCGGCGGCGAGTACGTCGGTGAACAGTCGCCGCATCGACCGCACGGCGTCGTCGAGCGATTCGATCACGGTCACCCACACCGGCACCCCGGCATCGCGGAGCCGTTGCACGTCGATGCGGCGGTTCTCCTCCTGGTTGGCGATCACCAGGTCCGGTTCGAGCGCGACGATCGCCTGCCGGTCCGGGTTCTTCGTTCCTCGTACCCGCGCAATGTGCAGGTGGGGTGGGTGGGTGCACCAGTCGGTGACCGCGATCAGGCGATCGGGAACGGTCACCGCCAAGGCCTCGCTGAGCGACGGCACGAGCGAGACGATGCGCCGGGGCGGCCGGTCGAAGCGCATCGGGTGGCCGAGGTCGTCGGTCAGGGGTCGGCTCACTCGTCGAAGTCTCCGGCGGTCCGGCGCAGGTCCTTGAGCGTGCCGAACAGGTCGCGCATGCCGGGGGAGGAGAGCTCTGGCCGGCTGAAGACCTGCTCGTTGAGCAGTTTGGAGGCCAGCGCGGCGGTTTCGCGGCCGGCGTCGGTGATGGTGACCAGCACGCCGCGGCCGTCGTTGGGATCCTGGCATCGTTCGACCAGCCCGGCGGCCTCCAGCCGGGAGGCGGCGTTGGTGACGCTGGTCGGGTGCACCTGCAGGCGGGCGCCGGCTTTGGCCATCGGCAACCGGCCCTGTCTGGTGAACGACAGCAGCATCAGCAACTCGTACCGGGCGAAGCTCAGTTGCAGCGGCCGCAGCACGTCGTCGACCCAGGACTGCACGATGGCCTGCGCCCGCATCAGGGAGGTGACGGCTGCCATGCCGTCAGCGGCGGTCTCCCAGCCGTGTTCGCTCCAGAGCCGGGCGGCTTCCCCGATCGGGTCAAACGGGAGCCGTGCGCCTGTCACTGATGTCCTCCTGAGGTCGACGGGCATCATACGTTGCGACGGTACTGGCCACCGACCTCGAAGAACGCGCCGGAGATCTGGCCCAGCGAGCAGAACCGCACGGCGTCCATCAGAGCGGCGAACACGTTGTCACCGTTCATCGCGGCCGCCTGGAGCCGGGCCAGCGCGGCCGGCGCCTCGGAGGCGTGCCGGGCCTGGAAGTCGGCGAGCCGGGTCAGCTGGGACTGTTTCTCCTGCTCGGTCGCGCGGGCCAACTCGACGGACTGCGGCGGGGTGTCGTCGCGGTGCGGGTCGAGGAACGTGTTGACGCCGACGATCGGCAGGCTGCCCTCATGTTTGCGGTGTTCGTACAGCATCGACTCGTCCTGGATCCGGCCGCGCTGGTAACCGGTCTCCATCGCCCCCAGCACCCCGCCACGCTCGGCGATCCGGTCGAACTCCACCAGCACCGCCTCCTCGACCAGATCGGTCAGCTCGTCGATGACGAACGAGCCCTGCAGCGGGTTCTCGTTGCCGGACAGCCCCCACTCCTTGTCGATGATCATCTGGATGGCCAGGGCCCGCCGGACCGACTGCTCGCTGGGGGTGGTGACAGCCTCGTCGTACGCGTTGGTGTGCAGGCTGTTGGCGTTGTCGTAGATCGCGCACAATGCCTGCAGGGTGGTGCGGATGTCGTTGAAGTCCATCTCCTGGGCGTGCAGGGAACGACCCGAGGTCTGTACGTGGTACTTCAGCTTCTGGGACCGTTCGCCCGCGCCGTAGCGTTCGCGCATCGCCACCGCCCAGATCCGCCGGGCCACCCGGCCGATCACGGAGTATTCGGCGTCCATGCCGTTGGAGAAGAAGAACGACAGGTTCGGGGCGAAGTCGTCGATCGCCATGCCGCGGGCCAGGTACGACTCGACGTAGGTGAATCCGTTCGCCAGGGTGAAGGCGAGCTGGCTGATCGGGTTCGCCCCGGCCTCGGCGATGTGATAGCCGGAGATCGACACCGAGTAGAAGTTGCGCACCCGCTGATCGATGAACCACTGCTGGATGTCGCCCATGCAGCGCAGCGCGAACTCGGTGGAGAAGATGCAGGTGTTCTGGCCCTGATCCTCCTTGAGGATGTCGGCCTGCACGGTGCCCCGCACGGTCGCGAGGGTGCGAGCGACCACCTCGTCACCGGGTTCGCCGGGGTGGGCGGCGAGCTGCTGATCGATCGCGGTGGTGAGGAACATCGCCAGGATCGCCGGGGCCGGGCCGTTGATGGTCATCGACACCGAGGTGGTCGGCGCGCACAGGTCGAAACCGTCGTACAGGGCCTTCATGTCGTCGAGCGTCGCGATCGAGACTCCCGAGGTGCCGACCTTGCCGTAGATGTCCGGGCGCAGGTCCGGGTCACGGCCGTAGAGGGTGACCGAGTCGAACGCCGTCGACAGCCGGGTGGCGTCACCGCCCCGGCTCAGCAGGGTGAACCGGCGGTTGGTGCGGAACGCGTCGCCCTCGCCGGCGAACATCCGGGCCGGGGCCTCACCCTCGCGTTTGAACGGGAACACCCCGGCGGTGAACGGGAAGAACCCGGGCAGGTTCTCCCGGCGCAGGAACGACACCAGTTCCGCGTCGTCACGGGTGCGGGGCAGCGCCACCCGCCGGATCCGCGAACCGGACAGGGTCTCGCGGGTCAGCGGGGTGCGGATCTCCTTGTCGCGGACCCGATAGACGAACTCGTCGCCGGAGTAGGCGGCGACCCGCTCCGGCCAGGCCCTCAAAAGCTCACCGACCTCGGGAAGCACCTGCCGTTCCTGGTCGGTGACCAACTCCCGCACCCGGTCGGTGGCCGGGTCGTCGCCGAGCAACTCCACCGTCGTGCGCAGGGCCTGGCGGCGGCGGACGACATCGGCCTGCTCCTCGGTCGTGCGGTGATAGTCGCGGACCGCGCCGGTGATCTCGGCCAGATAGCGGGAGCGGGCGGCCGGCACGACACTCGTCAGCCCGGAGGAGGCCCGCACGTCCACGGCCGGTAGCGTCCCGGCCCGCACGTTCAGTCCCTTGCCGGCCAGTAGTCCCCGTAGTTCCTGGTAGAGGGCGGTGACTCCGTCGTCGTTGAATCGGGCGGCGCTGGTGCCGAACACCGGCATCTGCTGCCAGCCGGTGCCGAACGCCTGCCGGTTGCGCACCAACTGGCGGGCCACGTCCCGGCGGGCGTCCTCGGCTCCGCGGCGCTCGTACTTGTTGATCGCCACGACGTCGGCGAAGTCGAGCATGTCGATCTTCTCCAACTGGGAGGCGGCGCCGAACTCCGGCGTCATCACATACAGCGCCACGTCCGCGAACGGCACGATCCCGGCGTCACCCTGCCCGATACCCGGCGTCTCCACGATCACCAGATCGAACCCGGCCGCCTTGACCCCGGCCAGGATGTCAGCGAGATTCTCTGGCAACTGCCCGCCGGCGGTACGGGTGGCCAGTGATCGGAAGAACGTGTGGCCGTCCTGTCCGGTCTCCAGGGCGTTCATCCGGATCCGGTCGCCCAGCAGCGCACCGCCGCCACGGCGTCGGGTCGGGTCGATCGCCAGGACGGCGATCCGCAGTTTGTCCTCCTGGTCCAGCCGCAGGCGGCGCAGCAACTCGTCGGTCAGCGACGACTTGCCCGAACCGCCGGTGCCGGTGATCCCCAGCACCGGGACCACCCGGCCCGCCGCTGCGGCACGCAACCGGTCGGCCAGCTCCGGTGACCGGCCCGTCTCCAGCACGGTGATCGCGCGGGCCAGTGCGGCCGGATCCCCGCCGGCCAGGGCCTCGACGTCCGGGCCGGTCTCGGACAGGTCGGTGTCACAGGCCCGGATCAGTTGGTTGATCATGCCGGGCAGACCCAGTCGCTGCCCGTCCTCCGGTGAGAAGATCGTGACCCCGCGCTCGCGCAGCGCCGCGATCTCGGCCGGCACGATCACGCCGCCGCCACCGCCGAAGACCCGCACGTGACCGACTCCGGACTCGGCCAGCCGATCCACAAGGTAGCTGAAGTATTCGACGTGGCCGCCCTGGTACGACGAGATCGCCACGCCCTGGGCGTCCTCCTCCAGCACGGCGCGCACCACCGTGTCGACACTGCGGTCATGACCGAGGTGGATCACCTCGGCGCCCTGGGCCTGCAGCAGCCGCCGCATCACGTTGATCGCCGCGTCGTGACCGTCGAACAGGCTCGCCGCGGTCACGAACCGGACCGGGTGCTCGGGAACGTGCAATTCGGACGACCTGTCGGCAGTCATCGTCGCTCCTGACCTCTCGGCGGCCGGACGACATCCGGCGCGACCCAGATACTTGGACGTCCATGTACTTTAGGCCGGAGATGCTAGGAAGTCCAAGTAAATCCCGGGTGTTCGGGTCGTGGCGCTCCGCAGTCGGGTGTACCGCGGCGTGGGTTTCAAGATCCAAGCGATTAGCATGCCTTGCGTGACCACACCCGAAGACATCCTCGCCGGCACCGCCTGGGCGGAGCTGGAGCACGCGTACGGCCCCGCGGACGACCTGCCCGCACTGCTGAAGCCTCTGCTCAACGGAGACCCCGGCGACTTCGCGGCGGCCATGCACACCCTGGCGTGGAACCTGAACCACCAGGGCACGCTCTACTCGGCCACCCTGCCGGCCACCCGGTACGTCGCCGCGGTCCTCACCGACCCCCGGACCAAAGCCGGCAAGGCCGCCATGCTGAGCTGGCTCGACTCGGTCGCCGGCAGCGCCATCGAGTTCGAGGAGTTCGAGAACGAACCGGACGCCGACGCCTGCCGGGCGGAGATCCCCGCGCTCTACCCGGCGGTGGCCGCCAACCTCGAACACGCGAACCCGATCGTCCGGGTGGCCGCGCGACGGGCCGCGCTCACCATGCTGTACCGGCCGGGCCTGGAAGCGGAACGTCGCGCCGCGGCCCCGCACCTGCTGGCCGAGATCGACCTGCTGACCGAAGCCGAACAGAGCGTGGTCCGCGACGCCGTCCGCGCCTGGGAAAGCGGCGCCTGACCGGACGCACGGGAGAGCGGCACCGGTCAGGCGTCGGCCAGGGCCTTGCGCAAGGTGAGGCGGTGGGCGCGGCGGATCTCCGCCTGCTGGAAGGCGATCCGGTCGGCGTCGGTCTCCGGCAGCAGCGCGGGTACGGGCCGCGGATGGCCGTCGTCGTCGACGGCGACCATCACCAGGTTCGAGGTCGCGACCGTCTCCGGAGGCACGGCCCGGTCCCAGCGGTCGGCGGTCACCCGCACCGCGACCTCCATCGAACTGCGCCCGGCCCACGTGATCCGGGCCTCCACGTGCACCACGTCACCGACCCGGACCGCACGCAGGAACAACGTCTCGTCCATGGCCGCGGTCACCGCGGGACCGTCGGAGTGCCGGGAGGCGACGACTCCGGCGGCCGAGTCGATCAGGTTCAGGATGCGGCCGCCGTGGATCGTACCCAGCAGGTTGGTCTGGTGTTGATCCATGATCTGGGAGAGCGTGAGCTCGGAGGCCGACGGGGGCCGTCCTGGCAGGGTCATCGTGGTCCGTTCCGGGGGGAGGTCGACGGTTGTTGATCATAACCGTCGACCTTTGACACGCCGTTACGGCTGGAATACGCCGGACGTCCCGGTGGCGCGGAGGTCAGGAACCGGCGGGAGCCGGGGACACCGGCACCTCCGGCGGGGTGCGGCGGCTGCGGACGGCTCCGATCAGCAGGTCGGCGGCCAGGAACGCCAGCAGCGGGATACCGAACAGCGGGAGTGCCCAGGCGACCGCGAAGACGATCGGTACACCGGCGACGATGCCCCATGTCGGGAGTTGCTGCCAGGCGCCGCGGGCGGGCGGGGCGCCGGCCAGGGCGCGCCGGTCGACGCGGGTGGGGCGGCGCTGCCACCACATCCGGTAGCCCCAGACGATGACGCTGATCAGGCCGATCGCCAGCAGGGCGAGGACGATCTGGTTGGCGAGGCCGAAGAGCAGACCCATGTGCGCTTGGACGCCCCACGAGGTCAGTTTCGCCAGCAGTGGCCAGTCGGCGAAGTCGACCCGGTCGGTGACCGCTCCGGTGGTGTCCACGGCGACGCTGTCGAACCGTACCGGCCAGAGGTTGTCGGTCTGTGAGACGGTCCAGGCGCTGGTGGCGTCGGCGGGCGGGGTGATCTGCACCGGGCCGTCGAGTCCGGCCTGGCGGGCACTGGTCAGTGTGGTCTCGTAGGCGGCCGGGTCGACGGGCGCGACCGTGCCGGAGCCGCCACTGTGGTGGCCGCCGGTGGGGGCGGCGGCGTCCAGTTCGGTGGCCACGTACGGGCGGTTGCCCCGCATCGCGTCCAGGGCCGCACCGAAGTTGGCTCCGGCGTAACCGGACCAGGTCAGACCGGTCGCGGACAGGATCAGCAGCCCGGTGGTGAGCCAGATCCCGGTGGCGGCGTGCCAGCTGCGGCTGCGGCGGACACCCTTCTTCGCGGCCAGTTCCGGGGCGAGCAGGCGGCGGGCGGTGCGGTTGCCGCTCTGCCGGCGCCACCACAGGACCACGCCGCCGAGCGCGAGGACCCACAGCCAGCTGGCGGCGAGTTCGGAGTACAGCTCACCGGCCGGGCCCAGGTGCAGGTCCCGGTGGAAGGTGTCCAGCCAGGTGTTCAGCGGGGTCGCCGTCCACCAGGTGGTCAACTGCCCGGTCACTTCACCGTTGTACGGGTTGACGTACACCGTGTGCACGAGTTCCGACTCGGGTGTCAGGTCGGGCGAGGTGAAGTCGACCTGGGTGGTGACGTCGCCTTCGCCGATGCGTACCCCGGTCAGGTCGCCGTCGGGGTGGGCGGTCCGGGCCGCCTCGATCTGCCGCGCCACCGGCACGGTGGTGTCGCCGGGGTCGGCGACCACGAGTTCGGCACTGTAGACGATCTTGTCGAGGGTTGGGACCAGTGTGAACAGGAAGCCGGTCGACGCCGCGATCAGGATGAACGGCGCGACCAGGATCCCGGCGAAGAAGTGCAGCCGCAGCAGCAGGGGGCCGAAGCTGCGGGTGCTCGCGGGACGGCGTAACGCGGGTGCGGTCACCGGCGCGGGGTCGGTGACTTCGGGGATGATCGCCATCGGCTGTCCTCATGAGGTGTCGGCGTCCGAGTGACCTCCGCCACGGTGCGCAGGTCAGAGCGGTAGTCGCCGTCCAGCGCCGAAAAGTTCCCAGCGATCTATCAGAATGTGCGGAGTGCCTGCTGAACTGTGGGATCATCCGGTCCGATGCCGTAGCGGTACCGGTAGACGGCGAGCACTTGATCCCGTACCGAAGCCTCGGAACCGTCCCAGGAGGCGGCGATCAGCCGCAGCGGATGCGGATGGCCGCCGGGCTGGGTCGGGCGGTAGTCGCGGACCGGCAGCAGCACCGCGCCGAGCCGCTCGTAGAACACGATCCGCCGCTGCCGGATCAGCTGTTCATCGGCATCGATACCGGTCTCGTCCGGGTCCTCCACGTCGAGCAGGATCCGGGTGCATCCGGCGTCCGCCCAGTACGCGCACAGCAGCCGCCACATCGCCGAGCCCCGGCCGGTGCCCCGGTCGTGGACGGCGAAGTACCGCAGGAACACCCAGCCGGTCGGGCCGAGCCGCCGGGTCACCGCGAAACCCGCCGGACGGCCGTCCACGAGCAGCACCAGCATGTCGTCGGCCAACAGGTCGTCGAGCGGGGCCCGCAGTTCGGCGGGGAAGGCGTCCCGATAGATCGCCTCGGTCGCCGACAGTTGCGGGCCGTCGAGTTCCACCGCCGGGATCAGTTCCACCGCCACTGCCCTTCGATCATGGTACGTGACACCTGGATCCGCCCGATGTGGCCGGTGTCCACACTGGTGGGGTCGTCGGAGAGCACCGCCAGGTCGGCGAGTTTGCCGACCGTCAACGAGCCGGTGACGTGTTCACGGTGCGAGGCGAAAGCCGATCCGAGGGTGTACGCCCGCAGCGCCTCGCGTGCGGTGACCTGCTCGTGCCGGCTGAACGGCTGCCCGGAGGCGGTGGTCCGGTCGACCATCGCCTGGATGCCGAGCAACGGCGCCCCGATCGTCACCGGCCGGTCCGAGCTGCCCGGCAGCACCATTCCGGCGTCCAGCAGCGATCGCAGCCGGTAGGCGTCGCCGACCCGGCCGGGCCCGAGCGCAGCCAGCATCCCGTCGCCGATCTCCGGCACGAACCGGGCCTGCGGCACCCCGATCACCCCGAGCCGGACGGCCCGTTCCACCTGGTCGTGGCGGGCCACGCCGAAGTGTTCGATCCGGTGCCGCACGTCCGGGCGCGGCGTTTCCCGCTGGGCCTGCTCGTACGCGTCGAGGGCCAGGTCGATGGCGGCGTCCCCGATGGCGTGCGCGGCCACCCGCCAGCCGCTGCGGTGCGCGTTCACGATCGTCGCGGTCAGCGCGCCGGCGTCACCCTGCAGATAACCGGAGCCGGGCATGTCGGCGTAGTCGTGGCAGAGCGCGGCGGTGTGCCCGATCAATGATCCGTCGGTGAACACCTTGACCGGCCCGATCCGCAGCCAGTCGTCGCCGAAACCGGTGCGGATGCCCAGGTCCAGCCCCAGCGGCAGGCCGTCGGCGGGGTGCGCGGCCAGCGGGTGCAGGGCGTCGGCGGCGACCATCAGCTCGGTCCGCACGTGCAGCCGTCCCTGGTCTCTCGCGGCCTGGTAGGCGGCCAGTTCGACCGGGCTCTTGCCGATCCAGCCGCCGCCGATCCCGGCTTCGGTGACGCTGGTGATGCCCTCGGCCAGGTAGCGCCGCCCGGCCCGGTCGACGGCGTCGGTCAGCTCGTGCAGCGGGTAGGGCAGGACCAGTGCGTTCACCAGGTTCTGCGCCTGTTCCTGCAGCAGTCCGGTGGGCCGGCCGGTGGGGTCGGTGACGATCCGGCCGCCGTCGACGTCCCGGGCGTGCTCGTCGAGGCCGAGCATCCGCAGCACCACCGAGTTGACCACGCACATGTGCCCGGAGACGTGTTTGAGCCAGGCCGGGCGGGTGGGCGCGATCCGGTCCAGGTCGTCGCGGGTCGGGTGGCGGCCGATCTTGTTCTCGTCGTAGCCGCTGCCGATCAGCCAGCCGTCGTCGGCTTTCGCCGTGGCCAGGGCTTCCAGGACTGCGTCCATGCTGGTCAGGCGCAGGTCTACTTCGGCGAGGGTCAGCCCGTACCAGGCCATGTGGTTGTGGGCGTCGTGGAAACCGGGCACCACCGTGGCGCCGCCCAGGTCCACGGTCTCGCGGGCCGGGACCTCGTCGAGCGCGACGATCCGGCCGTTCAGAATCGCCAGGGCGGTGGCGTCGGGGCCGTCCACGGTGAGGAAACGGGCGTTGGTGAGCAGCAGATCGGCGGTGATCATGCGGACAGCTCCTCGAAGACGGTGCGGTACCAGTCGGACCACGGGACCGGGCGGCCCGTCGACGGGTCGACCTTGACGATCACGCGGTGACCGGTGGCGTAGACCGGATCGGTGCCGCAGGTGAACCCGTACACCGCGCTGGTGTTCCCGATCTTGAGACCGGTCAGTGTGACCGCCATCGGACCCGGTGCGGAGACCGGGGCCAGGAACTCCACGTGCAGCTCGCGGACCACGTAATGCAGGTCGGCCTTGCGCCCGGCCGGTGTGGTGGCACCGCCGGTTAGCTGCTCGAACAGGGCCGACTGGGCGCGTTCGACGTGCACCGCGAAACGGGCGTTGTGCAGATGCCCGTTGGGATCGAGTTCGTCGAAGAAGACCGGGCTGGCGAAGGTGAAGCTCATGACAGGAGGTTCTTCGCGACTCGTTCCGACGAGGTCATCGGCAGTTCGGCCCGGAACTCCCAGTAACGCGGCACCTTGAACCGGGCGAGGCGTTCGGTGCACCAGTCACGCAGATCGTTTTCGGCCACGTCACCGACGATGTACGCCTTGACCTCCTCGCCGCGCATCTCGTCGGGGACACCGGCCACCGCGGCCAGGCGCACGCCCGGATGATCCATCAGCACGCGTTCCACCTCGACGGCGGCGATGTTCTCGCCACTGCGCCGGATCATGTCCTTGATCCGGCCGACCAGGTAGACACGCCCCTGCTCGTCGAGTCGTGCCAGGTCACCGGTGGGGAACCAGCCGTCCCGCCACGGCGCCGGATGCCCGAGGTAGCCGTCGAACATGCCCGGGCCACGCAACAGCAGCTCCCCGGCGTCGTCGACACGGATCTCCCGATGTGCGGCGGGGCGGCCCAGACAACCGGTGCCGACCAGTTCGTCGTGCTCGTCCGCCCCGACCCGGATGTCGGCGCCGGTTTCGGTCATGCCGAACGCCTCGAACCACGGCACACCCCAGCGCTCCTCCAGGTCGGCGTGCCGGGACGGTGGAATGGCGGAGCACTGCACCACCCGTACCGCATGATCCTGGTCCTGGGAGTCCTGCGGCATCGCCAGCAGCAGGTTGGGCATCGCGCCGAGGCAGTAGAAGTAGGTCACCCGGTGGCGGCGCACGTCGGCCCAGAACGTCGACGGGTGGAAACCGTCCAGCACCACCAGTTCGGCACCGGACAGCAGGGCGGCGACCACGTTCCACTGCGGGTCGACATAGCTGAACGGCTGCGCCGTCAACATCACGTCCGAGTCGGTGAGGTGCGGGAACTCGTCCACCAGGCTGCCCGCCAGAGCCAGCCAGTAGCGATGGGACAACAGGCAGCCCTTGGGTACGCCGGTGGTGCCGGACGTGTACTGCACGTTGACGATCGCGGCCGGGTCGATCGGTTGCTGATCGAAACCGGGCTCGGGCTTCAGGTCGTCGAGGGTGTCCTCGGTGATCAGCAGGACCGCGCCGGAGTCGGTGAGCAGGTGTTCGGTGTCGGCGCTGCGGTACTTCATGTTGACCGGCACCAGCGCCGCCCCCAGCCGGGCCAGGGCCAGCCAGAGCAGGGGGAACTCGGCACGGTTCGGCAGCATGACGGCCACCCGGTCGCCTGCTGTGACACCTTTGCCGCGCAGGGCCTGGGCGTAGCCCGCGCTCAACTCGGACACCTCGGCGAATGTCAGGTTCTGTTCGGACGGGAAGCGCCACGCCGTCCTGGCCGGCCAGCGCTCGGCCGCGTCTGCCACGAGAGTCACCAGGTCAGTCATGGGCGAACTCCCGGCGCGGTGCCGCGTTCTCCCCGGTCAGGCTGGTGATCAGCGCGTGGTCCACCTCGACCGCGAGCGCCTGCTCCAGAGTCGAGTCGGTGCCCAGGTCGAGCACTCGCTTGGCCAGCTGCAGCGCCGCCCGCGGCCGGTCCACCAGTTTCGCGGCCAATCCGAGCGCGAACTCCTCGTGCTGCCCAGCCGGGGCGACCCAGCCGATCAGGCCGATCTGCCTCGCCTCGGGGGCGTGCACCCGATCGCCGAACAACAGCAGCTCCCGGGCCTTTGCCAGGCCGACCAGGTGCGGCAGCAGCCGGGACACCCCACCGGTGACACTGAACCCGACACCCACCTCCGGGAACCCGAACGCCGCCGGCTCATCGGCCACCACCAGATCGCAGGCGAGCGCGAACTCGCAGCCCGCGCCCAGCGCGTAACCGTGCACGGCCGCGATCACCACACCCGGATGGTTACGGATCCGCCGGGTCACCTCCTGGATGCGTTCGAGCCGGGCCCGGGTCTGCGGCAGCGTCTCCTTTTCCAGAGGCTCCTTCAGGTCGGCGCCGGAGCAGAACGCGCGGCCCCGGCCCGCCAGCACGACGACCGGGGCGTCATCGGCCCGGGCCTGATCCAAAGCGGCCAGCAGGTCCTCCACCAGCGCGGGAACGACGGCGTTGAGCCGCTCCGGCCGGTTCAGATGAATGCGGGCGACACCGTTGACGAACTCGTAATCCACGACCACCGCCCCACCATAACCGCTCCCGATCGATCGGTCGATCGGGAACCGCTAAGATGCTGCCTGTGACTGAACCGGCCGGCCGCCGGGTGCGCACCGCGGCCCTCGAACTCTTCGCCGAGCGCGGCTTCCACGGCACCGGCATCCGCGACCTGGCCCAGCGCGCCGGCGTGTCGACGGCGACGCTCTACCACTACATGGGCACCAAGGAAGACCTCCTGGCCGAGATCATGCGGGACAGCATGCGGTTGTTGCTGCGAGCGGCTTCCCCGACCGGCACCGGCGGTACGCCCACCGAACGCATCGCCCGCCTCACCCGGATCCACGTGCTCGCGCACGCGGCCCGCCCCTTGCACACCCGGGTAGCCGACGACGAGTTACGGGCCTTGTCCCCGGGTTCCCGGGCCGAGATCACCGCCCTGCGTGACGAGTACGAACGCTTCTGGCAGTCCGCCATCGACGACGGCGTGTCCACCGGCGAGTTCCGGGTCCAGGCCCCCGGCGTCGCACGCCTGGCCCTGCTGGAGATGTGCAGCGGCGTGGCCCGGTGGTATCGCCCCGACGGCCCGCTGACCGCGGGGGAACTGGCCGCCCGCTACGTCGAGATGGCGCTCGGCCTGCTCACCGTCGACGGCATCCGGCTGGAGCCGGACCCCGGCGCGGTCGGCGACATGGACCGCCTGGTCGCCGAACTCTGGCCGCCGTCGTGAGATCACCCGGCTGACGGGCACCCACAGCCTGTATCCGGGCGGTAGGAGCCAGTCGCGTTCCGCGCGGTCATGAGAACCGTCGCCGTCCAGGTCCAGGTCCAGGTCCAGAACAGTTTCGGCTAGGGGGTGCGCATGCGTCCCGTGGTCACCTCGGGCCCCTGGTCAGCCGGGGGGCAGGACTTCGGCCCGCAGGATGCGGTCGTCGCCCGGCCGGGCGACGGGTCCGCCCCAGGTGGCCCGGTCGGTGTTGGACGTGACGAGCCAGAGGGCGCCGGCGGGTGCCACCTCGACGGTGCGGATGCGCCCGTAGTCACCCTCGAAGTGGGCGATCGCCGCACCGGTGGCCTCGCTGCCGTCGACGGGAAGCTGCCACAGCCGCTGGCCTCCCAGCGCACCGATCCACAGAGAACCCTCGGCGTAGGCGGCTCCGGAGGGTGAGGCGTCGTCAGGGTGGACGTTGCGGTGCCCGGAGGAGTACACGGGTGAACCGGAATCGGGGTTGTCGCCAGGGATCGAGCCGTCCGGCCGGATCCGCAGGATCTTGCCGTTGAGGCTGGCGTCATCGGCGGCGTTCTCCGGTTCGAAGGCGTCGCCGGTGCCGCCCCACAGATTACCGTCGGGCCCGATCGCCAGGCGGCCGCCGTGGTGGCGGTCGGCGGTCTCGATGCCGTCGAGCAGGACGCGCTCGCGGGTGAGTGACCGGTAGTCTGCGGAGATGCGCAGGGCGACGATCCGGTTCTGCTCCGCGCCGGAGACGGACGCGTAGACGGTACGGTCCGTGGCGAAGTCCGGCGAGGCGACGATGCCGAGCAACCCATCTTCGGAGCTCACTCGCACGTCCGGCACGATGCCGACCGGGGTGGCGGCGCCGCCCGTTCCGGGTATGCGCTTGATGAGTCCGGTGATCCGTTCGGACACCAGTGCGGAGCCGTCGGGCAGGAACGTCAGGCCCCACGGCGCCGACAGGCCGGTGGTGAGTTCGGTGGGTCCGGCGAGCGTCGCTATCGGGGCGCCGCTGCGGACCGGTCCGGTCCAGCCGCCGGCGCCGGACTCCGAGGTGCACCCGGTCAGGGCGAGGCCGGCGGTCAATCCGGTCGCTATCAGGCGGCCGAGGACCATGAAGCCTCCACGGGGGTCATGACGGTAGCCGGAGGGTTTCGCCGAAGCCGAGACGGTGAACGAAAGCCTCCCGGGTGAGGTCCGCGAAGGCCATCACGTGGTCGACGCCGGCCTCGGTGAAGTCGACGACCGTCCGGAAGGGCTTCTGCCCGCGGGGCAGTGCTAGCACGCGGGCGATCTCGTCGGCGACACCCTGCGGGTCCGGGTCGACGTCCTGCCGTACCAGTGCGGCGGTGGCCTGCTCGTTGCGCGCGACCAGCGGATCGAGGGCGGAGTAGGCGGCGGTGACGGCGGTGTCGGAGGCACGACTGGCGTTCGGGAAGTGCGAGGTGCCCCGGGTGATGGCTCCCGGCATGACGATGCTGGTCTCGATGCCGAACTGCGACGCCTCGTAGGACGTCACCACGGCGAGTGCGTCGAACGCGGCCTTCGACGCGACGTACGGGCCGAGGAACGGTGGGGTCGTCACGATGATCGTGCTGCCGACGTACAGAAGCGTGCCGGAGCGTTGCTCCCGCAGGTACGGCAGGGCGGCACGATTGACCCGGTGGGCACCGACCGCGTTGACGTCGATCAGGTGCGTGAGGTCGTCGTCGGTGAAGGCTTCGACGTAACCCACGTACAGATGACCGGCGTTGTTGATCACGACGTCGAGGCGGCCGGACTGCTAGACCACCGAGCGGACGGCCTTGTTCGCGGACTCCTGAGAGGTGACGTCGAGCTCCAGGGCGTGCAGGTTCTCGACGGCGGCGAACTCGGCCGAGGCGGCGGTGCCGTCAGCGCTGGCGAGGGAGCGCACGCTCGCATGGACGGTGTGTCCCAGCCGGGCGAGTGTGAGTGCGGTCAGCCGGCCGATGCCGGTGCTGGAGCCGGTGATGAGGACCACGGCCATCAGGCGGCACCGCCGTTGGTGTAGAGGACCTGGCCGTTGACCCAGCGGCCCGGTCCGGCGAGGAACGCGGCCACCTCGGCGATGTCCTCGGGGGTGCCGAGGCGTTCCATCGGGTTGAGCGAGGCGATGTGGTTGATGACCTGCTCGCTCTTGCCTTCGAAGAACAGCGGCGTGGCCGTCGGGCCGGGTGCGACGGTGTTGACCATGATGTCGCGGCCGCGCAGCTCGCGGGCGAGGACGAGGGTCATGGCCTCGACGGCGCCCTTGGAGGCGGCGTAGGCGCCGTAGGTGGGCATCTGCAGCCGGGTGATGGACGTCGAGAAGGTGATGATCGCTCCACCCGCGCGCACCTGCCGGGCGGCGAGCTGGCTGACCACGAAGGTGCCGCGCACGTTGGTGCGCTGGATGCGGTCGAAGGTGTCGAGGTCGGTCTGCGCGATCGGCGCGAGCGGCATGATGCCCGCCGTGTGCGCGACGACGTCGACGCCGCCGAAGGTGTCCGTGGCGTGCTGGAACAACGCCGCCATCTCCGCGGGGTCGGCGACGTCGCCGCCGAACGCGGTGGCCTGGCCGCCTGCGGCGACGATCTGCTTCACCGCGTCCTCGGCCTTGGCCTCGTTGCCGCTGTAGTGCACCACCACGGCGATGCCGTCGGCGGCCAGGCGCTCGGCGACGGCGCGACCGATGCCGCCGGATCCTCCGGTCACGATGGCGACGCGGGTGGGAGTGAGGTTGCCGGACATGTGCCCTCCAGGTATGTGGACTAGGTGTCCATATAACCGTAGCGAGATAAAGACTAGTTGTCCACTAATCTGAGGGCGGAGTTGTCGAGACGAGAGGAACGACCATGGCTGAGCAGTCGTCGCCCCCGGTGGCACCGCAGCGACGAGGACGTGGCCGCCGGCCGGCCGCCGAGGTCCGGGCAGGCGTGTTGCGTGCCGCCACCGAGCTGCTGCTGAGCGAGGGGATCAAGGCGGTCACGTTCGACCGGGTCGCCACCGCGGCCGGCTCCAGCAAGATGACCCTGTACAAGTGGTGGCCGTCCGCCGGGGCACTGGCAGCGGAGGCCTACTTCACCCACAGTGAACCCATTCTGGAGTTCCCCGACACCGGCGACATCCGCGCCGACATCACCGCACAGCTCTGCACCTTCGTCAGGCTCCTCAACACCGACGGCACCGGCGCGATCCTCGCGGGACTGATCGGGGTGGCGCAGACCGACCCCGAGCTGTCCGCGGCGTTCTCACTGCACTACTCGGCCACCCGCCGCGCGCTCGCCATGGCGGCCTTCGAACGGGCCCGCGAGCGTGGTCAGCTGCGCGACGACCTCGACCTCGGCATTCTCGTCGACCAGCTCTGGGGAGCGTGCTACCACCGCCTGCTCATCCCCGACGCCCCCCTGACCGAGGAATTCGCCATCGCCCTGGTCGACAACGCCCTCGACGGCGCGGGGAATAGGGCGGCCGGGACGAGACGATCGGTGTCGGGACGGATGGGGCGTACCCCGTAGGATGGGTGGGCAGTCGGTTCGCCCGGTTCGCCAGATCGGGTGTCGTAAGAGGGAACCCGGTGGGAAGCCGGGACTGCCCCGCAGCGGTGAGTGGGCGACGGTGCGTGCCCGCGAGTCCGAATACCTGCCACTGCCCGCGCCTGACCTGGTGTGGTGTTGTCGGTGACCTCGAGGGCGGGTCGGCGGTGGGAGAACAGCTGATGATGCACGCGCCGGTCGAGGAGCGGCTGAGTGCCGGGATACTCGCCCGGCGGCTCGGTGTCGCCCCGACCACCTTGCGGACCTGGCACCAGCGGTACGGACTCGGCCCGTCCGGGCACGAGTCCGGGCGGCATCGGCGCTACACCTCGCACGACGTCGCCGCGCTGACCGTGATGGCGCAGCTGACCACCCGAGGAGTGCCCGCGGCCGAGGCCGCCCGGCAGGCCCGCCGCGAGACCACATCATGGACTGCCGACCGTCCGTGCGGTGACCCTGGTACCGACGCGGAAGCCCGTGGGCTGGCCCGGGCCGCCCGCCGGATGGACGTGCTCACCCTGCGGGAGACCCTGGCGGCCTCGGTGGCCGGGCATGGTGTCGTGCACACCTGGCACACCATGGCCGGGCCCGCGTTCAGTCACATCGGGCACGCCCGCTACCCGGAGACGCGCAAGGCGATCGCGCGGCGGCTGCTCACCCGTACCCTCAGTGAGGTTTTTGCCGCGGTGCCCCGCCCACCTGCGGGTACGCCGGTCTCGGTGCTGCTGATGGCCGCCGACCACGGCCGGGACGTGGCCGCCCTCGACGCACTCGCCGCCGCGCTCGCCGAACGCGGAACCGCTTCGATACACCTCGGCGCCGGCCTGTGCGGGGAGGTGATCGGCGGCGCGGTGGCCCGGGCCCGGCCCGCGGTCGTGGTGCTCTGGTGCGACGGTCCCGGACCGATGCCGGCGGAAATCCTCGCACCCTGCATCGGTGACCCGGCGTGGCGGCCGGCCGTCGTCGAAGCCGGACGAGGCCGGGCGTGCCCACACCTCGCCGACGCGGTGGCGGCAGTCGCCGGGCTGGTCGCGGCGTGACCCTTCGAAAACAGGATGGCCGGAACGGTCGCGGCGTGACCGGGGCGGCTCTGGAAGCGGCGGCCCGGCTCGGCCCCTACTTCGCGTGGGAACCCTACGACGGTGAACCCGGCTGGCGGCCGGTGCGGGAACTGCTCGACCCTGACGTGATCGCCCAGCGGGTTCGGATCGGGCGGCGGACCCTGGCCGGGCTCGGCGGGCTGGACCACGCGGACATCGACGAGCGGGCCGCGGCGTCGATCATCTTCCTCGGGCTCGCGTCGCGGCTGCTGTCACCGCTGCTCGGGGCGGTGGCCACCGGCGGCGTCCTGCCGATCGCCGACGTGGAACGGCTGTGGTGGCGGCAGGTCGAGGCGGGACCGATTCCGATCGCCTGGCACGGACTCGACAGCGGGCCCGGCACAGCCGAACTCTTCTCGCGTACCGCGATCCGGGGTCTGGTCGAGCCGGTGCTCGACGTCTTCCGTGAGCGGTTCCGGCTGTCGCCGCAGGTGCTGTGGGGCAATGTCGCCTCGGCGCTGGGCGGTGCGGCGGGCATGATCGCCGACGCGATGCCGGGCGCCGCCGAAACCGCCGCGACCCTGGTCACCGGGTGTCTCGAACTGCCGCCACTGCGGGGAACCGCCACCCTGACCCGGCCCGATCCGGCGCGGGCCCGCTGGTACCTGGCCCGCAACAACTGCTGCCTCTACTACCGCATCCCCGGCGGCGGCACCTGCGGCGACTGCGTGCTGAACACCCGGCGGCCGGGTTAGGAGGGTTCGGGCGCCCGAACCCTCCACCCGCGCAGAGGGCTAGCGCAGTTCAGCGGCCGCCGCTACCAGGTGACGCAGGGACGCCTCGGTCTCCTCGTACCCGCGGGTCTTCAAGCCGCAGTCCGGGTTCACCCACAGGCGGCGCGCCGGAACCGCCTCGGCCGCGAGCCGCAACGACGCGACGACCTCCTGCTGGGACGGCACGCGCGGCGAGTGGATGTCCCACACGCCTGGGCCGACGCCGCGGCGGTAGCCGATGGTGGCCAGGTCGTCGAGCACCTCCATCTTGGAACGGGACGCCTCGATGCTCGTCACGTCCGCGTCGAGGGCGTCGATCGCGCCGATCACCTCGCCGAACTCGGAATAGCACAGGTGGGTGTGGATCTGGGTGGCGTCGGTGACACCGCTGGTGGCCAGGCGGAACGCGCCGACCGCCCAGTCCAGGTAGGCCTTCTGGTCGGCGCGGCGCAGCGGCAGGGTCTCCCGCAGGGCCGGTTCGTCGACCTGGATCACCGTGATCCCGGCGGCCTCCAAGTCCACCGTCTCGTCACGCAGAGCCAGCGCGACCTGGTCGGCGGTGTCCGGCAGCGGCTGGTCGGTGCGGACGAACGACCAGGCCAAAATGGTGACCGGGCCGGTGAGCATGCCCTTGACCGGCTTCGCCGTCAGCGACTGGGCGTACGTGGACCAGGCCACCGTCATCGGGGCCTTGCGGGACACGTCACCGTGGATGACCGGCGGGCGCACGCAGCGGGAACCGTACGACTGGACCCAGCCGTGGTCGGTGGCGGCGAAGCCGTCGAGTTGTTCGCCGAAGTACTGCACCATGTCGTTGCGTTCCGGTTCGCCGTGCACCAGCACGTCCAGGCCCAACTCCTCCTGCAGCCGGATCACCCGCTCGACCTCGGCTCGCATCAGCGCGGCGTAGGTGGAGTCGTCGATGGTTCCGGTCCGCAGGTCGGCGCGGGCCCGCCGCAGTGCCGCGGTCTGCGGGAACGAACCGATCGTGGTCGTCGGCAGTTCCGGCAGATTCAGGCGCGCCTGCTGCGCGTCGGCGCGGTCCGGGTAGGCGCCGCGCTCCCGGTCGGCGGGGGTCAGCGCGGCGAGGCGGGCGCGCACGTCACCGTTGTGCCAGGCTTCCGGAGCAGACTGCGGCGGTACGGGAACATGAGCCGTGCCATCGCGCAGCGCTTTGCCGAGCAGCACCACCTCGTCGACCTTCTGCCGGGCGAACGCCAGCCGTTCGAACAGCTCCGGGGCGAGCCGCGTCTCCACCGACAGGTCGACTGGCACGTGCAACAGCGAACACGACGTGGACACGGCGACGTGATCGGCTAGCGCGGTGACGGTGGCGCCGACGGTGATGGCGGCACGCAGATCGGTACGCCAGATGTTGTGCCCGTCGACCAGCCCCGCCACGATCGTCCGGCCACCCAGCGGGCCGGCCGCGGCGAGACGGCGCACGTTGCCCGGGCCGGCGACCAGGTCCAGACCGATCGCCTCGACCGGGGTGTCCAACAGGGCCGGTAGCGCGTCGCCGATCTCGACGAAGTAGGTGGCCACCAGGATCCGCGGCCGTTTCGCCAGCTCACCGAGGCGGGTGTAGGCGCGGCGCAGCCCGTCGATCTCGGCCGGGGTGCGGTCGGCGACGTAGGCCGGTTCGTCGAGCTGCACCCATTCGACGCCCGCGTCGGCGAGCACGTTCAGGATGGTGGCGTACACCTCGACCAGTTCGTCGAGCCTGGCGAACGGGTCGGCACCCTTCGCCAGCAGCAGGAACGTCGCCGGGCCCACGAGCACCGGACGGGTCGTGATGCCCAGGCGCTGCGCTTCCTCGTACTCGGCAAGCGGCTTGGTGGGGTTGGGGGTGAAGGTCGTCTCACCGTCGATCTCGGGAACCAGATAGTGGTAGTTGGTGGCGAACCACTTTGTCAGTTCCAGAGCCGGTTCGGCGTCGACACCGCGCGCCATCGCGAAATAGGTGTCCAAGGCGGACAGGCCCAGCCGGGTGAACCGGGCCGGAACCGCGCCGACCGCGACGGCGGTGTCCAGGACGTGGTCGTAGTAGGAGAACGTGTTCGACGGGATGCCGTCCAGGCGGGCGTTGCGCAACTGCTGCCACACCTCGGCGCGCAGTTCGGCGGCGGTGTCCGCCAGTGCGGCGGCGCCGATGCGGCCCGCCCAATACGACTCGACGGCCTTCTTCAGCTCACGGTTGGCACCGATACGCGGATAGCCGAGCACCGTGCTCTGACCGAAAGTGCTGCTCACGGATGGGTCCTCTTCCCTCGAAGTGGCCGACGGGCACACCGAGAAGGAAGGGTTCTCACCCCTGGTCCTCCCGAGAGACCGCCGGCGGCGCACACCGTCCGGCGTACGCGGTGCTGGCAGGTCTTCGGACTCGCGGGCACGGCTTCGCTTGACGCGGAGCCACCTACTGGCCGTCGCTTCCCAGACCGCGTGCGCGGCCCAGTGCTTGATGACGGCGGTCGTTCCCACTCACCGCTGCGGGGCAGTCCCGGTATCGCACCGGGTTCCCTCTTACGACACCCCGTCTGGCGGACAGGGCGAACCAACACCACCGGTCAGGTTACCGCGCCCGGAATCGTCGGCACGACATCGATGAAGCTGCAGTAGTGGTAGTAGGGATGGCCCCGTTCGTAGAGGGCACGGAGCCACGGCTGTCTGACCTCGGGCAGCCGGGCCAGAACTCTGAGAAAGGTCGGGCTGTCCGGTAGGAGCCGTTGACCGGGGATCTGGGCCGGCAGTGCCTCGGGCAGAATCGGGACTGACCGTCCGACCGGTTTCGGGTCGCGGTGGAACGCGAGATTGTGCCAGGCGTCCCAGGCCAGCGGGACCGGTTTCACCGGCGCGTTCACCGGCCAGCGGTCGCCGGTCTGTGGATGTACCGGGACGAGGGCGAGGTCACCGACGGCGGCCGGAAGGCCGGGGCCGGCCAGGACCAAGGTGCGCTCCGGCCGGGCGCCGGCCGGCCCGATGAGACGGTCGAGGACGGGCCGGAAGATCACGGCGACCCGCTGATCCGCGATCAGGATCGGGTCGCCGTCCGAGGCGGCCAGCAGATGCGCCAGTGCCGAGGCCACGGCGGGCTCCCACACCGGGTGCCAGAAGCCGTTCGGTTCGGTCGGCGCAATGCCGGGCCGCTCATCGATCAGTTCCGTCCAGCCGAGCACCGGGTAGGGGCCGGGTCCGTCGTCGACGGCTCGGGTCGTCCGAGGGTCCAGCCACACCTCCTGCCGTCTTCCGCAGTCGTCGATCCGGAGAGCCACCGGGGTGCCGCAGGTGACGCAGACCATGTTGGGTTCGCTGCCGTCCAGGCCGCAGCACCCGTATTCGCTCAGCAGGGCCGGGTCGATGACGGCGCCGCGGACATCACCCGGAGCCAGCAGCACCCAGTCGGCCGGCCCGTCGGAGACATTGAACCTCGGCGCGTACCAGCCGAGCATCTCGGCCTCACCGGCTTCGAGTTCGGCCCACCGTCGCTGCGGCGAACCGAAGGGCAGCGGATCCACCGCGAAGGTGCCAGGCTCCAGAGGCGGGTCGATCGAACCCGGCCCGTTGTGGTACTTCTGACGCGCGTGAACCGGAAGCGCCACCCTCGACACCGGAACCGTCAGAGCCGATCCGCAGGTCCGGCAGCCGAGAACCGTCAATGTCATCCCCTGTGTGTCGACCGAGGGCCAATCTAGATCACCGTCGAGCCCGGTCTCTTCCCGCGGTTCGAGTCATCCGCGGGCCTCCTGTTCGAACGTATCGACCGCGACGTGGAGTACACCCTCCAGGTTCTGAAGGCTCTTGTCTCTCCGGCAGTGATCAGGCCTCCCCGACGACTTCGTCGGGGAGGCCTGATCACTGGGTGGGTCGGGTCAGAGGCGGGGGTCCTCCTGGATCTTCAGGGCGTTGAGGATCGGGTCGGCCTCGTCCTTCTCGCGGGTGAACACGATTGTCAGGTCGCCGGCGGTGTGTTTGACGGTCACCTTGTTCGTGTCTGCGGTCAGGGTGCCGACCTTCGCCTGCACGTCGTGGTCGTAGAGCACGACCTTGCCGTCGGCCAGCACGTCGAAGGCTCGCTTGCCGGGCTTGAGCTTCTCGAACTCGGCGAAGTCGAGGTCGATCCGGTAGGTCCCGGCCGGGGCGTTCTTGAACACGTAGCTGAACGTCTCGCCGGTCCGCTGGGTGCGGAACAACGCGTCGTCCTCGGTACCGGCGATGGCGGCCTTGGTGGTGCGCGCTTTGCCGCCCACGTAGCCCCAGGAGCGCGAGCCGAGCGCCTGGTCAGGCGACCAGACGACGCCGCCGGTGCCGACGTGTCCAGGGCCGCCGGCGTCGACGTTCTTGCCGTAGGCCGACGTCGCCAGGCGGACCGGCTTGAGCTGGGTCTCGCCCTTGCCGGCGTTCGACGCCACGAGCAGCTCCCCGGACAGTACGCCGGGTTTGATGCCGGTGTTGTCGGCCGTCACCGTGACCGTGGTGGACGTGCCAGCCGGGAGGCTGACCGGGCCGGTCGCGGCCGTGCCTGTGAGGGTCAGCCACGGAAGGTCGGTGGTCTCGCTGATCCGCACCTCTAGCGGGGCGGAGCCGCTGTTGGTGACGGTCACCTCGGCCGTCGCCTTGCGGCCCGCGTCGAGGAGCCAGTCGAGGTTCCCGCTGGTGACGGTGGCGATGCCGGTGGTCAGTGCCGTGTTCCGCACCTCGGCCTGATCCTTCTCGGCGATGGTCACCGCGTGGCCGGTGGTGACGTAGTTCGGTGCCGAGACCTGCACGGTGTTCTCGCCGACCAGCGCCTGGGCCTTCCACCGGCCCTTCACGTCGGTCGTGATGACCCGCTCGCCGAGCGTGACGATCGCGCCCACGATCGGCTTGCCGTCGTTGCGGTCGGTGACCGTTCCTTCGACCGTGCCCGCTGCGGGAAGGCTGTACTCCAGCCCCAGGCCGGTTTTCAGGACGGTCTGGTTGAACGAGTGCTGGATCGCGGGGTTGCGGTTCAGGCTCTCCACCCCGACCGTCGCCGATGAACCCTGGGTCAGCGGGTTGTCGCCGCCGACGCCGTCGCCGTAGCCGATCTGGATCCGGCCGTCGGCGATCAAGGTGACCGAGAAGCTGACCCGAGCGGTCCGGTCACTGTAGAAGGCGACATCGCGCCACTCGACCACCTGAGCGGCCACCCCGTCCACCTCGGTGGTGCCGAAGTAGATGCCCGCCTCGTCGTCGACGACGAGGTCGTCCCAGAACGGGTAGATCGCGTCGATCGGGTACGAGGACGGAAGCGCCGTGTTGCTCCCCAACGTGTAGGCGCGGTCGAAGGTCAGCGTGCCGTTCGTCGTCACGCACACGCCGTCCCAGGCGCCGTCGTAGAACGGCTGCAGGTATCCGGCGTCGAACCACAGCGGGCCACAGAGGTCGTCGCCGTGCCAGCCGGACTCCTGTGTGCCCTGGCGGTAGAGCCCGTCGGTCACCTTCATCGTGTACGAGCGACCGGCGGGCGCCACCGGCACGGGACCGGGGTCCGGCTGCTCGGGCTGGGGTTCCGGCTCCGCCACGTCAGCGCGCGGGTCCAGGGTCACCCGCAGCGCGGCGATGGTCGGGGGCTTCAGGCCCTTCGAACCTCGCAGCTCCACGGTCAGCGGGCCGCCCTCGTGCTGCACGACAGCCTTACGCCAGTCGGCGGTGTTCGGGCCCACGGCGGCGGCCGGATCGTACGCGTAGTCGGTCAGCGCTCCGTCCACGAGCACGTCGAACACCCGCTTGCCCTTGGTCACCTTGTCGATCTCGGCGAACCCGAAGTCGATCGTGTAGGTGCCCTTGGGCGCGTCCGGGAAGCGGTAGAACAGCTGCTTGTCCGTCGTGGTGCGCTGTGACTGGAACAGGGTGTCGTCCGTCGTACCGGCAATCGGGCTCTTCGTGGTGTTGACCTTGGTTTTGCCCTGGTAGGCCTGATCGGCGGACCAGGTGTAGCCGGAGCCGTCGGTGAACTTCGCGCCGCCGGCGTTGACGCCTACCTGGTACTTCGTGGTCGTGAGCGTCACCGGGACGTAGGTCTTGGACTGCCGGCCGGAGTCGGACCGGACCACGATGTTCGCGCCCTGGACTCCGGGCTTGACGCCGTTGGAGGTGATCGAGACCTTGACGGTCGTGGTCTGGCCGGGGGCGAGGGTACCGCCGGTCGCGGAGAGCGACAGCCACGGCAGGTCGGTGAGCAGGTCGTCCTCGACGTCGACGAGCACGACGTCATCGGCGATCTGGTCCGCCGCCCACAGTGCCCCGGTGGCGTCGGTCTCCAGGCCGCCGCCCTGGCCCGCCTTCTGGCCGGGGAACCACCACGCGTTCACCAGCGAACAGTCGACCGGGTCGACCTGCAGCAGCCGGGTGGGCCGGTTCGAGGTGAGATCGGTGTACCAGATCGTGTCCGACGCCTGGTTGTAGGCCAGGCCCATCACCTCGGGCAGCGGCGGGGCACAGAACGACAGCAGCGCGCCCGGCTTGTCGTGCGACGTGCCGGCGACGGTGCCGATCATGCCGTTGCGGCGGCCGCCGACGTAGAAGACGTCCCGCGCCGGGTTGTAGGCGAGACCGGTCAGCTGCAGCGTGGACCAGTCACCCTTGACCTGCCGCGTCTCCTTGCCGGTCTCCCGGTCGAAGCAGTGGATGTAGCTGGCCGGGCTGTCCTCCATCTGGCACATGTCACCGGTCTTGGTGTCCAGGGCCATGTCGAACGCCCGGTACGCGGGGTTCCACGACGCGTCGAAGACCTTCCCGGTCTTCTTACCGGTCACCGTGTACGCGGTGTTGGTCCGCTTGTCGTAGTCGTGGACCCAGACGTCGCCGTCGTATCCGATGCCGGAGGGTTCCTTCTCCGCGATCGTGCCGGAGATGGGGATCCGGGTGATGACGTCACCGCCGGAAGTCGCGCCGACCTTGGCGACCGCCTGCGCTTCCGCGGCGCTCGAGGTGGCCGGCTTGCCGTCGACGTCCGACGCCTTCATGCCGCTCGCACCGGCTTTCCACGCGGCGAGGTCGACCTTGCCGGTGCGTGCGGTGATATCGGCGGCGTCGAGTTCGGGATGCCGGGCGGCCTCACCCAGATGGTACGTGAGGGGCGCGGAACCGTTGTTCGTCAGCGTGAGTGAGCCCACGCCGTTCTGATCGGTGCCCAGCAGCGCGTCGAGGCCGTCGCCCTTCAGCCCGGCGGCGCCCGTGGTCAGGCGTACGCCGATCTCGGCCTTCGCATAGAGCTGCGTCAGCGAGAAGGGATACGTCGCGGTCGTGTAGTTCGGCGCCTCGACCGTCATGGTGTAACCGCCGGTCGGAAGCTGGCGGTGCACGATGCCGGTCCCGTTGGTGGTGACGGTCTCCACCAGGCCGTTCTCGTTACTGAAGGAGACCTTCGCACCGGCGACCGGCAGCCCGTCGTTCTGGTCGGCCACGGTCGCGTCGAGGTAGCCGAAGTCAGGCATGTCGTACGTGACGATCATGCCGTCCCGCAGGATCGGGGCACTGTCGGAGAACCGGATGCCGTCGACACCGGCCCAGCCCTGGATGCCCGTGACGGCGTGCTTGCCGGCGGTCACCGGGTCGTCGGAGCCGATGCCGTCGCCGTACCCGAAGATCATGGTGCCCGAGCGGGTGAGCGTGGCCGAGAAGTTGACCGGCTCGGAGTACTCCGACCGGGTCGGATAGGACCAGAGCCGCGCGTTGCGGTACTCGACGACGAACGCGTCCTCGCCGTTGACCTTGGTGGCCGCGGTGAAGACACCACCGCCGGTGGCGAACTGGACCGGGGTCTGGACGTACAGCGGGAAGATGCCCGCGCCGCCGTAGCCGGGTCCGGTGCTGCCGTCCGGGGCGATGACGCCGCGCAGGCCGATGCCGAGGGTGTCGTGGCTGCCGTTGTAGAGCGCGATCGGGAACGGCAGCTTCACCGTGGTCCACACCCCGCTGGGGAAGGCGACCGGTTCGGTGCCGCGCAGGTACTCACCCTCGGTGACGGCGCAGCTGTAGCCGCCCTTGTCGACGATGAGCCCGACCGGGATCTCGGCCGGCTCGTTGTTCGCGCCGACGGTCAGCGGGACCGTGCTGGGCGAGAAGCAGGCGTTGGGCGTGACGGCCAGCTGGTACGCGCCTTCGGGGACGCCGGTGATCGTGAACGCGCCGTCGGCCCCGGTGCGTACCGGCTTCAGCGGCGTGTCCTTGACGGCGACGTCCGCGTTCGGAACCGGCCGCTTCTTGTCATCGACCACCCGGCCGCTGACGTCGTGCCGCGCGGCGGCCGTGAGCGGCAGCTTGACGGAGGTGTCCTGGCCGAGACTGATCGTGACGTCGGCGGTCGCGGTCAGGTAGCCGAAGGCCTTGGTGCTGAGCCGGTAGTCACCGACCGGGAGGTTCGTGGTGAACCGGCCGTCCTCGTCGGTGCCGATCGACCGGCTGAACGGGCCGCTGATCGTCACGTCGGCGGCCGGGACCGGGGTGCCGCCGGCGGTGACGACACCGGTGAGGACGCCGCCCTTGCGGGGCGCGAGTTCCAGCAGGCGGACCAGGTCGAGCCGGCCCTCGCCGTACTTGTTGTTGACCTCGGCGGTGCCACCGCACTCGGTGTCGTCGACGTCGGCGGCCGACTCACCGAGCAGGCGGCGAGTCTCGTCGACCTGCCCGATCAGGGTCGGGTCATAACTCCAGAGGGCCGCGACGGCGCCGGCGACGTGCGGTGCCGCCATCGACGTACCGGACATCTCGATGTAGTTGTTGTTCGGGTAGGACGAACGGACACCGGCGCCCGGAGCGGAGATCTCCGGTTTGATCCGGCCGCTCTCGCCCTCGCCCTTGCGGGAGAACGACGCGAGTGTGCCGTCCGACTGGTAGGCACCGACCGCGTAGGCGCTCTCGGCGGAACCGGGCGAGGAGACCGTGTCGCAGGCCGCGAACGGCGAGGTGTTCCCCGACGACCAGACGCTGAAGATTCCGGCGGCGGTCCAGGCCTCGTCGATGGCCCGGAAGAAGGTGTTGAAGTCGTGTTCGGCGTTCTGGCCCCACGAGTTGTTGACGACGTGCGGGCGCTTGGCCGGATCCGGGTTGTTGCCCTGGACGTCGGTCGGCGCGAGCAGCCACCAGCCGGACCGCAGCAGCGACTCGACACCGGAGTCACTGCAGCAGCCGTCCGTCGCGATCCACTGCGCGTCCGGTGCGACACCGACGTGGTTGGTGCCGTCGTCGCCGACCATGGTGCCCATGGTGTGCGTGCCGTGCCCGTCGTCGTCACAGGGCGCACTCGTGCACGAGCCCCGGGTGGCCATCCAGTTGTAGTTGTGGTCGACGGTGCCGTCGGCCTTGGTGCCCCGGTACTGGTCTTTCAGGGCCGGGTGGTCGAACTGCACGCCCGAGTCGAGGTTGGAGACGGTGATACCGGCTCCGGTGGCGCCCATCGCCCACGCCTGCGGGGCGTGGATGGACTCCAGGCCCCACGTGACGGTGCCGTCCTCGGCCACCGCGGACCGCTCGGTGCTGATCTTCTCGTCCACCGGTTCGACCAGCGCGACCTGCGGTGTCGCGTGGATCTCGGCGACCTGCGCCCGCGACGCCATGTCGAGGGCGAGCTTCTCGGTGCCGCCCTTGACGAGCACCGCGTTGGCGATCGGGTAGGAGGTGTACTTGACGCCGGCCCGGTCGAGTTCGGCGGAGACGGCGGCGGTGGACTGTTTCGCCGCCGCGGTCAGCGCGTCGTAGACGAACCGGCCACGAGCCGCCCAGTCGGTGATCTTCCGCGCCGGTGCGAGGTCGGCTCCGGTCTCGAAGGTGATCCAGAAATCGGAGGACGGCTGCGTGCGGAAACGATCCGTGAGGGTCGGTGAGATCTTGCCGAGATCAGGATCTTCCGCGTACGCCGGGAGGGGCTGGAGCATGCTGAGGCCGACCGTGATGGCCAGCGTCGCCGCGAGGGTTTTGAGTCTCATGGGTCTCTTCCGCCTACAGGGGTTGGTAGGGGTCGTGGCTCTCGTGGTCGTCGGCCTCGTGGGCCTCGTCCGTCTCGTCCTCAGGGGGAGACGGGTACTCGACGCCGGAGTCGTCGGGTTGCTCAGACATGCATCGGCCGATAGCTATGGATCATGCAGCCATGCTCGGGCCGGACGAGGGGTCTTAGCTATCCGGCGGATACGTCAAAAAACACGCCGGCCTCGACTGCCTTGACCGCGAGCGCGGTCCGGGAGCTCACCTTCAGCTTGCGCATCGCCGCGCGCAGTTGCTGATCCACGGTGGCCGGAGACTTCGACAGGATCCGGCTGATCTCCCGGTTCGTCTTGCCCGCCACGACCAGCTGGACCACGTCGAGTTCGCGCGGGGAGAGCTCGTCGCCGTACCCGCGCCGGCCGCCACGCCACAACCGTGGAACCTCGGCGCCGTGCTCGCGCAGCCGCTGGGCGACCCGGTCCGCGTCACCGCGGGCACCGAGCCGGAACAACTGCTCGTACTGCGCCGCCAGCAACTCGCGGCCCGGCTCGATCCTGCCCTGCGCCAGCAGCGCCTCGGCCTGCCGCTCGCGGGCACGCAGGGCGTCGTAGGGACGTGGCAACGCACTCCACGCGCGCGCCGCCCGGTCGAAGGCCGTCGCCGCCCGCGAGTGGTCGCCGGCCGCGGCGAGCAGCAGAGCACGGCACCCGGCGAGCGCGGCCCGAGGCGCGGGCGCCGTCCGGCCACGCAGCCCCCGGGCGAACCGGCCGACCAGGCGGGTCGCCTCCGCCGGGTCACCGAGGGCGAGAAGCGCCTCGACCCGGGCCGGCACGAGATCGGTCGCCCAGACCCAGACACCCTTGCGTTGTACGGTGTCCATCGGCTCGTCCGTGACCCGCAGCGCCCGGCGGCTGTCCCCGTCGATCAGCCACAGTCTGGCCAGCGCGGCGGCGGCCTCCATCGTGTCATCGGCCGCGCCGAGCCGGGCCGACTCCTCCAGGACCAGCCGGAACTGCTCCTCCGCCGCACGCCGCCGTCCGGCCGCGGCTGCCAGCCGGGCAGCCAGGCGTACACTGCCGAGGTAATGTGCCGGCCGGTCCCGGTCGGCGTCGGCGAGTGCCGCGCTCGTCTCGGCGAGACCGTCCCACCGGCCGGTGTTCCACGCCAGGTTGGCCTGTTCGAGGCGGACGTTGTGCTGCAATCGCGACGCCCGCTCGGCCTCGGCCAGGCGCATGGCCACCGCGAGGTGCTCCTCGGCGTCGGCGTACCGGCCCCAGATCAGCGCCCCGGTACCGACATTCACGTGGATGCGCGCCACATCGAGACGCTCCGCCGCCGTCGTGCCGTCGACGGGCAGACCGGCGACGACGTCCCAGGCCTCCTGTTCACCCAGCATGAGCAACGCCGCGGCCCGGTTCCCGGCCAGGTTCAGCCGCTGCGCGGGGGAGTCGATCCGGGCGGTCAGTTCAGCGGCGCGATCCAGCCAGCGCCGGTGTGTCGAAGCCGGCCACGGTCCCGCGTACGCCCAGCCCAGGTAGGTCATCGCCCGGGCCGCCTCGACCGGGTCGTGATCGAGACCGGCCACCGCCTGCTCCAACTCACTGAGCGCGGCCTGCGCCTCGCCCCCGGTGATCAGCAACCGGCCCAGGGGATTGCGGATCTCGGCCTGCTGACGAGCCGACAGGCCGGGGGTCTCCAACACCGAGCGCAGAGTACGGATCACCCGGTGGTAGACCTGGTCGACCGGTTCCCGGCGGCCCAGCGCGGCGACCCCGGCGAAACTCGCGACACGCGCCCGGTCCACCGGCGGCAG
Organism: Actinoplanes derwentensis; assembly: GCF_900104725.1. Classification (NCBI taxonomy): domain Bacteria; kingdom Bacillati; phylum Actinomycetota; class Actinomycetes; order Micromonosporales; family Micromonosporaceae; genus Actinoplanes; species Actinoplanes derwentensis. The sequence goes on from NZ_LT629758.1 coordinate 1,958,980, forward strand.
CACGGCCCACGACAGCAGGTCGACCAGCAGATCGACCGCCTTGGTGTGGTCACCCGAGGCCATCGCCAGTTCGGCGCCCTGTTCGGCGTACCGCGCCCAGGATGTCTTCTCCCCGGCCTCGCGGAAGTGATGGGCGAGCCGCGCCACCGGCGGGGGACGCAGGTGTTCCAAGGCCCGGCCGGCCAGCAGGTGGAAGTGCCGGCGCTCGGTCAACGGGATCGCCTCGTAGACGGCGGTGGCGGCCAGCACATGCCGGAACCGCCAGCGGTCGCGGTCGTCCCCGTCGAGGACACCGGCGACGGCCGTCTCCGTGACGGCACCCCGGCACACGGCCGGTGACAGGTTGGCGGTCATCGCGATCGTCGCCACCGAGGAACGCTCGGAAAGGGTGGCCGCCGCGCGCAACACCTGCTGCGCCGTCGGCGACAGACGGCTCACCCGCTCCCGGGTGGAGTCGCGCACCGTCGGCGGAACCCGTAGCTCACGCAACTTCAGCCGGACCCACTGTCCATCGCGGAAGACCAGGTCGGCGCGGTCACACATGAGGCGGACCGACTCCTCCACCGCGAGGGGGACACCGCCGGTCCGGTCGTGCAGGAACGTGGTGAACTCCTGCGAGATCGGCTTGCCGTCCAGCATCGAGGACACCAGCGTCGCGGTGTCGCCGGGTTGCATGGGCGCCAGGGCGATCCGCAGTTGGGTCACACCGGCGGGCAACCGGGACGTCAGCCGCAGCAACAACGAACCGTCGGCGACCTCCTCCGGCCGGTACGAGATCACCAGGCTGAGGCCGTCCGGCTTCTGCCGGGAGATGACGAACAGCAGGAACTCCAGGGTCACCTCGTCGGCCCAGTGCGCGTCCTCGAGCACGAGAACGTCGACACTCAGAGCCCGGAGCAGCTCGTCCAGGGCTCGGAACAGGCGATGCCGGGCCGCTTTCGCATCGTCCAGAGGTGGCAGTGCGGGCGGCAGGTTCGACGACCACTCCGGGAACAGGGGCCGTAACGCGCCCGCGAGTTCGGTGAGCCGTTCGCGGGGCACCGGGCGCTCGATCCCGAGGAACGCGTCGACGATCGGCCCCAGCGTCAGCGACTCACGAAGCGGCGGGCACATCGACACCAGGACGGTACGCCGGTCCGGCGCGGCCAGCCATTCGCGCAGCAGCCGGCTCTTGCCGATCCCCGCCTCACCTTCCACCAGCACGATCGCCGGAGGCCGGGCCAGGGCGCCCCGCAGAGCCGCCATCTCCCGCTCACGCCCGACGAAACGGGGCGTGGAAACGGCCGGCGAGGTCCCGTCGTCCTCGGGCGAGGGATCGAGCATGCGTGATGATCTCGCTTCCGGACCCCCACGCACAAGCCCGTCCCGGCGACCGGCCAGTCCCCGGGACGGCGCGCCCCATCTCTGGTCTCGGCATCTCCGGAAACAGCGGTTCTACCGATGGATGTGTTTGAAGGCTCGTAGAGGCGAACCTGGTTCGGAGCGTGGACGTACTCTCTCGAAACGTTGTCTGTTCGGGGGAAGGTCTGGTCATGGGTGTTCCGGAGGTGTTCGTAGACCCTGACGGCTTGCGGGATGTGGGGCGTGATGTCGGTGTGGGGTTGCGGGACGCTGAGTACGTGCTTGCCCGTGAGGGTGACGCTCAACAGCGGGCAAGCGCCGGAGGACGTGCGATGACGACGAGAACGAAGATGCCGGGGTCCTGGCCGCCAAGACTTCCGACGGTTTCGCCCTCGACCTGGAATCGACAAGTGGTCAGGGATTCGCGGTGATCATCCACTCGGCCTGTTTCGAGCGGCCGTGACAGTGACTCGGGAGACGGCTACGGCACGGCCGAGTGCGCGGGTCTTCGGGAGCTGACCAGGCGGCGGCCGGTGACGGTGGCCAGGGTTGCGGTCAGGACCACGGCCAGGGCTGGGGCCAGGACCAGGTGGGGAGCGTCGAACAGGTGGTTGCGGCCCTCGGCGACCATCGCTCCCCACTCGGGGTCCGGTGGCTGCACGCCCAAGCCCAGGAACGACAGACCGGAGACGGTCAGCAGTGTGCCGGCGAAACGTAGCAGCAGGTGGGCGAAGAGTGGGCCGCTGATGTTCGGGGTGATCTCCCGGAAGATCACATGGAACGGGCCGGCGCCTAAGGAACGGGCGGCGATCACGTACTCGCGGGCCTTCTCGGCGACGGTCAGGTGGTAGGCCTGCCGGGCGAACGGGGTCCAGCCGACGGCGCAGACCGCGGCCAGGATGGACGGCAGTCCGGGACCCAGGACGGCGGCGGCGATCAGGCCGACCAGGATGGTGGGCAGGGCGGCCAGCAGGTCGGCGATGCGGGGGACGAACCGGCCGAGCGGGCCGCCGATCATGGCGGCTGTCATGCCCGCCACGGTGCCGGTGACCGACGTGACCAGCAGGGTCGCCATGGTCAGGCCGAGGGTGAGGCGGGCGCCGGCGAGCAGGCGGGCGGCGACGTCCCGGCCTAGCTGGTCGGTGCCGAGCGGGTGATTCAAGGACGGGGACGCCAGTACGGCGGTGTAGTCGGCGGCGAGCGGATCCGGCAGCACCAGAGCGGCGACGACCAACAGCGCGCCAGCGGTGACAGTTGCCAGAAGGAACCGTAGACGAGTTACCCGAAGAGGCGGGGGCTTCATCGGTCCGCCGTGTGCTGGCGCGCCACCGGATCAAGGGCCAACTGGGCTACTTCGGAGAGCGCCCCGGCAACCAGGGCCACGGCTATCACGGCGAGGGTTCCGGCCTGGACGATCGGCAGGTCCTGGGCCAGCACCGCGTCGTAGAGCAGCCGGCCGAGCCCGGGGATCCCGAACACCACCTCGACCACCACCGACCCGCCGATCAGCCCGGCCACGAACATCCCGGTCAGTGACAGCACCGACGTGGTGGCCAGGCGGGCACCGTGCCGCCACAGCACCGGCCCGGCGGGCAGGCCTTTCGCGCGGGCGATCAGCACGTGCGGGCGCTGCAGAGCGGTCACGGTCTCGGCGCGGACGAGCTGCGCGGTGAGGGCGGCCGGGTAGACGGCCAGGGTCAGCACCGGCAGTGCCAGGTGCGCGGGGGTGCCCCAGCCGATCGCGGGCAGCAGACCGGCGCGCACCGACAGCGCCAGCACGAGCAGCGGCGCGAGGACGAACTCCGGCACCGACACCCCGACGATGCCGGCGCCGGTGACGATCCGGTCGAGGAGAACGTTCGGTCTACGAGCGGCGTACACCCCGGCCGGCACCCCCACCAGCAACGCCACCACCAGCGCGACGACCGTGATCGTCGCGGAGACCAGCAGCGCCTCGCCGACCTGAGGGCCGACCGGAGTACGGGTGACGAACGACAACCCGAAGTCCCCGCGCACCGCCGCCCCCAGCCACCGCAGGTACTGCTCGACGACCGACCCGTCCAGCCCGAACTCGGCGGCCACCCGGGCCTCGGTGGCCGGGTCGGGAACGGCCGAGGCGGTCCGGGCCCGCAGGACCGTCCGGACCGTGTCGGCCCCGGTGAGCCGCGGTAACGCGAACACCAGGACCGATGCGGCGAGTAACCCGAATGGCAGCAGCGGGAGCCGCCGCAGCAGCAGAACCGTCACCCGGCGGGTTTCAGCTGCGGCAGGACCGGCCGGACACCCAGCGGGTCGGGGGTGAATCCGGTGACGCCACGGGTTCCGGCGGTGTTGTTCGGGTGCACGATCATCACGCCGGCGGCCTGGTCGGTGAGGATGCCCGCGGCCTGGGTGAACACCTTCTGCCGGGCGGTCACGTCACTGGTGGTGGCCAGCGTGCCGACCAGGGTGTCGAACTCCGGCGAGCAGAAGTGGTCGATGTTGTAGCTGCCCTTGCACGTGTAGTCCGAGGTGAGGACGCTGGCGGCGTCGGCGAAGTCGGACAGGTAGCTGCGCGAGTTCAGGAACATGTCGAAGTCACCGGCGAGCACCTTCGGCTCCTGCGCCGAATAGTCACCGACCGTCACCTCGACCTTGATGCCGGCTTCCCCGAGCATCGACTGGATGGCGGTGGCGAGCACCGGCATCTCCGGACGGTTCGGGAACGTCCAGAGCCGTACGGTCAGCGGCTTGCCCGGCCCGTACCCGGCCTGGGTCAGAAGGCTTTTGGCCTCGGCGAGGTCGGCGGCGGGCGGCGGGACCCGCGAACCCCACGGCACGGCGGTGCCGAACAGGTCGGCGGCCGGTGTCGCGGCACCTTGCAGGACCTGGGCGGCGAGGGTCGGCCGGTCGATCGCGGCGGTGACCGCCCGGCGTACCCGCAAGTCGTTGAAAGGTTCTGCGCTCTGGTTGAGGAGCAACTCGACGGTGCGCGCGGCGGGATAGGCGGTCACCGCGCCCCCGGCGGCCTCGACCTGGGCGGTGGCGGCGTGCGGCAGGCCCTCGGCGAACTGCACATCCCCGGACTGCAGGGCCAGCGCCCGGCTCTGCGGGTCGGTCACATAACGCACCGTCACCTTGCTGGCGGCCGGCGCGGCACCCCAGTAGGCGTCGTTGCGCTCCAGCACGGCCGAGTCGGCGCCGTTGACGGCCGACAAGACATAAGGGCCGGTTGCGGTACGAACGACCTGTGGCTGTCCACCCGCCGCGTACGCCGAAGGCGCCAGAATCCCGAGGTTTCCACTGCTCATCCGCAGCGGCAGCACCGGATCGGCCATGCTCGTGCCGATCAGCACCGCACCGGCCCCGTCGGCTTCGACGGTCAGGCCGATGTCACGGACCGCACGCGGCGGCGCGGACACCGTGGAGATGTAGGTCAGCGCGGTGACCACGGCGTCCGCGGTCAGCGGCGTGCCGTCGTGGAACGTGACCCCGTCACGCAGTGTGAACCGCCAGATCTTCGGGTCGGCGGTCTGTTCCCACCCGGTGGCCAGGCCGGGTGCGGGCTGTGCCGACGCGTCGACACTGGTCAGGGTCTCGGCGACACCGAGAGTCATCAGCAGGGCGCCGTCGTCGGCGTCGAAGGCGTACGCGGACCGGGGCGGGAACTGCATCGCCACCGCGATCTCGCCGTTGACCGTCGTCACCGGGGCGGCACCGCCGGAGCAGGCGGCCAGTGTCAGTGCGAGAACCGTCACAGCGGCTGGCCGCAGGCGGGCTGGGAGTTTCACGAAGACCTTTTCCCTCGAAGTGGCCGACGGGCACACGACAGGAAGGGCTCGTCACCCCCTTGGTCATCCCGAGAGACCGCCGGCGGCGCACACCGTCCGGTGTGCGCAGTGCCGGCAGGTCTTCGGACTCGTGGGCGCGGATGTGTTCCAGCCACCTATTGGCCGTCGCTTCCCAGGCCGCATGGGCGGCCCAGTGCTCGATGACGGCGGTCGTTCCCACTCACCGCTGCGGGGCAGTCCCGGTTTCACACCGGGTTCCCTCTTGCGACACCCCACCTGGCGGGCAGGGTGAACCAGCACCGCGGCACATGCTACCGGTGAAGATCAGCACCTGGAAACGGGTCAGGCGGCCAGGCACGCCACCCCGACCAGCGCGGCGAACACCCGCAGAGGTGTACGGCCGGGAGCCGCTCCCGCAACAGCACGGCGTTGAGCAGTACCGTGACCGCCGGATAGAGGGAGGAGACGACAGCCGCGGCACCGACGGCGACCCCGGCCGCGGCCACGGCGAACGCGCCGTCCGCGACCGTCTCCAGCACGCCGACCCCCACGGGCAGCAGCCAGGGCGAGCCGGTGCCGCGCGGCATCCGGATCCGTCGCCGGACCAGGGCCTCGGTGAGTAGCAGCAGACCCGCGATCCCGCCGGCGAGCCGGACATAAGCGGTGGCGATGTACGGATCGTCGGGCGCCGCCTCGTGCACGAGCACGAAGAACGTGCCGAAGCAGAGTGCCGCCCCGCCCGCACACCAGGCCGCCCGCCACCGGGCCCGCCGTCCCGCGCGATCTCCGGCGGGCCAGGACGCGCAGGTCATCCCGGCCATCGCGGCGACCGCCCCGAGGATGCCGCCCGCGCTGAGCCGTTCGCCGTGCAGCAGGCCCCAGGCGACCGGGATGAGCGCCGCACCGGCCGCGACCGGGGCGACCACGGCCAGTGATCCGTCGCGCATCGCCCGGTAGACCAGGCCCATGCCCGGTACGGAGAGTGTGCCCGCGACGGCGCTGATCACCAGTAGCCGCGGATCGGTGGGCAGCGGACCGTCCCGGACGGCCAGGTAGACGAGAGCCAGCACCAGGCCGGTCAGCTGGGCTCCGATCAGGACGGCGCGGACCGGTAGCCGCCGCGCGCCGACCCCGGCGAGAAAGTCGGAGAAGCCCCATCCGGTGGCGGCGATGCCCGCCAGTGCCAATGTCCAACTCAACGCTGTGTGACGCCCCGCAATCCCGGCAGTTCTCGGCGGGCTCGGTGCGGCCGGAACGCGGCGAGCCGCATCCATTGACGGATCCGCCCGCCGACAGATGATTGACACCGGAATGACGCACCTCACGCCAGGGCCGGGAACCAGCCGGGCCCGGAAACCGACCAACACGGCGTTGCCGCAGGGTCAGGGGTGGAAAGTGAAGTCAAGAACACGGTCGGTCACGGCGCTGGTCGCCGGGACGGCCGCGGTGGTGCTGGTGCCCGCGCTGATGTTCGCCGGGGGAGTGGACACCACCGTCATCCCCGGCCTGCCCGACGCCGGGCCGGTCACCCCGTGGGCGTTGCCGGTGGTCACCACCCTGTCCGACCTGCTGGCGGTGCTGCTCGCCGGAGTGCTGGTGACGGCCGCGTTCCTGCTGCCCGGCGACGGTCCCAGCGTCTCCGCGCACGGCTGGCAGCTGCTGCGCCGGGCCACCTGGCTGGCCGCTGCGTGGCTGCTGGTCGTGGTCGCGCGGATCCTGTTCAGCGTCTCCGACGTGCTCGGCGTGCCGGTGCCGGAACTCGGGGTCCAGCCGGTCGCCGGGTTCGCCCTGTCCATCTCGCAGGGGCAGGCCCTGATGTGGCAGGCCGGGCTGATCCTGCTGGTGGTGGTGCTCAGCCGGGCCGGGCTGTCGCGCGGGCTGGCCGCCGTCACCACGATCCTCGCCCTGGTGGCGATCGTGCCGCCCGTGTTCACCGGGCACGCCGCCGGTGCCGGGGACCACCAGCTCGCGGTGTCGAGCCTGGTACTGCACGTGCTCGCCGCGACCCTCTGGATCGGCGGCCTCGGCGGGCTGCTGCTGGTGCGCCGGGCCCGGGCGTTCCCGGAGGCGGTCGCCCGCTACAGCCGCCTCGCGCTGGCCTGTCTCATCGTCACGGCGGTCAGCGGTGCCGCGAACGCGGCGGTGCGACTCGGTGCCTGGTCAGAGCTTTTCGGGAGCCGGTACGGGTTACTCGTACTCGCCAAGGTCCTGGCTCTGGGTCTGGTGGGTCTGATCGGCGCGCTGCACCGCGCCCGCACCCTGCCCGCCCTGCGAACCGGCCGCCCGCGTGCCTTCCTGCGCCTGGCGGTGGGGGAACTCGTGGTCCTCGGCGCCGCGATCGGCTTGGCCGTGGCCCTGTCCCGCAGCCCCGCCCCGCAGTCGGAGGTCGCCGACCTCGACCCGCTGACCGAACTGCTCGGCTTCCCCGCCCCGCTCCCGCCGACCGGGCTGCGGATGCTCGGCGACCCACTGCCCGACATGTTCATCCTTTCGCTCACGGTCGCCGGCATCGCCGCTTACCTCATCGGTGTCGTACGTCTGCGCAAGGCCGGACACCACTGGCCGCTCGCCCGCACCGCCTCCTGGACCGGCGGCCTGCTGCTGCTCGCCGCGATCACCTGCCTCGGCGTCGCCCGCTACGCGTATGTGCTGTTCAGCGTGCACATGATCCAGCACATGGTGCTGTCGATGGTGGTGCCGATCCTGCTTGTCGGCGGCGCCCCGGTCACCCTGGCGTTGCGGGCGCTGCGCCGCCCCGCCGACCCTCGGGTCCGGGGCCCCCGCGAATGGCTGCTGATCGTCCTGCACAGCCGGGCCGCCCGGCTGTTCACCCATCCGCTGGTGGCGCTCGGTATCTACGTGGCCAGCCTGTACGGCCTGTACTTCAGTGACCTGCTCGGCATCCTGATGCGCTACCACCTCGGTCACCTCGCGATGATCGCGCACTTCGTGATCGCCGGATACCTACTGTTCTGGGTGCTGATCGGCACCGACCCGGGCCGCCGCCGGATCCACCCGGCCCTGCTGGTGATGGTGCATTTCCTGGCGATGGTGGCGCACGCCTTCTTCGGGTTCGTGCTGCTGCAGTCGGCCACGATCATCGGCCTGGACTGGTACGCCGCCGTGCACCCCGCCTGGGCCCAGCCGCTGCTCGACGACCAGCGTCTCGGTGCCGGGCTGGCCTGGGCGTTCGGTGAACTGCCCGCCGCGGCGATCCTGCTGGTCCTGGTCCGGCAGTGGATCCGCAGCGACGAACGCGAACAGGCCCGCACCGACCGGGCCTCGGACCGGGCCGTCGCCGCGGGGGAGGACGACGAACTGGCACGTTATAACGCCTATCTCGGTTCTCTTCCCGAATAGGTACTCAGGTGGCAGACCGGTTGACCGATTCTCACGGCGTGCCCATGTTCTCGATCAGGTCCGCCGCCGACGGCACCCGCCGGGCGCTGTCGTCGGCCATCGTCGTGCTGACGATCAGCTCGCTGCTCTCCCTGGGCCACTACCTGGGTGACTGGTACGACGTCCTGGCCGGCGGCGGCACCCCGAAGCTCCATGACTGGGTGGCCCTCGCCGGAATGTTGTGGCTGCTCGTGGTCGCGGCCACGGTGCGCCGCCTGATGCGGGTGCACCGCGACCTGGCCGAGACGGCCCAGACCGCCACCGAGGCCTTCCACGACGCCGCCTCCAGCGCCCAGGGCTGGGTGTGGCGGATCGACACCGACTATCGGTACACCTACTCCAATCCGGCCGTCGAGGCCATGCTCGGGTACCGCCCCGACCAGATCATCGGCAACCGTTCGATCGACCTGTTCTTCCTGCCCGAGGACCAGGCCGCGATCAGGACCGAAGTCAACGCCAGCCGGGTGAGCAACGGCTGGCAGAACCGGGAGTCCCGGATGCTGCACCGCGACGGCAGCATCCGGCACGTCCGCAGCAGCGCCACCGCCGTCCACGACCGTGACGGCCGGCTCATCGCCTACCAGGGTTCCACCGCTGACATCACCGCCGAATACATCGCCCGGACCGCCGCCGAAGCCGCGACCGCACACCAGACCGGCATGCGCGACCGCACCGTCCGGGCCCTGCGCGACCCGGCCGCCCTGCAGATCCTGTTCCAGCCCATCCACGACCTGCACACCGGGCGGATCGCCGGGTACGAGGCGCTGTCCCGGTTCGCCGGCACCCCCTACCGCACCCCCGACGTCTGGTTCGCCGAAGCGTGGCAGGCCGGCCTCGGCATCGACCTCGAACTGCATGCGATCACCTTGGCCGTACGCCAGCTCGAGCTCATGCCGCCGACCGCCTACCTGTCGGTCAACGCCGCACCCCAGACCATCCTCGACGACCGTTTCGCCGCACTGCTCACCGGACTCGGCCCGGACGCCGCCCGCATCGTCGTAGAAGTCACCGAACACGCCGCCGTCGCCGACTACGACACCCTGGCCGCCGCCGTCCAGCGTCTTCGCCGCACCGGAGTCCGCTTCGCCGTCGACGACACCGGCGCCGGCTACGCCTCCATGCAGCACGTCCTGCGCCTGCGCCCCGACGTGATCAAACTCGACCGTGGCATCGTCGCCGGCATCGACCTCGACGTGGCCCGCCAGGCCCTGGCCACCGCGATGGTCACCTTCGCCGCCTCCCTCGGCATGAGCGTCGTCGGCGAAGGCATCGAGACCGCCGGCGAACTGGCCGCCCTCACCCAGGCGGGCGTCCGCAACGGCCAGGGCTACTTCCTGGGCCGTCCGGCCCCGTTGACCCCGGCCTACGAGAACGCCGCGTGAGCGGCCGGGGTCAGCCTTCGCGACCTTCAGTCATGAACGCCGTCGCCGTGCCCCGCCGGGAACCCGGACGTCCACGGCAACACCGTCGTGTGGGACGCAGGCAGTAGCCGACCCTTGTGCGGGACGCGTACCCCTTGACGGGCTACTTGCATTTTGCAAGCATGGCCCGCATGAGCCTCTTCATCACTTGCCCGGTCGACAGCGTCGAGCGCGCAACCGCCTTCTACACGGCCCTCGGCTGGACCCTCAACGCCGATATGTCCGACCACAACGTGTCGTGCTTCGCGATCGCGCCCGAGCAGTACGTCATGCTCGGCAGCCGCGAGATGTACGCGAGCGTCGGCGGAGTCGAAGAGCTGATCGGCGGACCTCAGACGCCCTCGAAGGTCACGGTCTCGTTCGACCTGGGCAGCCGCGAGGCGGTCGACGAGCTCGTCGACCGCGCCGGCGCAGCCGGCGGGCGGATCGGTGACACCGACGACTACCCCTTCATGTACCAGCGCCAGTTCGACGACCCCGACGGCTACCACTACTCACCGTTCTGGATGAAGGCGGACGCCGACCCGACAGCGTGAGCGACCTCGCCGCGGCCCTCGACGTCGTCGGAGCACGGTGGGCCCTGCTCATCGTGGAACGGCTGCTCGACGGGCCACAACGCTACGGCGATCTGCAGCGCGACCTCGGCGTGCCGACGAACATGCTCGCAACACGCCTGCGCGAGCTCGAAGCGGCTGGCGTGCTGTTTCGCCTGCCCCTTCGACACAACACCCGGGCCTATGCGCTGACCGATCGTGGGCTCGCCTTGCGCGAGGCGATCGCCGCACTCGGCAACTGGGGCAGGAACGACGCCGGGGAACCGTCTCTCGAATCATGATCTGGTCCGGAGCAGGATCCCCGCGAGGGTGAGTGCGGGCCTGCTGCCGCTGTGACCAGCGGCAGCCCGAGCAATCGACCGCGCCGTCGAAGAGCGCGACGACGGCTCGATCCTGGAACCGCCACCGTCGCCACTGACGCTCGTTAGCGTCAGCGGGGCGGCGCACAGCCGGAACGTATCGCCATGTCGGGTGATGCCCCGGCGCACCGGCCGGGGCACGATGGACGGACGCTCCAGCCCCGAACAGACCTTGAGGAGGTCACCGGTGGCGCAGATCCGAATCGTCTTCGACCCGAGCCTGAAAGTGGACGCCCAGCAGCTCGCGAACCTGTGGGCGAACGACCCGGAGGCCAAGGAACTGCTGGCCGGGCAACCCGAGGTGCACCGCGAGCGGCCGGGAACGTTCGACTGGCAGACCGTGGTCGAGTTCCTGGTCGTGCCGCTGGCGGTCAACGTGGCGAGTGACATCCTGGTCGGGATCACCACTCGCCTGTACCAGCACTACCGGCCCGGCGGCACCGCAGCCGTCTCGGTCCCGGAGGTCACCGGTGATCAGGATCGGACCGTGGTCGTCGAGAGTGCCGAGGTGGAGGCGCCCGGCGACGAGCCGCGGACATGACGCTGCCCGGCATCACCACCATCGAGATCATCCAGGCGGGGCGGCCGGTGGCCGGCTCGTTCGAGGCGCAGTTGCGGATCGACGGCCACTCGATGATCAGCATCGCCGTCGCGGATCCGGGTATCGCCGGTTTCGAGGAGACGCTGAACTGGTACCACGAGGTGCTGCCGAACTTCCCGCGTGCTTCACCGGCCCGGCAGGAACGAGCCGAGAAGGCGATCCGGGACTACGGTCACCGTCTGTTCAGCCAGGTCTTCGGGACACCCGACGCGATGTGGGCGCTGGCCCAGTACCGCGCGGGCCGCTTTCAACATTGCCGTCTGGTGGTGTCCGGCGAGATGGCGTTCCATCGACTGCATTGGGAGCTGATGGAGGAGTCCGCCAACCATGAGCCGCTGGCTGTTCAGATGCCGTTGCAGCGGGGCATCTTCGACCGGCAGGTCCCGGTGTCCCCGATCGGGTCGGGTCCGTCGCTCAACGTCCTCGTCGTCGCGGCACGGCCACTCGGCGCGGGTGATCTCGACTACCGCAGCATCACCCGGGTGCTGCTGGCGGAGTCCTGGAACACCGAGATGCCGTTCCGGGTCGACGTGGTGCGGCCCGGAACCTGGCGTGCGCTCAGCCGGCATCTGGCCGATCAGGAGGACGTCTATCAGGTCGTCCACTTCGACATGCACGGCACGATCGGTGTGGCCGCGGACCTTCGCCGGGAACCCGAGGTCCGGATGTCGATGGGCCCCGGTGGTACCTCCGACGACCGCAGCGCGTTCCTGATCTTCGAGACCGACGAGCCCGGTGTCTGCGACCTGATCCCGGCCTCGGAGGTGGCGCAACTGCTCTCCGACAACAGCATCCCGATCGCCGTGCTCAACTCCTGCCGGTCGGCGGAGGTCCCGAGCGGGGAGCCCAGCCTGGCCGAGTGGATCGCCAGCTTCGGGGTGCAGGCGGTCGTCGCGATGGCCTACCCGGTCACCCCGGACACCGTCTCCCGCACGATGGCGGTGCTCTACAAGGAGATCGCCAAGGGCATCGGCCCGGCGGAGGCGGTCCGCAAGTGCCGGAAGGACCTGCGGGCCGACCGGCGTCGTGAGGTGTCCCAGAAGCAGATCCTGAGCCTGCAGGACTGGTCGGCGCCGGTCATCTATCAACAGCCGGTACCTCTGGACCTGAACCTTCGGGCGATGACCCGGGACGAGCGGACCGCACATTTCAGCAGCAGGGGCGCGGCGGGCCGGGAACCGACCGAGGTCAAGGGCCGCGACTACGACGTGTTCGCGGTGGAACGCCTGATCACCGGCGACGGCCCGCGAACCCTGCTGATCCACGGGCCGGCCGGCGTCGGGAAGACCTGGTTCACCACGAGACTGCTGCGCTGGTGGTGGCTGCGGACCGGGCTGGCCGCCAAGGACGTGGTGGTCACGATCGACGACGGAGCCCTCACCACCGTCTCCGCGATCGTGCGTCACATCGCCGGGATCGTGCTGACCGTCGACGAGCTGGCCGGTTTCGACGACCGGCCCTGGGGAGCCCGGCGGGAAGAGGTGGCCCAGCGGCTCCGCTCCCACCCCCATCTGGTGATCATCGACAGCGGGCGGAGTCCACTACCGGACCCGCCGGAGCTGGGCGAGTTCCTGCGCCAGACCGACAACGGTCAGTCCCTGATCGTCGTCACCTCCCGTTCCGAGGAGCCGGCCCTGGCCGACGACGCTTTCGGCGGCAAGCGCTACCAGCTGCGACCCACGGTCTCCACCTCGTGGCCGATCCCGGCAGCCACCCCGGTCCCACCGGAACCGACCACCGCGGAACCAGATCCGGAACCAGATCCGGAACCAGATCCGGAACCGGAACCGGAACCAGATCCGGAACCGGAACCGGAACCGGACGACGTCGTGCCCGCCCCGCCGGTGACCATGCCGGATTCGGAAGGCAAGCCGCCCGGCACCCGGCCGGTGCTACCCGTCGTCGGCATCGGTCTCGCCGTCGTCCTGGTCGCCACCGTCGGATTGATCCTGCTCCGGAACACCACGGGCCGAGGGACGCCCGGTCCGGCCACCACCGTGGAGGCTTCGCAGGCGGCCACCGAACCGGATTGGGTGAGTGGCCCGGTGGTCGCGGGCGTCACGATCACCTCGCCGACCGAGGGGCAGACCACCAAAGCATGTGTGACGGTGCGCGGCACCGCCACCGGCCTCTCGCCGGAGCAGACTGTTCTGCTGGCGATTCGGAACACCAAAGCGTCTGACGGCGAGCTTTACTTCTTTCACCAGGTAAAACTGGACGGCACCGGCTGGCAGGCGAAGGAGGTACACCTGGGTAACAGCACCAACCAGGACTTCGACATCTACGCGCTGGTGGGGAACCAGAAGTCGATCGACGAGGCCGAAGAAGCCGCTCCGGGAAACTTCACCAGCCAGACACCGATCAATGGAGGGCTGCGACAGGGCGCCCACATCGGTGTCCACCAGAGGGACGAGTGCTGATCAAGAACAGTCGGCCGGCCCACTGCCTTTGACCCGGTTCAGGTCGACGTGCGCGGCGACTGTCGTGCCCTGCGGATTCTCCCGGGAGTGCCAGCCGTCGACTTTGGTCTCCTTGTTCAGCTTCGTGGCCAACTTCAGGTCGATGATCAGGATCTCGACGCGGAAACTCTGACCGGCCGCACTGTCCTTGTCACCGAACCACTGCGGGCCGGTCCAGGTAGCGAGGTCCTTGGGGTACTCCCAGTCGGTGACCAAACCGAAGTAGCGTTCCGGGTTTCCGTTGTCCTTGTTGCGGACCCCGATGAGGATCGTCTTGTCGGCGGGCAGGGCGGCCCGGCCCCGGAAGATCTCGCACCGTTTGACGTCGGCTTCGTCGGCCGGGAAGTCCAGGACGACCTCCCCGGCTTTGAGCTCGACCGGAGCCGCCGTCGAGGTGACCACCGGGGTCGCCGGGGCCGGGATCTGCTTCTGCTCCGGTTCGTCGCAGGCAGCCAGGCCGGCGACTCCGGCCAGCAGAAGAACGGCTGCTCGTTTCATGGCTCTCTCCTCGATGGGTGTGGTTCAGGAAGTCGTGGAGAACGTGTTGGAGATGATCTCGACGCCGTCGTGCAGGGCGTGGCGGGGGAACCCGTTCTCGCCGTTCTTGTCGGCGGTCAGGTTGTCGCGCAGCCAGTCGCGGCCGCCCTGGGTCCGGCCCGCGACGATGGCGAAGTCGCGGGGCTCGCCCGGTTCTCCGGAACCGTTCAACAGCCGGACGGGGTAGGTGCCCGCACCGTCGATTTCGGTCTTGGCGAACCAGTCGTCCTGGCTGTGGCTGACGATCCAGTACTCGTCGGTACCACTCGCTTCCTCACAGATGGTGACGGTGATGCGCGGCCGCTTCCCGGTACTGTCCTGGTCGTCGACGAATAGGGCGGTCAGCTCCCCGTCGCAATCCTCGAGTGGATCTTCGGTCCCCGACGGTGACGGGCTCGGCTTCGGCGATCTCGAAGGCGATGGGGAAGGCGATCGGGAAGTGCTCCGGCTGCCCGTCGTCGACGGTCGCGGTGACCGGGCCGGCTCGGAGGCGGCCGGAGGCGGCGTAGTCGTCGAAGTAGGAGACGGCGGCGGTGGCGAAGAACGAAGCGGTGTCACTGAGGGTGACGGTGGCGGGTTCGAGGTGGCCGCCGGGGCCGCGGATTTGACGATCCGGCGGGCCTGCCCGTCGTGGACGGCCCAGGCGATCCGGCCACCCACGTCGTCCAGCCAGAGAAAGCTCCCGCTGCGGTGCACGTCGACGTCGAGACGCCCGGGTGCACCGAATTCCAGCGGCTTCTCCTCACGCAGCCCGCCACCGATCACGAAACGGTGCACCGTCCCGGCGGCCGGGTCCGGCAGATGGACCAGGTCACCGTCGACGGCCGGCGGACCGGGATCGAAGGTGAGAACCTGACGGAACTGGTCACCGCCGCTGACCACGATCAGCTCACGGCCGCGCAGCAGCGCGAACCCACGGCCGTCCGGTGCGGCGGCGAACGCGTCCGCGGGACCGGACGAGATCGTCGCGGCCACGGTCGGCTCGGTCCCCCGTACCAGAAAGATCTCGCCGTTGTCGCTGTTGAATCCGGCGACACCGTCACTGGTCCCGGCGAGCAACGGAGCCGTCGCGCCCAGCCCGCGAACCCGGGTCGCGCCCGTCGCGTCCACCCTGGTCAGGTCGCCGTCGGCGGCGACGAAGAGAGCACCCGGTGCCGTCGCCCAGCCGGTTACCCGGCCGAGGCGATGGGTCGCGGCCGGCGCGAGGGTCCCGGCGTCGAGCACGACAAGATCATTTGCTGGTACGCGGTACAGACGCTCACCGTCCGCAGCCACCACCCCGTCACCGGCCGGAGCCGTGACAGCGACCCGATCCCGGGCGTTCAACCGGGTCACCGTCCCGTCAGCGGCGGAGACGACGACTCCGCCCGGCACCGGCAGCAGCCGCATCCCGTCCGCCGCCGGAAAAGACAGGCTGTCGACGATCTGCGCCGGACCCTCGGCGACCAGGGCGTTCGCCCGCACCAGGCGCCCGTTCGCGGCGGCCAGCCACATGGTGGCCGGATCGGACGACGGCGTGGCCGCCCGCAGGCCGCCGCTCCACAGTCCCGCGGCGGCGACCAGCGCCGGAACACCCAGCAGCGCGACCCCGTAAGCGATCCGACCCCGATACTCACCGTAGCGACGCATCGTCACTGTGCTCACCTCGCAAGAGGAGCACTCTACGGTCGGAGCTACGCGGAACGGGGTGCTCGATCGAGTGGATTAACCGGCCCGAGCGGGCGAAGGATGAACCGGATCATCCGGTAGCCCGCACACTGAACGGTCACATCGGACACCGATCGAATGACTCTGCGTCACAACAGCCGTGCCGGGGGCTAGCGTTGCGCCCGACCATCATGTCCGGCACACGGGAGACCCCGGATGCAGACGAGCGACACCACGGCAGCCCTCGGTTTCGAGGAGTTCGCCGCCCATTTCGAGTGGCTCACCGGGCAGGTCGAGCGGCAGCTGTCCGGGAAACGGCACCAGGTCCGGCGGGCGTTGCTGTGCCTGCTGGCGGGTGGTCACCTGCTGCTCGACGACGTGCCCGGGGTGGGCAAGACGACCCTGGCGCGGGCGCTCGCGTCGGTGATCGAGGACGGCACCGCCAGCCGGATCCAGGGCACCCCGGACCTGCTGCCCAGCGACATCGTCGGCACGTCGGTCTTCGAACCGGACAGCCGCCGGTTCACGTTCCGGCAGGGTCCGATCGTGGCGAACATCGTGCTGTTCGACGAGATCAACCGGTGTGCGCCGCGCACCCAGTCGGCGCTGCTGGAGGCGATGCAGGAGCGCCGGGTGACCGCGTTCCGGCACGAGGAAGTGTTGCCGGACCCGTTCCTGGTGGTCGGCACCCAGAACCCACAGGAGACGCTGGGTACGTACCCGCTGCCGGAGGCGCAGTTGGACCGGTTCCTGCTGCGGCTGTCACTCGGCTATCCGGACCGCGCGGCCGCCCGGGAGATGCTGAAGACACACGGCCGGGGCGCCACCGGCTCCGGCCGTGGACTGCCGGTGGAGACGCTGCTGGCGATGACGCGGTTCGCCGCGGCGGTGGAGGTCACCGACGCGGTGTACGACTACCTGCTGGACATCGTGGACGCGACCCGTGACCATCCGGAGACCGCGCTGGGTGCGAGTCCCCGGGCCGGGGTCGATCTGCTGCGTGCCGCCCGGGTCAACACGCTGCTGCGCTGGGACCGCCGTGACGGCGAACGACCCTACCTGCGGCCGGACGACATCCGGGACATCGCCGTCGACGTGCTGGCGCACCGGGTGGTGCCGGCCGACCGTGGGATCCGGGGTTCGGCACCGGCCCAGCGGGACCTGGTGGATCGGATCGTGGCACAGGTGCCGGTCCCGCAGGAGACACCCCGGGCGGGCCGGCCTCGATGGTTCCGCTGACCGCCGACGGACTGCTCGTCGCCGCCGCCGGAGCCGCGGCACTCGGCGGTGGCCTGGTGTTCGGCTATCCGATGGGTGTTCCGGTGGCCGTCGTCTGCGTGGTTCTCCTGGTCGCCGGGCTGCCGGTGCCGCCGTGGCCGGGCCGGACGCTGCGGCTCGGCCTGTCCGCCGACGCGATCACCGTCGAACGGGGCGCCACCGTCACCGTCACCGTCGTCTCGACCGGCCGAACGACCGCCCGGTTACGGGCCGTCGCCGAGACGTACGACCTGCCGGCCGGCTCGGTCTGGGTGTCCCCGCCGCTGGCCCGGGGCCTGCACACGATCACCGTCGACCGGGTGGAATCACGCGGCCTGCTCGGGCTGTGGCGCCGCCGTATCCCGTTCACGGTCGAACCCCTGCAGGTCACGGCCCTGCCCCGGCACGTCGATTTCGGTGATCCACCGGACGTCGTCGACCTCGAACAGGACGGCCGGCCCGCCCGGATGGGTGCCGGGACCGGATCGTCGTTCGCGGGGCTGCGCGCCTACCAGCCCGGCGACGATCTGCGGCACATCGACTGGGCGGCGTCCGCCCGCTCCGGTGGCGGTGACCTGCAGGTCCGGCACTTCACGCCGGCGCTCGCCGAGGACCGGGCGGTCGTGCTGGACCCCCGGCCGGCGGCCGATCCGGAGGCCTTCGAGGTCGCCGTCGACCTGGCGTACTCGTTCGTGCTGGCCGGAGTGGACCTGCTGATCGACGGTGAACCGGAGCCGATGCGCGGTCTGGTGGCGACCCGGGAGGCACTGGTCGGCCTCGTCCCGCGTACCGCCGTCCTCCGGTCGTCCCGCCCGCCCGGGACGGTCGCCGTGATCACCGCGACGAGCGACGATCAAGAGCTACGGCGGGCGTACGGGTACGAAACGGTGCTCGTCGGCACCAGCGGCACGGATCTCGCCGGTGCCGCAGCGATGTGGTCCGGGCTGGTGTCCCGGTGACGCCGGCGCTGCCACTGGAACGGGTCGCGCTCGCGGCAGGCGCCGGGGCGGCCGGGCTCACCTGGATGCCGGCCTTCACGTCGCCGGCACGGGTGGCGCTGGTGGTGTGCGTCGTCGCGGTACTGGTCGGTGCGTTGCTGCCGCGCGGGTGGTGGGCGGTTCCGGCGGCACTCACCGGGCCGGTCGTGGCCGTGTTGCTCGGTGGTGTGACGGGTGACCTGTCCCTGCGGTTCGCCGAGTCGATGGTGACCGGCCCGAGCCGGGCACTGCGGCTCACCCTGCCGCTACCCGCTGAGCTACTACTCGTGCCGGCGCTGCTCACCGGGGTTGCCGCGGCGGCCGGTGCGGTCCTTGCCCGGCAGCGGCCCGGCAGTCTGGTGGCGCTCGTCCCGGCCGCGCTGGCCGGGGCGTACGGCGTGCTGGCCGCGGGTCTCGACGCCACTGTTCTCGCTCTTCTCGGCGCTCCCCAGGTGATACCGGCAGCGTTGGGTGTGGGTGCGGCCGGTTTGCTGCTCGTGGCGGGCCGTCGCCGGGCCGGGGCACCGGCAGGTGCCGTCGCGGCGGTAGTGGTGGTCCTAGTGGTGGCGGTTCCACTGCTCGGATTGCTCCGGGTGGCGCCGGGCGGGGCTGATCCTCGTGATCGGTTCCGGACCGCGGCGCGGTTGACGGCGGGTGTGGACGTGATCGACCAGGTCGGCGGCTGGCTGTCCGCACCGGACGGGGAGGTGCTGTTCAAGGCCGACGCGGCACCGGTTCCCCGGTGGCGGCTGGCGGTGCTCGACGCGTACGACGGTCAGACCTGGCAGTCCACCGACCTGCCGGTGCCCGCCGGTCTGGGGGTTCCGCCCCACCACGGTCCCGTTCCGGCCGGGGCGACCACGTGGACGATCGAGCTGGTGGCGCTGCGTGGCCCGTACCTGCCGGTGGTGGACCGGCCGATCCGGGTGCAAGCACCGGTCGACGCGGTCGGGCCGCAGACCGGGAACCTGTTCACCACCCATGCCGTGGCCGCCGGAACCCGCTACCGAACGACCGCGCTGACCGGCGCGTTCGCGGCCAGGGCGGCCCCGGTCACGGCGGCTTCGCGGGACGTACCGGCCGATCTGGCGGTCGCGGTGCGCGATTTCCTCGGATCCGTGGCGGATTCCGCACCCGCCCCGGCCGTGATGGCGGCGCTTCGCCAGGGCCGGCGCAACGTCACCGGCGCGCCGGTCAGCGCGACCGCGACCGCGGTGCAAGGGCTGCTCCGGCAGGGCGGGACCGGTACGACGGTGCAGTTCGCGACGGCGTTCGCTCTGGCGATGAGAATGCGGCAGGTGCCGGCTCGAGTGGTCGTCGGATTCGCCGCGACCACCGTCGTGCGCAGCCGGGACGTCCAGGTCTGGACCGAACTGCACCAGCCCGGCACCGGCTGGGTGGCCTACGACCCGGCACCACCCCCGAGCCCGCCGGACACGCCGCAGCCGGCACCGGCCGACCCACCGCCGCTGGCCGGCGATGTCGCGCCTTCCCCTGATCCGGCACCGTCCGCAGTGTCTTCGCCCCGCCCGGCCGGGCCGTCGACGCCGTGGCTGTGGCCGTGGCTGTGGATCACCCTCGCCGTGGTGGCCCTCGCCGTCCTGGCGCTGCTGCTGTTCCGATGGTCGATTCCGGTCATCCGGCGAATTTGGCGGCGCCACCGGCCGGGCGGGCCCGACGCCCGGGTCGCCGCCGCCTGGCGCGAGGTGTTCGACGCCTGTGAGCCGCCACCCGGAACACCACGGGCGACGATCACGCCGGCCCGGCTCCACGAACTGCTCACCGACCGGCTCGCGTCCGCCGAACCCGACGGGCGCACCCTGCGCGACCTCGCCGGCCGGGCGCTCTACAGCCCACAATCGTGCACACCCGCCGACGTGGACATCGCCTGGCGGGCCGCCGGGAAAGTGCGCCGGGCCATAACCGGCGCGGCCACGTCCCCGTAAGGGCTGGATTCTCTCGTTCGGCCGCCCGTTCCCCGACGCGCCCGCGCCGGACCGGGAGCCGATCCATCTGGCGACGGCCACCTTGGAACGGGTGCACCAGCAGCCCGCCGCCCTGACGAACGCCATCGTCGTCCCCGAAACGCAGATGAGCGACACGAAGACCGGCCGCACCAGCGGCGCCACGGTCAAGGCCACCCTCACCGGCGCCTGAATCTCTCCTCGCGTGGCAGCATCACCATCATGGACGAGAAGACCGCAGGACAGCTGCGGCTCATCCGCGAGGTCGTCGCGGTCCTCCGGGCGGACGATGTCCCGGCGTGGCTGTTCGGCGGCTGGGGACTGGATGCGAGGATCGGCCGGATCACCCGTGAGCACGGCGACGTGGAGTTCTGGGTCGAGCGGATACATGCCGAGCGTTCGAAGGCGCTTCTCGTAGCCGCCGGTGCCACGGTTCTGCCGACTCAACCGCCGGAGGAGTCCTGCGAGTTCACGTGGGACGGCGTCCTGTTCAGCACCGCGTATTTCGATCGGCGGCCGGACGACTCGTTCAGCCAGCCTCTCGGGCGGTTCGCCGACTGGCTGTTCCCGCCGGGATCGTTCGGTGCGGAGCCCGTGACCCTCGACGGCACGCCGGTTCTGGCCATGAGTGTCGCGGGCCTGCTCGCCATGAAAGAGCAGTTCCCGGGCCTGCGCAACGGCCGGCCCTGGCGGCCGAAGGACGTCACCGACGTGGCGGTGCTCCGAGGACTGGCCGGCCCGTCCTCGACACCCCCGGCTTCGTGACTCGGCGTCGTAGGCTTCGGGTGTGATCGAGGAGCAGACCGAGAAACGCAAGAAGTCCTTCTGGCGGGAACTTCCCATCCTGCTGGGGGTGTCGATCCTCGTCGCCGTTCTGGTTCGCACCTTCGTGCTTCAGACCTTCTTCATTCCGTCGGCGTCCATGCAGCACACCCTCGAACTGTGGGACAAGGTCCTCGTCAACAAGGTCGTCTACACCCTCCGCGAACCGCGCCGGGGCGAGATCATCGTCTTCGAAGCGCCAGCCGTGTGGCATCCGGGCGCTGACGGCGAGGACTTCATCAAACGGGTCATCGGCCAGCCCGGCGACAACGTGGTCTGCTGCGACACCCAGCGCCGTCTGATCATCAACGGACAGTCCCTGGACGAGCCGTACGTTTATGTGGAATCCGACGGCACCCGCAACCAGGTCGCCAGTCAGAATTTCGACATCACCGTCCCGGTGGGCCGGCTGTGGATGATGGGCGACCACCGTGAGGCGTCCGGTGACTCCCTGCAGCATTACGCGCAGAGCATCGCCACCGATGAGGCCGGCAAGATCCAGGAGGCGACGATCCCGATCGACGCGGTCGTCGGCCGCGCCTTCACGATCTTCTGGCCGCCCGGGCACGCCACGCTGCTCTCGGTGCCGAAACAGTTCGACGCGATCCCCGACGCGGGCCGGTGACGCGTGACAGTGCTGGTCGGGAACGAGACCGTGGGTGGTCCGGCCGATGATGTGGCGCTCGGGCCGTGGCTGCTGCGCCATGGACTCGGCGGCGCACGGGACATCCTGCGTGTCCATTCGCCCGAGCCGACAGCGGCTTTCAGCCGCCGGGACACACGGCGGCTTGGGTACGAACGGGCTGCTCACGCCCTACGACAGCAAGGTTTTGAACCGGTTGTCCGTCCGCAGGGTGGAAGCCTCGCCGCTTATCATCGCGGCAGCGTGGTCGTCGACCATGTCCATCGTGAGCCGCCGGAGACCTTCGATCCGGTCGAGCGGTTCCAGCGGTTCGCCCGGCTGCACGCCGCGATCCTGGCCGGGCTCGGCGCGGACGCCCGGATCGGCCCGGTGCCCGGCGAGTACTGCCCCGGCGACTACAGCATCAACGCCGCCGGTACGAAGATCGTCGGCTCGGCCCAGCGCGTCACCCGCGACGGCTGGCTGTTCAGCACGGTCATCCAGGTCACCGGCACGGAAGTACTGCGTGGTGCCCTGACCGCCGCGTACGGCGAACTCGGCTACGACTTCGACCCGTCCACCGTCGGCACCCTCGAGGACGTGCTGCCCGGCCTGACCGTTGCCGACGTCACCGCCGCGGTCCTGACCGCCTACGACGTGACCGGCCCGCCGGTGCTTTTGCCCGCTACGACCCTCGCTACTACTTGACCGGACCACTGGTGTCTCGGCCAGCTGCCCCGGCGTCTGCGCGGGAACTTCGGCGGCAGGACAGCACCACCACCAGCGGCCAGCAGGCCTGAGCGCCCGCGGCGACACGTTCGGCGAGACCGGTAGGGCCAACGCCGGTGAGGGTCGTCGTGAACCACCCGACCAGTCCGAGCAGCACCACCGCCGCGGCGAACGCCACCACCGGACGTAGTACCGCAGGGTACAGCCCCGCCGGGCTGCGGGAATGCCGCCGCCAGGCGAACGCTGGCCACACCGCCAGGGCCGCGAACGCCAGTCCAGCGACCACGGCGTGTTCCGGAGCCGGCCCGGCGATCGGCAGCGGGAACACCGCCACCAGCGCCGTCGCGACACCACCGAGACCGAGAACAATCCGGCCAGCACGAGCCGGCTGGGACAACCCGAGCGCTGTCACCACGTGACAGACGCCGACACCGATCAGGGCCGCGGTCATCAGCCACCGGTCGGTGGCACCCCGCGCGGCCAGCGCACTGATCGTGTCCACCGTGCTGTCGAACCCAATGGGCTGGCGTCGAGCGGCGAGTGTCCAGCCCCCGATCAGCAGAACCGGAGCCACTGTCGAGGACAGTACCGCCCACCAGGGCACGGAGACCTTCACAGACGACCCGGCCGTTCGGGTGGACGGCTTCACGACGGCCCGGCTGATCGGGTGGTCCGGCGGGCGTCGTGCCAGGCGATCCAGGCGGTGCTCATCCGGGGTGATCGCACGGGCTCACCCCGGCGGCGGGCGCGGAGCTGCCCGATCAGCGAAGCCGGGGCGGCGGCCTGCTCGACCGCTTCGCTCTTGGTGAGCAGTTCACCGGTGCGCAGGGCGTGACGACCCCGGGCCATCGAGGTGAGGCCAAGGTCCGCGATCACCGGATCGAGCCACAGCCAGGGCCGCCGGGCCGCCCACGCCCAGTAGCCGGTCAACTCGGCACGGGCCGCCGCGCGAACATCATCAGCGGTCATCGCCGGGAACAGTTCCAGCGGCTGGCGACCGAAAACGGTCCGGCCGAAGGTCACCAGCTCGGCCCGGGTGATCCCGGAGACGATCCGCTGAACGAGCCTGCCGTGCGTCCAGGTCGGATGCCGATCCCCACCCGCACCGATCCGATCACCGTCGATGTAGGCACACCCGAGGTTCACCCGATCCCACCGCGGATGCAGAGAAGCCAGGACTGCCTGACGCTTTTCACCGACCGGCCCACGCGTCACCGCGACCAGGTCGAGATCACTGACACCCTCGATGTAATCACCGGACGCCAGCGACCCGGCGATCAGCAGATCGCTGACCCAGCCCAACTTGGTCAGCTCTTCACCGAACTCGGCCACCGCCCACATGCTCAGAGGCTAGTCGACGACAGCACCGATCAGGTTCCGGCTACCGCCCCACAGGACGAATGATTCTGACGGCCATCAGCCGAGATCAGCGATGCGGCCACAGCGCCTTCAGCGACGGGTCCCCTTCGGCCCGTCAGACGCGCGGATCGCAGATCAGTACGTCCGGCACCGGCCTTTGCCAAGCTCATCAATTGACTCCCGAGCGGATGGTTGGGGTGAGGTATTGGCACGATCCCCTCATGGAGATCCAACCCGGTAGGGGCGTAGCCGCAGCGCGAATCGGTGAGACCCGGGAGACAGTGGAGAACCGGCTCGGGCCTCCGATGCATCCCGGGAAGGTGAGCCGGGCGGTCTACGACATCGGCCGGCTGCTGGTGATTTCCTATACCGGCGACGATCTCGTGGAACTCGTTGAGCTTCCGCATGATGCAGGCAGGGGAGATGAGGCATTCCTCGACGGCGTGCAGCTGACCTGGCGGTTGTTGGACGACGTGGTCGCGGACCTGGCGGCGAAGGGCTACCGATACGAACAGGACGAGTCGTCGAGCTTCTTGTTCGAGGCGGGCTTCGTGCTTTTCTCAGCGGGATCGCGTACGCCCCGGGACTTGGGGCTGGATGCCGTGGAGAACGCTTCCCGATCCGTTTGTGAGGGCGTCTCGGTGGGCCCCTATGAGTATTTCGCCGCGGAGCCGACCGAGGAGCAGGTCGCAGCATGGGAGCGGGAGTTCGAGGCGGCCGTAGCGGCGATGGACGCTGACGAGAGCATGCGGAAGTTTCGTGGGCTGCTGGAGTAACAGCAGGGCTGCTCTGTGAGGTGCCGAGCGTGATCTGAACATTCCGGAGCCGTGAAAGGCGGCGTGGATCAAGTCGGCTGGGGTCGAGGTTCCGGCGGGCTCGGTCGTTTCGGTTGGAGGTGCATGGGTCGGCGGGTTGCCGCATGCCGGTTCATCCGGGCGCCGCGGGTGTTGCGCAGATTCGGGCCGTCGTCACGCTGTTCGCTGGCCCGGTCGATCGCGCGGGCCAGCGACGGAAGTCGGCAAAGTGATTCATAGGTAGTCGAAGAACCGCCAGAACCAAGTCGCCTCCTCAGACCCGGATACCCAATAGTTCGGGCCTTCGTACGGCAAACCGAGGATGCGCTCGGGAACGAGCCGGAGCTGCAGCTCAGCCGACACCTGCTCGACGCGGCGGTAATCTTCCTGATGTACCGGCGGGGTTGGGCCGGCATCAGGTGCGGGCCCGACCCGGTACGGCAGGCACGTGGTCAGGCCGCCGAAATTGCTCAGGATCACCGCCAGCGGGAAGCAGGCCCCGCTTCGCCGGTCGTGAGTGCGGGTGACTTGGGCCGGGATCCGGATGATGCCAAAACGAGCGGCGTCCTCCTGTGGGCCTTGCCCTCCGAGCAGCGGGCAGCCAAAGGCCTCGCTCAATCCGTCGACCAACTGATCGAATCGAGTCTGCGTCGCCGCACGATCGAAGTCGCCCGGGAACTCCAAACCGCCGGCCGAGCCCAATCGGCCCGGCTCGTCCAGGGCACGCAATACCGACAACCATTCTGCTTCGCCCGCCGACCGCGCACCCGCCTCGATATCGGTGGCATCGCCCATGGCTGGAGGGCTGCCCGTGTGTGGGGACGGGCCCGGTGCCGAGGTTGGCTTCCCCTGCTCGGCGTACAGGCGGCCGTCCCCACACCGATGGCGGAACTCGGCCGCCATACCGCAGCGGCGCCCTGGGCAGACACCTGCCGCGATCAGTTCGTCACGCAGTTGTGGCGGCGTGTTCGGATGGTGAGCGACTACGTGACGTTTCTTGGCGGCCGTATTCGGGAGTCGGGCTGCTTCCGCTTCTTCTGCTTCCTGGCGGGCCAGAAGTTCCAGTGCCACCGCGGGAGTTCGCAGGTGATACAAGGCCTCATTTCGTACGCTGCAGTCCGCATCCTGCAGGAGGGTTGCGACGGCGTCCGGAGGGGTGTTCGGGTTCCGGGCGGTCCACACCCTTACCGGCCGAATCGGGTCGGCCGCCAGTTCTCGGAGGCGCTGCTCTGTTGTAGCGGTGGAGCGCGCTTCGTGCACCCTGAGGAGTCCGAGCTTGTTCTCGGCCGCCGACCGAATGTACTGGTATTCCATCGCGGCATGATCTCAACAGCGAGTCTGCGGTGCACCTGCAATTCCACTGGTGGGATGCATTCAAATCGGCACGAAAAGGCTCCTTCGCGTACGACTCGGAGGTCTTCCGTCGTGTGCTGCGAGAGCGGCACCTCGCTCCGCCGACTAGCGACTGGTCGCCAGCGCCTACGGCGGCACCGGTTCAGCGCCGAGAATCCGGAGATCTCCGTAGCGCCGGGCCACCGCCCGGCAGCCCAGGTCACAGCTGGATCAGGTCGGCGATCTCCTCGGGCAGGCCGGGTGACGTCAAGACATGGCCCATCCCTGGTACGACGTGCAGGACCGCGCCCGGGATCGCGGCGGCCAGGGCCTCTCCGTGGCCGAGTGGATAGAACGGATCCTGGTCGCCGTGCACGATCGCGGTCGGCGCGGTGATCGACGACAGCGGAGTAAGCAGACCAGGGTCGGGCATCCACACGGCCCGGTGATGGTTGGCCGCAGCGGCCGGGGCGGTGGCCCGCGACAGCGCCAGCTCGAGCATCGCCCGGGCGGCCGGCTCGTCGAACGGCCGGACCGGCCCGTTGAAGACCCGGAACAAGGCCACGTCGGACTCCACACCCGGCGGCAGCTCAGCAGCCAGATGCGCGAGATACGACGACGTCGGCGGCGGCAGATCATCCGGGTCGGCCGGCTCCCCGGCTCGCGCTCGCGCCCAAACCCGACTCGGATCGTGACCCATGAGCGAGCTGGACATCACCGTCAACGACCGCACCCGTTCCGGCGCGTGCACGCCCAGCCACTGCGAGATCATGCCGCCCAGCGACGCCCCGGCCACATGAGCGGAATCCAGCCCGTAGCCGTCCAGCACAGCCAGGCAGTCGCGAGCCATGTCCCCGATCGTGTACGGGTGAACGTCGAAGTCGACGATGCTCGACCGGCCGGTGTCTCGATGATCGAACCGGATCACCTGAACACCACGCTCCACAAGCCGGTCGATCAACGCATCGGGGCAACTGACTCCCTGAGCGGCCGAGCCCATGACCATCAGAACAGCAGGGAGTCCCGGATCCCCGACCCGCTCGGTCCAGATCCGCAACGATCCGGAGGCCACGTATCGCCCGTGCGCGTCCACCATGGCGGCACGGTAACGGCTTCCTGCCGACGGACGCCAACACTTTCCGCCGGACTTGGGGTGGCGGTCGAGGTTCTTGCGGCCTCGGCCGGGTGCTTGAGACGCGGGGTTGCCGCGTGCTGGTCCATCCGGGCGTCGCGCTGCTTATCCGTGATCAGTAGCTATTTGTGCAGGCGAGAACGTGTGCGACATGTTGCAATCGGCGTCGGCGTCGGCGTCGGCGTGGGCGTCGGCGTACGGGTTCCGGTTCCGGTTCCGCACGCCAAATGTGCGGAGGCCCCGTGGACACGAAGCGCTCTGTACGCCGCGACGGCGGCGGGGCCGGCGACCTACCTCCGCCGCTCACGGTAATTAATCGATGAACGTGAGATGGTGCCCGGATCGCGGCAGAAGCGGGCGGCGACCATCGCTACGTCACGAGCAGTCGAGGCTGACACGTTGCGTGGCCGGCGCCGCGATGCGAGCATCGGGACCATGATGATCAACCGAAAGGGCCATGCCGCGTAAGCGGCCTGGCGCGATCCGCGCCGCGCAACAAGCCATCGGTCGTACCGTCCGCCAGTGGACCTGCGAAGGCGGTGGCCCTATCGACCAACTGTCGCTTGCTACAACCGCCGCCGTCCGAGCGGTCGAACATGGTGCCTCCTTCGGTTGGTACGTAGGGGGAGGCGGGGAGTGCTACGACCCTGACCCGTTCAATGAACACATTCGGCCCGGACGTACTGCTCACTTCCTCCTGGAATATCGAAAATTCCTGCGCCAACCGGGACGGAAGCTTCGCCTTGAAGCCTCACTCTGTCCTTCCTGTCCCGGCTGCCAGTACGACGACCTAGCGCTCGTGCGAGACGCGTTGGAGGCCGTGACCCGCCTTCTACCGTTATCGGCACGCGCTGAGATGCGCCGCCTACTGAGCTGCCTCGACGGGGATCTTCGACGCCGCACTCTTCCCGACTCCAGCCCCAGAACAAGCTGGAATGGTGAGCCCTTGCCATGGTGGCATCGGCGGATCTACAAGAACTGACTTCCCGTCCGCACATCGGCACGAGCGGGCGCCGGCCGGCCCTCGGCGGCCGTGACGCCATGTAGCGAGCGGATCGCGGCAAATGAGGATGCCGCCCGCGCCTCCTAATATCAGCGTTCGTCAATCTCGCCGACCTGTCGGAGCGCCAGCCACAACGGCAGGCCACAGCTGGGTCCTACAAGTAGGGTCGCGATTGCTACGGCCCACTTGGTGCCGATCAGGCGAGAGTCACGCATCGCGCCGACCAGCACCGTGACACCGCAGACGACCACATCAAGAGCAAAGAAGGCGGCACCCGGCGAGCCGAACGCCTGTTGCGACAGCCGAACCAGATCCAGGCCATGCCGACTGATGAAAACGGCAAATGCCGCATAAGGAACGACCGCTCCGAGCACTGCCAAGCCGACGTAGACGCGTCGCGACACCATCCGGTTGCCTCTCGCCTATGCGGCTGGTTGCGTTGGATCACCATAGGCCATCACGATGTCACCGGATCGGCGCTATTGCCCTCGGCCACGTGAGGACGAAACGTCAGTGCGCGGTGCCCAGATCATTTCGGCAAGCATCCTCAACTCGGCATTACCTGCATATCAAGCAGATCCGGATGTTGAGTAGGGCACGCCGGGCACGCGATCGTCGTTCCACTTTTGAGGAAGCGGAACAGGACAGGGCAGGTCAGTCAGACGGCCGCCACGGCGGCCGCTCCGCTTCTCGCTTGACGTGCCGGGCCTGCTTGAGCGCCGAACGCCACCGCTTCTCCTGAGCCGCCGGATCCGGGGCGTCGGCGGCGGTCGGGGAGTCGGCCAGCGCCGTCCGGATCTCTTCGACCTGCCAGCCTACGGCGAGAAGCCCGGCGACCTGGTGGGCAAGGGAAGCGACGCGGCCGCGGGCACGACGGCGCTCGGCATCGGTGTCGCCGAGCTTCCACGGCAGCGCGTCGACGATGGCGTCGGCCTCGGGCAGGTGGGCCTTGATGTCCGGCGGGGACGTGTCGGCGGTCATGGGCCGCATCTTCTCGCAGCGCCGTGACACGGAAGAGGGGGCGCGCCGCCCCGCTCAGCGCTGATCCGGGTCGAGCGGCTTGACCAGGCCGACCGCGTCGTTCCACCACCACCAGCTGCTTCTCGTACGCCGTGGGCCCTCGCGCCCCGACTATGCAGTTCAAGACATACGCCGACAATCGGTGGCGATTTGGGTCCGCAGCTTCATCAGTTCCTGGCGAGTGGCACGCAGGTCGGCCCTGGCCTGGTCGAGGTCGCGTAGGTAGCCGCGGGCGATTTCTCGGGTGGCGGTGAGTTCGTCGGCGAGGTCACGGCCGGTTTCCTGCAGGCCACGGGTGGTGTCCCGTTCGTCCATCAGCTGCACCCGCAACTCGGCGGCCTCCCGTTGCAGTTCCTCCACCATGCCGTGGTCGGGGTGGGTGGATGCGGTACCGAGGGCCTGGTGGGCGTCGCGGCGCAGCTGGGTCAGCTGGCGGCGCAGCTCGACGCCTTCCTGTTGGGAGGCAAGCAGTCGGGCTTTGAGCGCCTTGGAGGACGCGGTCGCTTCCGGGTCGGCGTGCCGGGCGGGCGGCTGCTGCCAGGAGGCGTCCCGTAGCCGTTGGACTTCTGCCAGCAGGTCCGGGTTGCGGCGCAGGGTGGCCGGGTGGACGCCGGCGGCCCGGGCTACGGACTGCACGTTGACCGGCTGGTCCTGCCTTTGCAGGGCCACGATCGCGGTGGTGATTCTGTCTCGGTTCGCAGTGGCTTGGGCTTTCTTGGTCTCGATCGCCCGGGACGGGTCCCGCCCGCTGGCTGCGGCCTGTGGGTAGAGCTGGGCCGTCGTGGTGGTGGGTTGCGCGTCGGTCGTGTCGGGGGTCATGGCCGGGCCGTCGTGGGGAGAGTGGTGGTGCCGGCGAGGTTGAGGCCGCCGGAACGGATGCGGGAGCGGAAGTCCCGCACGATGTCGGCGGCGGTCTCCACGCGTTCCCGTTCTGCCGGGTCCAGGGCATCCAGGTGGCCGGTGAGAACGCTCAGCATGCGCCGCCATCCGTCCCGGCGGGCTGCGAGGACGGCGACGTGGTGGGGTTTGAGGGCGGTCTCTTCCTCGATCTCAAGTCGGGCCAGGGTCATGGTGCAGGTGTGGATCTCGGTCTTGATGTCCGGGATGTAGCTGGGGTCGGCGGCGAAGTGGTCGCAGCCGAAGCACATCCGGTCGTACTGGCACCCTTCGCGGCCCAGGGCCAACACCTGCGGGTTGGTGCAGTCGTTCGTGGTCATGTCCCGCGCCGGTGCACTGGCCAGGGCAACGCCGTTCGTGGCGGGGCGGCCGTAGGTGTTCAGCCGGTGCGTGGCCAGCAGATCGACTGCCTCCCGCAGCTTCTCGTCCTGGACCCGCACATAGGAGTTGATCGTGGTCTGCACGTTGCCGTGGTCGGCGAGTTCTTGGACCAGGAAGATGTCGGTGCCGAGGTTGACCAGGTGCTGCAGATAGGTGTGCCGGAACAGGCGGACCTGCAACTGGTCGGGGTTGATCCGCGTGGCGCCGAGGTTGACCCCGGGGATGCCGCCGCTGGGGTAGCCGGCCGCGAGCGGGAGCCAGCCTTCTCCCAGTGGCTTGAACCGGGCCGCGGATACGGAAACGAACTCCATCGGCCGACGCCCTCTCAACGGGTTGGGGCGGGGTGGCGTGAAGGGGTCCGGGAACATGGGCAGATCGCTGAGGTCCGCCGGGGCGTACTTGCTGCCTGCCGCCCGGGCGGTCGCGTCGGCAAGGTAGTCGATCAGTATCTGGGCTGTCGGGGCCGGGAGAACGTGCTCCTCGTCGGCGACGTGCAGGGTCTGTCCGGCCAGGGCTCGGCAGGGCAACTCGCACAAGGCCTCGAGTGGCAGGCCTGCGGTGGCCTGGTGGAGGTGGGCGAGCACGATCGCCTGCTCGAGCAGCGTCACCCACAGACGGAACCAGGCCGCGAGGATGACACTCCTCATGGGGCGAACGCCGGCAGGGTTGGCGTGGGGCGCTGGCAGCAGGGCCAGGGCGGCGAAGGGTGTGTCGGGGTATCGGCCACGCAGCCGTGGGATCCAGTCCTGGACGAAGGCAGCGGTGCGGGCATCGACCGGCAGCCACACCTGGTCCCGGCCGGACTTGAAGTTGGTGTAGAGCAGTTCGCCGGCCCCGGCGTCGGCGACCCGCACTCGGTGAGCGAGCAGGGAGCACAGCTCCTCGGGCCGGCGGCCGAAGCTGGCGGCCAGATGCAGTGCGGTGACGAACACCTCCCCGCGGAATGTCCCGCCCGGGATGCTGCGGGCCAGCTCCAGCACTCGTGGCCCGAGCAGGTCATCTGCGCCGAGGAGGAACCGGAACGTGGCGTCGGGGAATGCACGGTCTTCCCGGACCATCTGCTTCTTGTCGGGATAGTGCCCGTGGTGAACGGTGAACCCGGCAGGAAGACCATGACGGTCGACGAGCCCCAGCGCCCGGGCCTGCGACAAGACAGCCCCCACCCCCGCCACCGTGCCCTCATGCATCACCGAGGTGACGTCGCGGTCCGCCCGCAGCGCGGCCACGAAGCGGTCCATCGCCGCAGTGGACAGCAGCCGTGGGGCGCTACCCGCATCGGTGCGGGTGGCCAAGAACCGCGACAACCGTCCCACCGAAAGCACCCACGATGCCGCCGAGCGGACGGCGAGGTGATGGATGCGAACCCGCAACAGGTTGACTAACAGGTCCCGAAGCCACGGCTGGGTGATGTCACCGACGCGCAGAACCAAGTTCGGCGCACCGGGCTTGACGACCGCAAGCCTGATTTCGTCCCGGTCCCACTCGCTCTCCGGATCGGCATTCATGATCGTCAGGCGCGCCCGCCAACGGCGCACCACGATCCCCACGACATGCGCGATGCGAGTGTCGTCCAGCTCGAGCAGGAAACACCCCGCCTGGTCCTGTATCGCCCGCACCACTGACCGCGCCGAGGAAGGCCTCATCTTCGTCCCGCCAGCGGCATCTGCGGCCAGGGACGCCAGGACCTCCAGCGCCATACCTGGCGCCAGGTCTCGGGTTCTCACCGTGCGACCTTTCGAATACGTGCTGCCCATGTTGAGGTGGTCTCCGGGCTCGTACTCGAACACGCCGCTGCCGGGATCCCATCGGTCAAGGGCCCACTGTTGCAACGGCAAGGTGAGCAGCCGCCGCGCCCACAACGGCACGTCGTCACCGTTCAGACCAAGTGCAGCAGCCAGCGGCAGAGCCTGCACGGGCAAGGTGGAGGTCGGAACCGGCCGCAGCGAGGGTCTTGATCCAGAGGTAGAGCTGGAGGCCAGGGTAGTCATCCGGCGATCCCGAGAAGTCGCTGGCGCCAGGTCGCCAGTTGGGCGACGGCGGCGGTGAGGGTGTCCATCCGGGCGTGGGTGTAGATCTGGGTGCTGGTCGGGGACCGGTGTCCGAGCAGTTCCTGGACGGTGAACGCCGGCGCCCCGGCGTCCAGGAGCTCGGAGGCCCACTCGTGCCGCAGCAGGTGCGGAGTCACCTCTTCGAGCCCGGGGATCGTCCTCACCTTGGTCTGCCACATGCTGGTGAACCCGCTGATCGACCAGGCCCTGCCCCGGGTAGGCCCGGCCAGGGAGATCGTCAGGTAGGGAGACTCCATGCTCTCCGGGGCGTGATCGAACGCCCACGCCTGCCAGTCCCGATAGGCCTGCAGCACCCTGGGCGCGATCGGCACGACCCGCTCACAGGGCGACTTGGCCCACGCGCCATTGCTGTTGCGGCGCCGGCGCACGTGCAGATGCGGCCCGCCATACACGCGGCAGCCGAACACCGCAGCGACCTCCGGGCCGATGCACCAGTCCTCGACCCGCAGCCCAAGGGCTTCCCCCTCACGCAGCCCGGCTCCGTACAGCAGCTCCACCATCCACCGGTCCCGCGGCGACAGGTTCACCGTCAGCAACGCCGTCACCTGCTCCGGTCGCAGTCGCCGGGCCCTCATCGTCTGCGGGGCGGCGGGGGTCTTGAACCCGGTCACCGCCCGGCCGGCCACGGCCGAAACCCGCCCGTTGTGCATCGCCCACCGGTAGAAACCCTTGATATGGACCACCCGCTGGCTGACCGTGCTCGGTCGCCGCAACCGCGGGTCACCCGGCAGAGCCACCACCTTGCTCGTCAAGGGCAAGTCCTTCGGCACCGTCTGCAGTGCGGCCACGAACCGGGCGAACGTCACCGCGTCCACCGTCAGCGGGTCCGCCCCGATCCCGAGGCACCATCGCCACCACTGGGCCAGGGCCTGCGCCTGGGACTTGATCGTGTTCGGGGCCGAGGTCGAGACTTCGGAGACGATCAACCAATCGCTGACCTCGTCCACCCTCCGCATCCCGGACTCGTCGTGGCGGACCAGCAGCCAACCGGTCCACCCCGGACTCGGCTCATACGGTGCGGAATATACAAAACCGGGCACGCAGGAAACGTATGAGAATGATTCCCTGCCGTCCGTGAGCGACACACCGCAAGATCGTGCGTCTATGAAAGAGACCCCCGCGGCGACCCCGTGGATATCGGCATGTTCAGGCGCCGAGCAGATGAATCGAGTGCCGGGCCGAGTCGAGCACCCGTGCGGAGCCGGTCCGGGCGTACACGTCCAGGGCTGTGTCGGCGAATTTGATCGCGTGTTCGTCGCCGTCTTCGGCGGCCAGGGCCATCACGAGTTCCGGGGGACGGGCGGGCACCGGGCGTGCGGTGCCGGGGGAGTAGGCGGCGGTGATCGCGGCCGTCGCCGACCAGGCCGCTGCCAGGCTGGGTTTCCACAGGGCGTCCGGCAGGACGGGCAGGACGCGGGCGACGGCGCTGGGGGCGGTGGCCGCGTGGACCAGCATGACCGGGGCGGCGTACCCGTGGGTGCCGTGTCGCAGTGTCGCCGCCTCGACGATCGCTGCCAGCCTGGTGGGCACGTCGTCGGCGGGATCGCCGGGGACCGCACCGGAAGCGCCGGCCCAGCCGGGGGTGGCGGCCAGTTGCGCCAGCCGCTCCCGGGCGCCGGACCGCTGGTCGGGCACGCGCGGCACCGCGTCCAGCGCCGACCGTGGATCGGTCGCCGGGTAGGGGCCGGCGCCTGGTGGGGCGAGCGGCTGCCATCGTGCCGCCCAGTACGCCAGGCCCTGCCCCAGTTCGCCGATTCGGGCGGGTGTCGGACCGTCGATCAGGGACCGCACCGCGTGTCCGACTCGGATCACCCCGTGCGTCGCGCCCGCGGCGATACCGGGCAGCAGCCGCGGCCACCAGGAGACCAGCACCTCCCGCCACGGTGCCAGCGCGAGTTCCCGGTCGAAGAAGTTCAGCCAGTCGCCGGTACGAGTGGGGTCGCCGAGTGGTGATTCCCAGTCGTCGGCCAGGACCGGGCTGATGCCGCGTGGCCGGGTTTCGAGGCGGTCGGCGTAGTCGTCGAGCCACCGGTGCACGATCCGCTCGTGTCCGTGCCGGATCAGCGCCTCGGCGGCCATCGGCGCGTGATTGGACAGCCATCCGTCGCGTTCCGGCCCGGTTCCACGGAGCCGCTCGTACACCTCATCGACGTTTGTCATGCTTTAGATTCTGCAACCTGAACCACGGTGGAGGTAAAGCATGGACGGTCGCTACCGCATTCGCCCTGGCCGGGCCACGGACGTCACCGCGATCGCCGAGTTGCAGGCCTCGGTGCAGCTGCAGGACCGTACCGGTGGGAAGCCGCATCCACAGATCGCGTCCTGGGTCGAGGACCTGATGGCCGGGCATCCGTCGGTGCGCCCGGAGGACTTCCTGGTGGCCGAGCAGGACGGCCGTGTGGTGGCCAGCCTCGTCGAACTGCGGCAGGAGTGGAGTCTCGCCGGGGTGCGCCTGCCGGTGGCGATGATCGAGCTGGTCGGCACGGTGCCGGAGCATCGCGGTAACCGGCTGACCGACCGGCTCTTCGAAGTGTTGCACCGCAGACTGGCCGACGACGGTGTGCCGCTGCAGGTCATCGAGGGCATCCCGTACTTCTACCGCCGGTTCGGCTACGAGTACGCCCTGGCCAACGACGGCGCCCCGACGATCCCGGTCAACGCCCTGCCGGACGGGCCGACGGTCGGCGGTCTGCGTCCGGCGACCGTGGACGACGCGGACGCGCTTGCCGCCGTCGACCGGGAACTGGCCGGGACCGGGGTGCTGAGCTGTCCCCGGGACGCGGCCGCCTGGCGTTACGAGATCGCCGGCCGCCGTCCGGACGACATCGCCCGCCGGGTCGTTGCCGTACACGAGGACGGCGGCTACCTCGTGCACACTCCACAGACGGCCATCGTGGTCGCGGCGACGGTGCGGCCGGACGACGCCGTCTACGCATACCTGCGGCAGGCCGCCGGGCCGGACCAGACCGAGCTCCGGCTGCTGCTCGGCCCGGAGCACCCGCTGAGCCTGTCCGGCCCGGCGGGTGTGCCCCGTCGTACCCGCGGCTGGTATGTCCGCACCGGCGACCCCGCCGACCTGCTCGCTCGCCTGAAACCCGTGCTTCAGGCGCGTTGGCAGGCGGCGGATCTGCGGTGGCCGGGGCCGTCCATGACGGTCGGGACGTACGGCCGGGCCGCACGCCTGCACTTCACCGACGGCCTCCTCACCCACGTCACCACCCATCGTGGCCGCGCCGAACAGGACGCCATGATCCCGCCCGGCGCGCTGCTACAGCTGGCCCTCGGTCATCGCAGTCTGCCGGAGATCCTCGCCGAGTGGCCGGACTGCCTGCCCGGCGACCGGATCACCGAGCGTTTTCTGACGGCGGCGTTTCCACGGGTTCCGGTGCGGGTGTGGCCTTGCGCCTGACAAGCAGACGCAGCAGCGGCCAGCACAGGATCAGCAGGATGATGCCGTAGATCAGGTACGAGATCGGGCCGCCGAGCAGGCCGGACAGGTCGCCGCCGGACAGTTGCAGCGCCATCCGGCCCTGTCGTTCGGCCATCGGGCCGAGGATCACCCCGACGATCAGCGGGAGGACCGGCAGTCCGAAGCGCCGCATCCCGAACCCGAGCAGCCCCAGCAACAGCAACAGCAGCAGGTCGAAGGGCTGGGCGTTGACGGCGTACGCGCCCATCGAGGCGAAGAACAGGATCCCGGCGTACAGGTACGGGCGCGGCACCCGCAGCAGTCGCGCCCACACCGGGGCCAGTGGCAGGTTCAGTACCAGCAGCAGCAGGTTGCCGACGAACAGGCTGGCGATCAGCGTCCACACCAGTGTCGACTCGCGTTGCAGCAGCAACGGGCCGGGCTGGATGCCGTAGCCCTGGAAGGCGGCGAGCATGACCGCGGCGGTGGCGTTGGTCGGCAGCCCGAGTGCCAGCATCGGTACCAGGGTTCCGGCGGCGGACGCGTTGTTGGCGGCTTCCGGCCCGGCCACGCCCTCGATCGCACCCTTGCCGAACTGTTCCGGGTGCTTGGTGAGGCGCTTTTCCAGCGCGTACGACAGGTAGGTGGGGATCTCGGCGCCCCCGGCGGGCATCACGCCGAACGGGAAGCCGAGTGCGGTGCCCCGCAGCCACGGTTTCCACGAACGCCGCCAGTCGTCGCGGCCCAGCCACGGCTGACCGACCGGGATCACTTCGACGGGGCGTTTGAGCAGGTGAGCGGCCACCCACAGGGTTTCGCCGACGGCGAAGATGCCGACCGCGACCACGATCACGTCGATGCCGTCGGCCAG
This sequence comes from Actinoplanes derwentensis, assembly GCF_900104725.1. Taxonomy (NCBI): domain Bacteria; kingdom Bacillati; phylum Actinomycetota; class Actinomycetes; order Micromonosporales; family Micromonosporaceae; genus Actinoplanes; species Actinoplanes derwentensis. The sequence continues at coordinate 1,995,706 of NZ_LT629758.1, forward strand.
TTGCGGCAGGTCGAAGGTGAGCCGCTGCTGGCCGGTCACCCGGTCGATGCCGACCAGCCCGACGGTCAGGCCGATCAGCAGGGACGCGAACCCGCGGATCCGGGACACGCCGAGCACCGCGCTGACCGCGATGAACCCGAGCAGCATGATCGCCAGATAGTCGGGGGCGCCGAGACTGATCGCGAACGACACCATCGGCGGGGTCACGAACACCAGCAGCAGAGTGCCGATGGTGCCCGCCACGAACGAGCCGATCGCCGCCGTCGCCAGAGCTTGCGCGGCCCGCCCGGCTTTGGCCATCTTGTTGCCCTCGATGGCGGTCACCACCGACGACGACTCGCCGGGGGTGTTGAGCAGGATGGACGTGGTGGATCCGCCGTACATGCCGCCGTAGAAGATGCCGGCGAACATGATGAACGCCTGCGTCGGTTCCATGCCGTAGGTGAGCGGCAGCAGCAGCGCCACCGTCATCGCCGGGCCGATGCCGGGCAGCACCCCGACCGCGGTGCCGATGGTGACGCCGATCAGGGCGATCAGCAGGTTCTGTGGCGTCACCACGTTGGCGAAACCGTCGAGCAGGTTGGTCAGTTCGGTCATCAGAGGATCCCCTGCAGGACACCGGCGGGCAGGTTGACGCCGAGGCCGATCGCGAAACCGTAGAAGGTGACCAGGGCCAGCGAGACCGCGATCACCGGCGTGAGCAGGTGCTTTCGGGATCCGAGGGCGTACGCCGAACCCCAGAACAGCAGTGACCCGCTGATCACCCAGCCGAGCGGTTCGATCAGCACCGCGTTCAGCCCGAACGCCACGATCAGCAGCACCACGGTCCGCCAGTCGATCCTCGATGTCAGGTCGACGTCCTCGCCGTCCTCCTCTTTGCCGGTGCCGCCGCGGGACACGTCGATCGCGTACACCACCGCGACGACCAGCAGCAGCGCGCCGATCAGGATCGGTACCGGCCGCGGCCCGATCGGGTCGTTGCTGCTGGTGGCATGCCCGATCGTGGTGGCGTCGACCAGGACCAGCACCCCGATCGCGGCGAGAAAGGCGCAGACCCCGTACTGGGCCCGGTCCTTGGTCACGCCAGACCCAGGTCTTTCAGGACGTCGGCGACCGCCTTGTCCTGCTCGGTCAGGAACGTCGCGAACTGGTCGCCGGTGACGAACGCGTCGGTCCAGCCGTGCTTGGTGACCTCCGCCTTCCACGCGTCGGTGGCGTGCATCCGGGTCAGCACGTCGATCCACTGCTGCTTGTCGGCGGCGGAGATCTCCGGCGGGGCGACGATGCCCCGCCAGTTCGTGAAGACCATGTCGATGCCGGATTCCTTCAGCGTCGGCACGTCCTTCACCGCGTCCAGGCGCTGCTCGCTGGTGACCGCGAGGACCCGTACCTGCCCGGCTTCGACCTGGTCCAGGAACTCGCCGACACCACTGGCGCCGAACGCGATCTTGCCGCCGAGGACTGCGGGCAACAGTTCGCCGCCCCCGTCGTACGACACGAAATTGACGGTCTTGGGGTCGATCCCGACGGTTTTCGCCAACCGCATGGGCAGCAGGTGGTCCGGCCCGCCGGGCGAGGATCCGCCGCCTACGGCGATCTTGCCGGGGTCGGCCTTCCACGCCGCGACCAGGTCGTTGATGGTCTTATAGGGCGATTCCTTGGGTACGACGATGGCCCCGGGTTCCTCGATGACCTTCGCCAGTGGCGTGGTCTGGGTCAGTTTCGCCGGCGACTTCTGGGTGTAGGACGCCCCGACCACACCGAGGCCCATCTGCATCGCCAGCTTGCCGTTGCCCTTCTCGTTGACGGTGCGCTGCAACCCGACCACACCACCGGCCCCGGACAGGTTGAACACTTCGACACCCGAGGCGATCTGGTTGTCCTCCATCACCTTGGCGATGGTGCGGGCCGTCGTGTCGTACCCGCCGCCCGGGGTGTTCGGCACCATCAGCCGCAGATCGGCGACCGGACCACCCGCCTCGGTCTTGCCCGCGGTCGCGCCGCACGCGGTGACTGTCAACGTCATCAGCCCGGCCAAGATCGCCTTCGTCGATGTTTTCATCGCTGTTTCTCTTTCGTTTCGGGACGGTCCGGCGCGATGATGGTGGCCCTCGCGCGACGGCATGTCTGCGTTCTGTAATCAGCGAAGGTTGAGTAATTTGTGGTCGCGAACCTGAAGAGGCCGACACTCGCCGGACAACTACTGGTTCTCCAACTCGCGATCATCGTGATCGTGCTGGTGGCGGTGGCCGCGCTGTCCCTCGCCCAATCCGCCGCCACGTTCAACCGGGTCGAGGGCCGCCGGGTCGCCGCCCTCGCCGAACAACTCGCCGACAACCCGCTGATCCGCGCCCAGCTGGAACAACCCGCACCCGGCGCCGCCCTGCCCGCCCTCGTGCAGGCCACCCAGACCCAGTCCGGCGTCAGCTCGGTCACCGTCGCCGACACCCGCGGCATCGTCGTCGATTCGACCGACCCCACTCTGGTACGGGAGAGGCTGCCGCTCGGCGACCAGTCGGTGGCTCACGGCCGCAGCTGGTCCGGCGAGTTACGCCTGAACGGGACCCTCGAACTGGTCGCCCAGGTGCCGGTGCTCGGCGATCAGCACGACAACCTCGGCCGCCAACTGGGCGTGGTCGTCATCGGCGAGGTGTCGCCGACCCTGTGGCAACGGGCGCTCGACGCCTCGTACAACATCGGGATCTATCTCGGTCTGGCCAGTCTCGTCGGCCTGACCGGATCGTGGCTGCTGGCCCGGCGGATCAAGCGCCAGACCCTGGGCCTGGAACCGCGCGAGATCGCCGGCCTCGCCGAACACCGGGAAGCGATGTTGTACGGGATCGCCGAAGGTGTCATCGCGCTCGACCCGCACCATCGGATCACCCTGGTCAACGCCCCCGGCCGGGCCTTGCTCGACCTGCCCGAGGACTGCGTCGGCCGGTCGCTCGGCGAGTTGGACGTCGACGGCCGGCTCGCCGAGGTCCTGTCCGGCGGCGATGCCTCCTCCTCCCGTGGCCGTGATCAAGTGGTCGTCCGCGCCGGGCGGGTCCTCGTGATGAACCGGATGAGCGTCACCGGCCTCGGCTCGGTCACCACGCTGCGTGACCGCACCGAGCTGGCGCAGCTGGAACGGGAGATGGGCTCGTTCCGCAGCACCACCGAACTGTTGCGGGCCCAGGCCCACGAGTTCGCCAACCAGCTGCACACCATCTCCGGGTTGATCCAGATCGGCGAGCACGACGAGGTCGTCCAGTACGTCGACGCGCTCGCCCGGCACCGGGAGTCCCTGGACCTGACCCTGACCAGCCGGGTCCACGACACCGCCGTGGCCGCGCTGCTGATGGCGAAGTCGGCGCAGGCCGCCGAGCGCCGCGTACGGCTGAAGATCTCCGAGCGCACCTCGCTGGACCGTCTGGAACCGGCCGACGCCGCGGATGTCGCCACGGTCGTCGGCAATCTGGTCGACAACGCCATCGACGCCTGCTGCTCCGGCGACGACGCCTGGGTCGAGGTCGAACTGCGGCAGGACACGTCGACCGTGGAGATCGTGGTTCGCGACTCCGGCCCCGGGGTCGCGGAGTCCCTGGCCCGGGAAGTGTTCTCCCACGGGTTCACCACCAAAGTCGCTGAACAGGGCGAACGTGGCATCGGACTGGCCCTGACCCGGCTGATCTGCACCCGGCACGGTGGCGAGGTGGCCGTCACCGGCGCGATGTTCACCGCCCGTCTCACCGTAGGGGGAACGTCATGATCGGTGTCCTGGTCGTCGACGACGACTTCCGGGTGGCCCGCATCCATCGCAGTTTCGTGGACCGGATCCCCGGGTTCGGCGTCGTCGGCGTGGCCCACTCCGGAGCCTCCTGCCTGGACCAGGTCCGACGGCACGCGCCGGACCTGGTGCTGCTCGACCTGTACCTGCCGGACATGTTCGGCCTGGACGTGGCCGCCCGGTTACGCGCCGACGGCCACGACTGCGACGTCCTGGTCATCTCGGCGGCGAAGGAAGCCGACGCGATCCGTGGCGCCGTCCGCAGCGGAGTCGTCAACTACCTGCTCAAACCGTTCGGCTTCGACGACCTGCGCACCCGGCTGGAGCAGTACGCCACCCAGCGCACCGGCCTGTACGCCACCTCGGTGCACGACCAGGCCGACATCGATCGCGCCCTGACCTGCGCGCCCCGGGCCGGCAACGCCCTGCCGAAAGGCCTGAGCAGCGAGACCGACCAGCTGGTCCGCACCGCCCTGAGCACCGCGGCCGGGACACTGTCGGCCGCCGAATGTGCTGACCAGATCGGTATCTCCCGGGTCAGCGCCCGCCGCTACCTGGAACACCTGCACACCACCGCCCGCGCTGACGTCACGCTGCGTTACTCGGTGCCGGGCCGCCCTGAGCGTCGCTATCGCTGGATCGGCGCGTAGGGGCCGCCGGGGCTCCGGACTGTCCACTGTATATGGTCGAGAGGTGACGCAAACCCGTAAACGGGGCCCGCGGGGTCCGTATCATTCCGGGCGGGAAGCGCAACGGGCCATCCTCGACGCCGCCCGCGCGGTCTTCGCCGAACACGGGTTCCGTGGGGGAGTGCTGCGCGACGTCGCGGTGCGTGCCGGAGTCAGCGCCGCCAACATCATTCACCACTTCGGCTCCAAGGAAGCGCTGCTGACCGCCCTGCTGGCGGAGCGCGACATGGGCGGCAGCCTGATGTTGCGGACCTCGCCGGCCGGATTCATCGCCGAGCTGCGGGACCTGGTCCGCCGCAACGCCGCCGACCCCGACATGATCCGCCTGTTCAGCACCCTCGCCGCCGAGGCGACGGCCCCCGACCATCCGGCGCACGAGTTCTTCCGCGAGCGGTACGCGACAGTCACCCAGGAGACCACCACCGCCGTCGAGACCGCCCGCGAGGAGGGCGTCCTGCCCTCCGGCCCACCGGCCGACCAGATCGCCGCCGGTCTGATCGCGGTGATGGACGGCCTGCAGACCCAGTGGCTGCTGGACCCCGGTTTCGACATGGTCGCCGCCTTCGACGCCCACCTCACCGCCATCGGCGCCGACTGAGCCAGGAAGTAGCCGTCTGAATCAGCAAGCAGCCGTCTAAGTCAGGAAGCCGCCGACGGTGCGCGGGCCGCTGGGAAGAGGGTCAGCTGCTCGGTCGGGGCCAGGCCGGTGGTCTCGTCGGCGCCGCGGCGGCGCAGGCAGCGGCGGCACGTCACCGAAGCCGTCGTCGGGCGCAGGGCGGCCAGCTCGCCGCCGCTGACGCCGACGTGGCACAGGGGTGCCGGCACCTCCAGCTCGCCCAGCCAGCGGACGGTGGCCACGGCGTGCACCGCGCTGCCGCCGCGCACATAGGCGTTGTGACCGGCGAAGTCGGCGACCGCGCGGGCCACCACGGTGGCGAGGAGTTCCCCAGCGGAAGTGGTCACCCGGCCATCATGCTCCGCGGGTGCGACATTCCAGGCCGCCGGCGACGCCGAACCGTCGAGGTGTCAGCCGGATCACGCCGAGCACTCCGTCGGCGTGCTCTCTCAGCGCACTCCGTCAGCGTCCTCCGTATGGCGGGACTCTCTCAGCAGGGGGCGATCGACCTGGCCGGGCCGCCGATCCGATACCAGCGGTCGCCCGTGCCGCTGTATTTCATGACCATGTCCCGGTTGGGGGAGAGAGCGTAGAGGGCGGTGTCCCCGACGGAGAAGGTGTAACCCGGGCCGCCGATCCGGTACCACCGGCCGTCGCGGTAGCGGACGATGTCGCCGGAGGCGGGGCTGATGGCGAAGAGCCCGTACCCGCCGGCGTACAACTTGCGGGCCGGCCCGCCGATCCGGTTCCAGGTCTCGCCCTGTCCGCTGTAACGGTTCACGGAGCTGCCGTCCGGCGCGAGCCCGTAGAGCGCCTGCCCGGAGACGACGAACTCCCGCCCCGGTCCACCGACCCGGGTCCACTGACTGCTGCGGTACCGGAGGATGTCACCGGAGGTGGGCCTGGTGACGAAGAAGCCGTAGCCACCGGCGTACAGCGTCCGGGCCGGCCCGCCGACCCTGGTCCAGGTGTCGCCCTGACCACTCCAGCGGTTGACGGAACTGCTGTCCGGCGCGAGCCCGTAGAGCGCTTGCCCGGACACCACGAACTGCCGCCCCGGACCGCCGACCCGCGACCACCGGCCGTCACGGTAGCCGTAGATGTTCCCGGAGTTCGGATTCGTCGCGAAGAAGCCGGCCCCGCCGCCGTAGATGTTCCGCGCCGGCCCGCCGATCCGGGTCCACGACACGCCCCGCCCTTGGTAGCGGCTCACCGAACCACCGTCCGGTGCGACGGCACACACCGTGCTGGTCGTCGCGAGCCGGGCCTGCGCGGGCAGGGCTCCGGCGCCGACGGTCGCGACGGCCAGCAGACCGGCACCACCGCGGCGCAACAGGTTCCTGGTCGCGAGTCTCATCAAGGCCTCCTCATCGATGTGGGTGGGTGAACGCCAGCCCGTACCGATTCTGTGGGCCCTCCGAGCAGCGGATACAGCGAATGCGCGAACACCACCCACCGTCGCGATGGGACTCGTGTCGATAGCCTGGGACCCGTGACGAGCGACGAGGTGCCGGTCGGCCGGCTGACGCTCGCCGGGCGGGTCGAGGCCGGGGACCGGGCGGTCGAGTTGGCCCGGCCGGTGTTCCTGCGGGCGGGGGAGACGATCCAGGTCGACGGCGATTTCGTACGGGTACGCGGGGCGGACGGGAGTGTCATGTCGTACCCAGGTGAAGGGTTCTGGCTCTGCTAAATTCTAGAACATGTTCTAGTCTTGGAGGGTTCGGATGACGGCAGTGGTGGTGAGTGCCCGGGAATTGGCGCGCCGGTCGCAAGCGGCGGCGTCCGTAAAGGATCGGGCCGGCTGGCTCGGCCTGTTCGCCGGCGACGCCGTGGTGGAGGATCCGGTCGGGCCGTCGCCGCTCTGCCCGGACGGGCGCGGGCATCACGGGACCGAGGCCATCGCCGCCTTCTACGACAGCGTGATCGGGCAGGTCGACCGGATGCGGTTCGAGATCGAACGGTCCTACCTGTGCGGTGACGAGGTCGCCGACGTCGGCACCATCCACCTCACGTTCCCGGGCGGCGACACCATGCGGGTGCGAGGCGTGTTCACGTACCGCGGCGACGGCACCGGCAAGATCGCGGCACTACGAGCGTTCTGGGAGTTCACCAATCCAGACGGCCAGTCGTAACGTGCCCGGCGGGTGCGGACCGCGCCGTCACGCTGGCTGGCCGCCGCACCGTCCGATTCCGATCTGTCCCGCCGCGATCATCTGTCGCTGGCCGACCTGAACGGATGGCCCAGTTCGAACTGCTCCCGCCGGAGCGGCCGTCGCCCGGCCGGGATCCGGCCAACGTCATCATCGGCCGGGCCGGTGGGGGGAGTGCGGGAGTGAGGTGCCCCGCCGGGCGGTGAGCCCGGCGGGACGGTGGCACGATCAGCAGGTGCCGATCTTGGTGTAGGTGCTGGCGCACCGGTCGTCGCAGCTCGCGAGCAACTGGCAGTTCTTGCAGTAGTAGGCGCCGTTGGAGGCGCAGTAGCAGAAGCCCCAGAACTGTCCCGGGGTGCAGGCCGCCGCGGCTTCCACCTCGGGGACGAAGCGGGCGAGCAGGCGGTCGGCCAGGTTTCCGAGTCGTCGCATGATTCTCCTCGTATCGGGTGTCGATCACGCACCGCAATGGCTGCGGCCAGCCGAACGTAGGGCGGCCGGGTACAGCCGGGATACATCGCCGCGGCTGTACCCGCGCTGTATCCCGGGCTCCTACCGTCGGGTCTCTCGGCGGCGGTGAGGAGCGTGCGGTGAACTGGACGGTGGCCTGTCAGGCGATGCTGGTGCTGACGTTCGCCGTCGCCGCGGCCGGGAAGGTGCGGCCGGCCGGGTTCGGGGAGTTCCGGGGATCGTTGTCGCGGAGTCTGCCGGTGCCGCGCCCGCTGGGCACCCCGCTGGCCGCTGGTGTGGTGGGCGCGGAGCTCACGGCGACCGCGGCGATGGTGCTGCCGACCACCGCCCGCTGGGGGTTCGGGCTCGCCGCGATCCTGCTGGCCGGGTTCACCGGGGCGATCCTGGTGATGCGCCGCCGCGGTTCGGCCGAGCCGTGCCGTTGTTTCGGGGCGTCGGCGGAGCCGCCGGGCCGGGCCGCCGTGGTCCGCAACGTGCTGCTGCTGGCGACCGCGATCTTCGGGCTGGCCGGTTCTCCGGCCGGTCCGGGGCTGCCGCTGCCGGCGGTCGCCCTCGCTGTCGCGGCGGGCGCGGTGACGGCGCTGCTGCTGATCAACCTGGACGAGATCGCCGGCCTGCTCGCGGCGACCTGACCTGTCGTATCCACCGTTTCCACGTATCGGGGAGTGTCATGTCCTATCTGACCGCCGCCGTCGTTCTCGTCGGGTTGCTCGGTGTCGTCAATCTGCTGCTGTCCTTCGGTGTGCTGCGCCGGCTGCGCAGACATTCCGAGCTGTTGTCGGCCCGGCAGACCGAGCAGGGCCCGCTGATGCTCGCCGCCGGGCAGACGGTGCCCGCGGTCACCGCGACCGCGATCGACGGCCGCCCGGTGGCCCCGGCGGAGTTCCCCGGCCAGACACTGGTCGGCTTCTTCTCGCCCGGTTGCACGGCCTGTCACGAGCGTCTTCCTTCCTTCCTGTCGTACGCCGGGGAACTGGCCGATCCGGCCAAGGTCCTGGCGGTCATCGTCGGCACCGGGGCGGACGTGGCCGCACTGGAATCCGAGCTGGCGGCGGTCGCCCGGGTGGTGCGGGAACCGGCCGACGGGACGTTGACGGCCGCCTTCGCGGTCCGCGGCTTCCCGTCGTTCCTGCTGGTCGAGCCGGGCGGCATGGTGCTCGCGAGCGGCCTGGCGATGAGTGAACTGCCCGTGCACGCCACGGCATGAGGCCGCTGCTGCGGGCCCAGCGTTACGTCTGGCAGGCCTCGCCGGTCCGGTTGCTCGCCCGGATCCTGCTGGTGGTGGCCGCGGGACTGGTTCCGGTGGCGCTGGCGTGGCTGACCAGGACGGTGCTGGACCGGATCGGTGATCCGTCGGCGCCGCTGCTGGCCCCGGCCCTGGCACTGGCCTGCGCCGGGGTGGCCGCGGCCATGCTGCCGCAGCTCAACGGCTACCTCGGTAGCCAGATCACCCGCACTGTCACGCTCGCGGCCAAAGATCGGCTGTTCGGGGCGATCGGGCGGCTTCGCGGGCTGGCCCGGTTCGAGGACGCCGCGTTCCACGACCGGCTGCGGATGGCGACGCACGGAACGAGCGGTCCGGCCGATCTGGTCAGCAGTGTCCTCGGCGCCGGTCAAGGAGCGCTGACGATCGTGGGGTTCCTGGGCACCCTGGCGGTACTGAACCCGTGGATGGCGCTGGTGGTGGTGGCCGGGGCGGTGCCGACTCTGCGGGCCGAGCTGACACTGAGCCGGGACCGCGCCCGGGTCGACTTCGCGTTGAGTGCGGCCGGGCGCCGGGAGATCTTCTATGCCGATCTGCTGACCAGCGTACGGGCGATCAAGGAAGTTCGGCTCTTCGGTCTGGGTGGTCTGTTCCGGGGCCGGATGCTGACCGAGTTGCGGGCGATCGACGCCGGGCAGCGCGGAGCGGACCGGCGGGAGCTGCTGGCCCAGGCACTGCTCGGGGTGACCGGTGCGGTGATCGCCGGCGGCGGGCTGGTGTGGGCGGTGGTGGCGGCACGGCAGGGCCGGCTCAGTGTCGGTGACGTGGCGGTGTTCGTCGCGGCGGTCGCCGGGGTGCAGGGGGCGCTGGCGACGGTGTTCAGCACGGCCGGGCGGGGTCATCACGCGATGCTGATGTTCGGCCACTACTGCGCGGTGGTCGACAGTGAGCCGGATCTGCCGCCGCCGGCGTCCGGGCAGGTTACGCCGGTGCCGGAGCTGCGGCACGGGATCGAGCTGACCGATGTGTGGTTCCGGTACCGGGACGATCTGCCGTGGGTGCTGGCCGGGGTGGACGTGGTCATTCCGGCCGGCCGGGCGACCGCGCTGGTCGGGCTGAACGGGGCTGGCAAGAGCACCCTGGTCAAGCTACTGTGCCGGTTCTACGACCCGACCCGCGGCTCGATCACCTGGGACGGTGTCGACCTGCGCGACTTCGAGGTGGACGAGCTGCGCCGGCGGATGAGCGTGGTCTTTCAGGACTTCATGGAGTACGAGTTGAGCGCCGCCGAGAACATCGCGGTCGGCGATCTCACGGCGCTGGACGACGGCGGTGAGCGCGTCACCGAGGCGGCCCGGCGGGCCGGGTGTGATCCGTTCCTGCGGGAGCTGCCGCACGGCTACGACACCCTGCTGACCCGGATCTTCCTGGACGCCGCCGATCGTGACGATCCCCGGACCGGGGTGGTGCTCTCCGGCGGCCAGTGGCAGCGGGTGGCACTGGCCCGGGCGCTGGTCCGCACCCACGGTGACCTGCTGATCCTGGACGAGCCGAGCGCCGGGCTGGACGCCGAGGCCGAACATCAGGTGCACGAGCGGCTGCGGGATCACCGGCGGGGCCGGACCAGTCTGCTGATCTCGCACCGGATGAGCACGATCCGGCAGGCGGACACGATCGTGGTGCTCGGTGCGGGCGCCGTCGTGGAACGCGGTGGCCATGACGAGCTGATCACCGCCGGTGGTGAGTACGCCCGGCTGTTCGCGTTGCAGGCGGCCGGTTACCGCAAGGCGGTGGAGGTCTCGTGACGTTCTCGGTCCCGGTGGTGGCTGTTGTAGTGCTCGCGGCGGTTGTCGTGCTCCGTCGGGTGCGGCGGCGGCATGCCGTGGTGCGGGTGACCGGGTCGTCGATGGCGCCGACGTTCCGGCCCGGGGATCGGGTGCTGGTGCGGCGGACGGTGGCCGGGGTGCGTACCGGCGATGTGGTCGCGGTCGAAGCCCCCGAACAGGGTCGATGGCCGACTCGGCCGCTCAGCACCGGCATCGGCGGGCGGCGCTGGCTGATCAAACGGGTCGCCGCGGTCGCCGGGGAACCGGTCCCCGCGACCGGGATACCCGCGCTGGCCGGGGAACGGATCGTGCCGGACGGGTTCCTGGTGCTACTCGGGGACGCCGGGGAGATCAGCTACGACTCGAAGCAGGTCGGCTACTTCCCGGCGGCCCGGGTGCTCGGCGTCGCGGTCCGGTTGCTGGACGGCTACCGCCAGCGTGGCGAGTTCCGCATCGAGGCGTGACCGGCCGGGCGGTCCTCGTGCATCACCAGGCGCACCAGGCCGTGTACCCGGTAGCGGCCCGGCCCGTTTTCGGTCAGGAACCCGCCGTCCACCAGGACATCCAGCAGATCCGTGTCGTCGTCGGTGACGCCCTGAGACAGGCTCAGTGACTTGAGCAGGCGGCGGGCCGCCGGTGGCAGCGCCCGGCACGCGCCGGTCAGCCGGGACCGGATGTCCAGGTCACCGGTGCGCAGGGTGTCCAGCCGGGTGGACTCGTCGTCCAGCAGCGCGGCCAGCCGGTCCAGCGGCCGCCCGGGACGGCTCGTGGCCCGCGCGGCGGCGATCCGGACCGCCAGCGGCAGCGTCTCGCAGCTCCGCACGATCCGGCCGATCACCGCCCGGTCCCGGTCAGCCGGGCCGCCCGTCACCGCGCGTTCCCGGTCGGCCGGCCCGTCGAGGACGGCGCTGAACAGGGCAATCGCGTCCGGCTCGGGCAGACCGGTCAGGGTGATGTGCCGGGCGCCGTCGAGTGCCGGAAGCCGGGACCGGCCGGTCACCAGCACCCCGCAACCCGCCGTGCCCGGCAGCAACGCCCGCACCTGCGGCTCACCGGCGGCGTTGTCCAGCACCACCAGGACCCGGCGGCCGTCCAGAGTGCTGCGCAACATGCCGGTACGGGCCGGGAGCGCGGCCGGGATCCGGTCGGCCGGCACCCCCTGTGCCGTCAGGAACCGCCCGATCACCTCCTCGGGCGTGGCCGGGTCCGGGCCGTCACCGCGCAGATCGGCGTAGAGCTGACCGTCCGGATAGCCGCCGGCCACCCGGTGCGCGAGGGCGACTGCCAGCGCGGTCTTGCCCACCCCGGCCAGCCCGGAGACCACCACGATCGGCAGGACGTCGCGCCGGGCGGGGCCGAGTACCCGTACGCCCAGTTCGATCTCGCTCGTCCGGCCGGTGAAACCGGCGACCGGAGGCGGCGTGAGAAACGGTGTGAACAGGGGATCAGCGGCCACGATCGGCTCCGGCTCGGGACGGTCGCGATCCAGCCGGGGACTCCGGTCCAGGACGGCGAGGTGCAGGTCGGTCAGTTCCCGGCCCGGTTCTATGCCGAGTTGGTCCCGCAGCAGATCCCGGGCGGTGGCGAAGGCCGCCAGCGCGCCGGACACGTCGCCGCAGTGGTAGAGCGCCGTCATCAACTGGGCGTGCGCGTGCTCCCGCAGCGGGTTGTCGTCCAGGTGCCGGCGCAGCATCGGCACCGCTTCGGCGAACCGGCCGTCGCACAGGCGGGCGTCGACGGTCTCCTCGACCACCTGGACCCGTTCCTCCTCCAGCACCGCCGCGAACGTGCTGAGCATCGGCCCGTCACGCAGCCCGTCCAGTGCCGAGCCCCGCCAGATCCCCAGCGCCTGGTCCAGGTGCCGCATCGCGGTACGCGGCTGCCCGCCGGCCGCCCGGCCCCGCTCGACCAGGGCCCGGAACTCGTTCAGGTCCACCCGACAGTCGTCGGCCAGCCGCAGCTGGTAGCCGTGCGGCCGGGCCAGGATCGACACCGGCGCCGGAGCCGAGCCGAACGAGCGGCGCAACGCGGCCACATAGGTCCGGATGTTGGCGACCGCCGACGACGGCGGCGACCCGGCCCACAACTCCCCGGCCAGCTCGTCGATCGCGATCACCCGGTCGTGGTTGGCGATCAGGTACGCCAGCACGATCCTCGTCTTGCCCGCCGCCATCCGGATCGCCGCCGTCCCCCGCCGGACGTCCAGTGGACCCAGCAGACCTATCGAAACCGACACCGCGCACTCCCCGCCCCGTAGACGTGCCCCGTGATCGACATGGTCGGGGCGGGCGCTTACCGCACGCTTACCCGGCGGCTCGTTTGCGCTGGCCGGGACTGTCCTTCATGGATGTTGACAACGAAAGACATGTAAAGTGATCAACATGGTTGTCGAGTTCCGGTTGCTCGGCCCGGTGCGGGTCACCGCCGGCGGCAACGCGGTCGTGATCGGCGGCCGGCAGCGCACCGCCCTGCTGGCCATCCTGCTGCTCAACGCCAACCGGGTGGTCGGCACGGACCGGCTGGCCACCGTGCTGTGGGGTGCCCGGCAGCCGCGCAACGCCCGGTCCACCCTGCAGGTGCGGGTCTCCCAACTGCGGCGGGTGCTGGCCGAGGCGGGCCTCGGCGACGACCGCCTGGCATACCGGTCCCCCGGTTATCTGCTGCGGGTCGGCGCCGGGGAACTCGACCTGCAGCGGTTCCTCACACTCGCCGACCGTGGCCGGGACCTGCTCGCCGCCGGTGACCACCAGGCCGCCGCCGGCCTGCTGCACGAGGCGTTGGAGCTGTTCACCGGCCACCCGTTCGAAGACGTGACCGCACCGCCGCTGGACGCCGAACGCGACCGGATCCAGCAGCGGCGGCTGGCCGCACGCACCGACCGGATCGACGCCGACGTGCGTGCCGGCCTGCACGACACGGTCCTCGGCGAACTGACCGCCCTGGCCGAACAGCACCCGCTCGACGAACGCCTCGGCGGGCTGCTGATGCTGGCCCTGCACCGGGCCGGGCGACGCTCCGACGCCCTGGCGCACTTCCGCCGGATCCGGAAGCTGTCCACCGAACGGGACGGCCTGGAACCGTCCGAAGAGCTACGCCGCCTAGAGAAGGCGATCCTCACCGATGCCCCGGTCACCGTACTGGTGCCCGCCCAGCTCCCGGTTCCGCTGGTGCACTTCACCGGCCGCGACGACGACCTGCGCCGCCTCGACGACCTCGCTCCGCGGGCCGGTGCCGTGGCCGTACCGGTCGTGGTCTCGGCCATCGGCGGCATCGCCGGGGTCGGCAAGACCGCCCTCGCGGTGCACTGGGCGCATCGGGCCCGGACCCGGTTCCCGGACGGCCAGCTCTACGTCAACCTGCGCGGCTTCGACCCGGCCGCCGCGCCGATGACCCCCACCGGCGCGCTGCGCACCCTGCTCGACGGCCTGGGTGTGCCCGCGCAGCGCGTCCCCTACCAGGTGGACGCCCAGTCCAGTCTGTACCGCAGCATCCTAGCCCGGCAGCGGGTGCTGGTCCTGCTCGACAACGCCCGCGACGCCGAGCAGGTGCGCCCGCTGCTGCCCGGTTCGCCCGGCAGCATGGCCCTGGTGACCAGCCGTAACCAGCTCACCGGCCTGGCCGCCACCGACGGCGCCCGGTTGCTGGCGCTCGCCGCGTTCGGCCCGGACGGCTCCCGCGAACTGCTGGCCGGGCGTCTCGGACCGGACCGGATCACCGCCGAGCCGGAGGCCACCGGCCGGATCATCGAACGGTGCGCCGGTCTGCCGCTGGCCCTGTCGGTGGTCGCCGCGCAGGCGGCCGCGAACCCGGGACTGGCACTGGCCGCCTTCGCCGACGACCTGACCCTCGATTCGCTCACCGTCGGTGACGTCGGCAGTGACGTCCGCGCCGTGTTCTCCTCGTCCTACCGGGTCTTGCGCGACGACACCAAACGCCTGGTCCGGCTGGCCGGGCTGCACCCCGGGCCGGATCTCACCGCCGGTGCCGCCGCCAGTCTCGCCGCCTGCTCACCCGCCGAGGCGCGGACCGGGCTGGCCGAACTGGTCCGGGCCGGATTCGCCACCGAACACACACCCGGCCGGTACGGGATGCACGACCTGCTGCGGGAGTACGCCGCCGACATGGCCCGGCGGCACGAGACCGAACCGGACCGGCGGGCGGCGCTGCACCGGTGCACCGACCACTACCTGCACACCGCCTGTTCCGCGGCAGAGGCCCTGGTCCCGCACGGCGACCCCTTGACCCCAGGACAAGCCCACCAGGGAGTACGCCCGGAGCCGATCGCAGACCGGACCGCCGCCGTGGCCTGGTTCACCGCCGAACTCCCGGTGCTGCTCGAAGTCTTCCACGCGGCGGTGACCGCACGGCTCGACCGGCGGGTGATCGACCTGGCCTGGGCACTGGCCCGGTTCCTCGACCTGCGCCGCCGCTACCACGACATGACCGCCACCCAGCAGGCCGCACTGACCGCCGCCACCCGGCTCGGCGACGACCCGGCCCGCGCCCGCGCCCACCGGCTGATCGGCTTCGCCGCCAGCCGGGAAGCCCGTACCGGCGAGGCCCTCGAACACCTGAGTGCCGCCCTCGACGTCAACCGGCAGATCGGCGACCACCTGGCCCTCGGCCACACCGGCATGACACTCGCCCAGCTCACCGCCCGGACCGGTGACCACACGCGGGCTCTGGAACATGCGCGGACCGCGTACGCCGCGTTCCAGACCGCCGACTCCCGTTACGGGCAGGCCAACGCCCTGAACTCGATCGGCTGGTACCACGCCAAACTCGGCGAGTACGAAGCGACGGTCGAGTTCTGCACCTGGTCCGCCGAACTGGCCGGTGAACTCGGCGACGCCCGTGCGATCGCGGCCGCCGCCGACAGCCTCGGCTACGCCCACCACCACCTCGGCGACCACGAGCAGGCGGTGCGGTGTTATCAGCGGGCGGTGCAGACGTACGCGGCGGCCGACGACCGCTACTTCGAAGCCGACACACTGCTGCACCTGACCGACACACTCCAGGCGATGGGCCGGACCGCCCCCGCGATCGAGGCGGCCACCCGCGCACAGCGGCTGCTGGACGCCCTGGAACACCCGGACGCCGACCGGGCCCGCCGCAAACTGGAAGAACTGGGCACCCATCGATAACGGTGAGTGATGCGCGATGATCTCGGGATGTCATTCGGGGTCGGCGTGTGGTTCCTGCTCGGGCTGTTCCTCATCGCGGCCGCGATGGCGCAAGCGGTCAAGACCGGGCGGCTGGGCCGCGACGGGCTGCGCGCGGCCGGGTCGGTGGTCCGGATCGAACAGTCGCCGGACGGGCGGTCGCTGTACTCGCCGGTGATCGCCTACACCGACGAGACAGGGGCCTGGCGGGAGTTCACCGTCGGGCTCAAGGCGTTCAAGCCGATCCATCCGGTCGGCGCGCGGGTGCCGGTCCGGTGGATCGCGGGACGGCCAGAGAGCGCTTCGCTGTCGTCGGTGCGGCACACCGTACTGATGATCGGTGTGCCGTTGATCGTGGGTGTGGCCTGTCTCGCGGCCGGCCTCTGGTCGATGGACTAGAGCCGTGAGCCGGTAATGACGACGCCGCGGCGGCCCGGCGGCGGATGTCCGCGTCGAAGGCGCCCGACGAGATCCAGATCGTGGCGGGAATCCCGCGTACCGCACCCTTGCACTGCTGGACCGCGAGGTCATGCGGATCTCGACGATCACCCGGCGCGGGGCGCGCACCCGGAACATGGCGATGGGTATGGGCCTACATGTCCGCGGCTACTCGGAGGACCTGGTAGCGACCATCCTCGACATCCCCGGCGTCGAATTCCTGGCCACGGTGATCGGCAACTACGACATGATCGGCACCGTCTCCGGCAACTCCCTGCCCGCGTTGCAACAGGTCGCCGAGCAGGTGCGCTCCTTCCCCGACATCACCGGTATCTGCACCTGGGTCCACATGGACTTCGTCCACGAGACCTACCGGCTGCCACTCGGCCTCTGAGCCGTCCGCTACCGGCTGCCGGGCCGCATCACCGACCACCAGACCGTGACCAGCGGGACCATCGCCATGACCAGGACCGCTGCCATCGACACCGCCAGCGACACCATCGGCGCGGGCCACGCGACGACGATCGCCACCAGCCCGAGCAGGAGCATCGTGATGCCGGTCGGCCGCAGCTTGCGGCGCTGCGCCTCCAGAGCCGTGTCCAGTCCTCGCCGGACCGGGTCACAGATCTTCCCGTCGAGTGCCTCCGGGACGGCCGGCGCCTGTTTGGGCCAGGCATTACCGACGACGATGACCACCAGCGCGACGGCGGCGGCCACGTAGCCGAGCGCGGACCCGATCTGCCCGTCGGCCGCCCGGAGCAGCAGCAGATGGATGCTGAGCAGCACCGGGGTCACCACCCCCAATGCAAGATCAACTGCCTTGCGGTGGGTACGGTCGTCGCGGCCCAGTGTCAGAAAAGCGGCACCGGGCAACCGCTGGACGGCCAGTGACAGCACGCCGATCGCCGCGGTCAGCAGCGGGAACCCGCTCAGGACCAGCGCCTTCGACGCATGCTGATCGGTACCGTCCTTTCCGGCGCCGGCAAGCGTGACCGGGTCGGGCAGGTGCCCGGCGGCCTGCCAGGACAGTGCCGCCATCACCGCCAGCCCGGCGACCAGCACCACGATCCCGGTCAGCGGCACCCTCGTCTTATCAGCCGTCGCCATCTCGCCCTCCCACTCCTCGCCGGGCGCACTCAGTCGTCGCCATCGCTGACCTCCCCGTTCCGGGCGCCGAGGCGCATGTTCTCCATCAGTTCGGCGATGGCTCCTTCGAGCACCGACATCTTGGTCACGTACCGGATCGTCGTGCCCTGCCGTCGCGTGTCCACCAGGTCCGCGGCTCGCAGCACCTTCAGGTGACCGGACAGCGTCGGCCCCACCACATCGAGCGCGGCGGCGATGTCCCCGACCGCCATCGGCCCGTTGCGCTGCAGCAACGTCAGCACGGCTCGCCTGGTCGGGTTGGCCAGCGCAGCGAACACCCCGTCGGACAAGACCCCTCCGCTTATTTCGGTTTCTTCGAAGATAGCAAATGATCGAAGCCTTCGCCAGGCTCCGCGTCATCCGTCAAAACGGTCTAATACCGACAACCCCAACCACGGGCTGATCATCTCCGGCTCGGGAACCGTGAACGCCGGCGCCCTCGCGATCGGCGAGAAGGCCGAGGCTGTCAACAAGGTGATCCACAGCGGTCTGGCCGATCGTGACAGCGACGACCTCGCCGCCCGCCTGTCCGAACTGGTCGAACAGTTGCAGAAGCACGCGGCGGAGATCCCGGAGAGCGAGGATCTGCTCGCCGCGACCGAGAACGTCGCCCTGGAACTGGCCAAGGACCAGCCGAGCAAGTTCACGGTCAAGACGCTGTTGACCGGAATCGCCACCGGAGCCGGCCCGGTGACCAGCGTGGTCGAGGCGGTGCAGGCGATCCAGAGCCTCCTCTGACCACCTGCCACCCCGCCATCCGCTCAGGCCGCCGACGGCAGCTCGCCGACATCCCGCGCGAACTCCTTGGCCAGTGGGTGCCCGGCACCGATCGCGAACCACTGATGGATCGGCACGCTGCTGAGACCGCGGCGACGGTCAGCCGCTGGGTGGCCGACCACATCAGGGAGTGGACCGGCCGCCCGGGCCGTACGCGACGGTCCGGGCGGCGATCTCCGCGTCGGTGCCGGTCCACAGTGCGTCCAGCCACGGTCCGGCGAACAGGCCCACCAGTGTGGGCGTGCCGTCGGCGGCGGTGGCGTCGAGCCACTCGCAGATGTCGTTCGCGCCGGGGCCGTGGACGCGGTGGTAGCCGGCCGGATGGTCGGGCCAGAACCTCTCCTCGAACCGGAGGATCACCTTCTCGACCCGGCCCATGCCCAGGCGGGACAGTGCGGTCCGGTGGGACGCGGGCAGTTCGGGTGCGAACGTGATGTCGGTCAGGGCCCCGAGGGGGACGGTCACGATCACCGCGTCGAAGCGGTCGCCGCCGACGGTCACCCCGTGCTCGTCGACCTCGATGCGGTGCACCGGCCGGTTGAGGCGGATGTCGAGACCGGCGGCCAGATGATCCACCAGCAGGCGGTAGCCGCCGACGATCCAGCGGTCGCCCTCGCCGACGCCGGGCTCGAAACCGTACCGGGCGCTCAGCCACGACAGCGGAGCGCCCGAGTCCATCACGATCTCGGCGTCCACGTACCGGCGAATGTCGTCGATCGCCCACGAACCCGGAGCCGCCAGCCAGGCCTCGACCACGTCGGAGATCGCGGCCCCGGCCGGTGCGGCGGCGAGACGAGTCCGGAGTTCCTTCTCGATGCCGTCCGGAACCGCGCGGCCGTCGAGGATCAGCGGATCGTTGAAATCGGTCGGCACCAGGCGTAACCCGAGTTCCTCGGCGAGGCGGGCGAGCACGTTGTCGTCGAACTGCTGCAGCCAGTTGGCGCCCAGGTCGAACGTCGTCCCGCCCACTTCGGCGCCCGCGGTGCGCCCGCCGGCCCGATCCCGTGCCTCCAGGACGATCACCTCACGACCGAAAGTGGTCAGGGTTCGGGCGGCGGCGAGGCCGGCCATGCCGGCGCCCACCACGGCGATGCGATCATGCCCCAGGCCGGCGGCCCAAGATCCGGCTTGGACCCCTTGCTCGTACGCCCCGTGTGTCATGCCCGCACGAGAGGCATGGGTGGCCTCCCCGGCCAGCCGAAGCCTCGTCCCGATGGGCGCGCCCAGGTCGACCCGGTCCTGCGGGCTGCCGTCGTGTCCGATCAGGCTCCACGAGCCTTGCGACCAGGGGTCCTCAGCCCAGTGCGAGACAGCGAAGGCCACCGGCGTGATCGACATGGGCCGCAGGCTAACAGCCGGTCCCGGTCCAGGGCGCCGGGATTATCAGCCGCGGGCCGCTGGGATCGCGGTGCTGTAGAGGTAGGCGCGGGTTCGCTTGGCGGTGTCCGCGCCCGAGGTGATCGCGCCGTCCATCCAGCCCATCCAGCGCCGGGACAGGTCGCCGCCGGCGAAGAAGAGCGGACCGGGCCGGTTCGCGAGATCGTGCAGCGCGCCCAGCTGTCCGGGCCGGGCCGCACACCGGGTTCCGCGGGCGTACGGGTCGGCGCACCAGTCGTTCCATCGCTGCTCGGACAGCACCGCGTCCGGGTAGTGCCCGGCCAGTACGGCCGCCGGTGCGGTGCCGTGCTGGTGGAGGGCGGCGACCCCACCCGGTACGGCGTACGTCTCGACCACCACCGGCCAGCCCGTGGTGCCCTCACCGGCGACCACCCCACTCGCGCGGTGCCACACTTTGACCACCTTGCCCGCGTGCGGACCCGGACCGGGCAGTCCGTCGATGTCACCGAAACAGTTCAGCGGCACCGCCACGATCACCGCCCGGGCCCGGTGCGGGGTGCCGTCCGCGGTCATCACCGTGCAGCCGCCCCGGGGCGCGGTGATCGACTCCACCGGTTGACCGAGACGGACCACCGAGCCCAGTTCGGCGGCGATCGCCTTCGCCAGGCTGTCGGCACCCCCGTCGATCCGGTGCGAGTCACCCCCGAACGCGGCCTTCGACGAGCCGAAACCGGCGATCTCGTGCAGCAGGTGCAGGGCGCTGTACTCGTTCTCGTCCCCGCCCATCAGCGTGAACGACCACGCCAGAATCAGACTCCGGACCCGCTCCGACGGGCAGAACTCTCGCAGATACCCACCGAACGGGACGTCCAGGTCCGGCGCGCAGTGGTGCCAGTCCGGGCGGTCGAAGTCGATCCGCTCGGCGTCGGCCTCCAGCCGTTCCAGGGTCTCGGCGAGTACCCGCTTCTCATCGGGGTCGGTGGGCTCCGGCCCGCTGGGTAGATACCAGCGGTGCGGCCCGCGCAACGGCTCGGCGGTGACCAGCTCATACCGGGTTAGTTCGCTGGTGACAGCGGTGTGCTGCTGCGGCGAGAGCCACTCGGCGCCCAGGTCGACGGCGGCCTGCGTGCCCGGCAGCGGGGCCGTCCACGTTCGCCCGCCGACCCGGTCACGGGCTTCCAGGACCTGGACACTGAGCCCGGCGGCGCGCAGATCCCGGGCCGCCACTAGACCGGCGAGACCCGCACCGACAACAATCACGTCCACGGGGACCTCCGCTGGTAGCGCCTTGTGGTATGGAGATACCAGTGGACCGTACCGGAGGGTGTGGATCTTGGGAATGCGCCGTGCCTCGCGGAACAGGGCCGACCTGCTGATGCAGGCTGCCGAAGTGGTGGCCGAACGCGGCTTCGAGAACACCCGGTTCACCGACGTGGCCGGGCGCACCGGCGCGTCCATCAGCACGTTGCAGTACCTGTTCGGCAACCGCGAGGACCTGGTCGTGCAGGCGCTGCGCACCCGAACCGCCCACCTGCTGGCCGAAGCCCGCACCGCCGCCGAGGCGATCACCGACCCGATCGAACGACTCCGCTGGGTAGCCGGCCACCTCGCCGCCACCGACGGCTCCCCGGACGCGGCCCGCGCCGAATGGATGCTGTGGGTCGAGTACTGGCGAACCGCCCTCCGCGACGACGAACTGGCCACCGAATCGATCAACACGTACGACGGCTGGGCGTCCCTGGTCCGCGACGCCATCCACGCCGCCGTCGCCGCCGGTGTCCTGGCCGAGCCCTCCGACATCGACGCGGTCGCGCAGGGGGCGTGCGCGCTGGCCGACGGCTTGGGCGTCCAGATAGCCCTCCGACGCCCCGGCCTCACCTGGGAACGAGCCGCCGCGATGACCCGAGCCTGGCTGTCGGTAACCCTGAACTGCCCCGCCCTCGCCGACCATTAGCGTCCTTGACGCGGTACTGAACTGATCTCAGCAAGATCCGGTTAGGTATTTGTATTCGAAATGGGTCAGGTGCAGCGCGGCGGCGACGACATCGCCGGTGCGGCGTGGGCTTATCGTGGTGCGGCGCAGGGCTTTCCAGCGTCCGACGAGGATCGCGAAGCCGCGTTCGCCCTGCCAGCGCAGACCGCGTAGGAGCCGGTTGTAGGCGCGGTTGTCGACGGCGAGGGGTTTACCGTCGGCCGGTTGCTTGATTGGGGTTTTGATGCCCTGACCAGTGCTTTCGTAGCCGGAGTCGGCCAAGGCCGGCAGGTCGAGTTCGGCGGCGGACCAGTTCAGGGCGGCGGTGACGCCGAGGTCGCGGGCGCAGCTGGTGTCGTGCAGATGCCCCGGCATCGCCGCCGATGTCCAGATCGGCAGTCCGTCCGGGCGCATGATCGCCTGAATGTTCGCGCCGAAGTCGCGGTGCTTTCCGGAGAACCAGGCGTCGATCGTCTTTCCCTTGACCGACAGGGTGGTCTCGGTCAGCCGGTCGCAGTCGAACAGTTTGCCGTCGAGGATGACGTACGACCAGCCGTCGGCGGCGACCCGCTTCAGAGCGGTGTGCAGGTCCTGTGCCTGGGCGGCGAGCACCGCGATGCCCTCGTCGCGGTAGCGGTACGCGGTCGCCCGGGAGACCCCGAAACCGGCGCCCAGCAGTGTCAGGTCTTCCTGCTTACGGAACCAGACGAGTACGAGTAACGCCTGGTAGAAGCAGGTCAGCGCACGTGTCTTCTTCCGCGTGCCACGGGCGCGGCGCTCGGCATGGAGCAACCGCGCCACGTACTGCACCAGTTCCCTCGGGACGTCGACCATGGCACGATAAGCCAGCACGTGGAGCCCTCTCGAAGACGTGGATCTGTCGCAAGACCTGTCTATCGATGGCTCCACGTCTTTTTCGAGGACCGTCCGAAACTACCTATTCACCCGTGTCATCCCGAATCGGCTTCAATTCCTTGCTGAGATCAGTTCACTGAACGACGTAACTGATCCCGTGCGGTTCCTCGCGCGCCGGACAGGAAGTGGCGAGAATTCTTCAGGTTTTCGATGTGGGCGCCGATGACGTGGCGACGAAATCTGGGAGAAGTCATGCTTTGTGCCCGCTGTGGTTCGGCCGTTCCGGCGAATGGTCACTGCCAATTCTGTGGTCATGCTGCCATGCATGCCTCGGCGCACGCCCCGTCTGCGGTGCCCGGTCCCTCGGGCGTGTACGCGCCTGAGGCCTGGCAGCCAGGGGGCGGGCCCGGTCAGGCGCCTGTCGCCTGGCAGCCGGGTGGAGGACCCGGACAGGCGCCTTACATGGTCATGCCGCAACCCGGATACGCGATGCCCTCTTCCGCGAAAGCGTTCAGCATCGCATCCTTCATTTTCGCCGCGATAGCATTGTTGTTCGTGCCGATCCTTTTCGGTGTGATCGCCGCTGTCCTGGCGAGTATGGCCAAGAAACGTGGCGAGAAATGGGCCACCGTCGCGCTGCGAGTGGCTGTCGGCGCAGCCGGTTTCGGTATGGTGGTCGGAGCCATCGCCCGGTCGAGCTCGTAGGCGCCTTTAGAAAGTGGCCAGCAAACGGGCGCAACGTTGCGGGTCGTCGGTCAAACCGGCGGTGAGACCCCACAACCAAAAGTCGGCGGTACGGAAGACCACCCAGTCCCGGCTTCGGTCCCGGTCTGTTTCGGCTGCCGTGACCACGATGTCGAAGTGACGGACGATGCGGGCTGGTGAGGGCATCTCGTCCAGGCGGGTCCACAGGGTTCGGGCCAGGTCGTAGTCGATTTCGCCACGCATCAGGACGGGGTCGACGACCAGCCAGTCCTCCCTGGTGGCGCGGAGCACCTGCGCCGAGTGCAGGTCGCCGTTGACCGCGAGTTCGGGCCGGGCACCCTGCGACAGACGTGCGCCGATCTCCAGGGCCTCCCGGAGGCGGCTTTCGGGGAACGGCCGACCGAGGTGCCTCCACTCCTGTTCCATCGTGGCCATCCGCCGGGCGACGGCCGCAGCCGTGCTCGGAACGTCGGTGATCACGCCTGGCGGGGCGGGGATCGCGAGCCGGCGCATCGTCGAGCCCAGGATGTGCATCGCCTCATCGGTGGGAACGGTGTGCAGCGACGTGCCGGGGGTCAGCCGTTCCAGGAGCATCGCGTCACGGTGGGTGTCGACCAGGTGCACGGTCCCGCGACCGTTCCAGAATCGCAGCGCGGCGACCTGCGCAACCGCGTCGGGGCCGGGCGGCGTCAACCGCAACACGAAGTCACCGTCGGCGCGGGTCACCGGGACGACCAGGGCGTTCGATCCGTGCACGGCCGTGCCGGAGACGGTCAGCCGCCAGCGCTCGCACGACGAACGGATGAGTTCGGGCAGCTCGTCCAGCCAGGCGGTGCCGTCGCGCGACCAGCGGGGCATTTTCCGGAACGACGGGGGGATCATGCTCGGCCCGCGGCCAGCAGGGCGGTGGTGGGCAGCGCTAGGCGGCCGTCGGGTTCGCGGTAGGGCGTGACGTGTTCGTCGTACCGGGCTCGGATCCGGGTGATGGTTTCCGGGGTTTGGCGTTTCATGATCAGGCCGGGGGTGCCGATGCCGTTGGCGGGGCCGCTCCACCAGGCGTCGGGGGTGGTGCGATGAGTCCAGGAGAGTGTTTCGCCGCTGATGTCGGTCAGTCCGGCTCGGTGCAGCAAATCCGACAACCCGGCGGCGGTACGGGGGAAGTCCCGGTCCGGTGGCAGCCGGGGCAGGTCGGTGGGGCGTTCGACTCCGGCCGCGTCGAAGACGGTGGACCAGAGGTGCTGGGCCGGTGGGGCCGGGTAGGGCCAGATCGTCACGGAGACCCGGCCGCCGGGGCGTGTCACCCGCCGCATCTCGCTGACGGCGGCCAGCGGATCGCCGACGTGGTTGACCACGAAATTGGCCACCACCGTGTCGAAGACGCCGTCGTCGAACGGCAGATCCGGCAGCGTCGCGTGGTGGACCCGGGCGTCCGGAATCCGTCGGCGGGTCGCTTCCACCATGCTGGGTTCGGCGTCCACCGCGACGACCTTCACCCCGCGGGTGTACGCCAGGGCGGCTACCGTGCCGGTGCCGGTACCCACGTCGAGCAGCCGGCCACCGGCCCGGACCTGCCCGGCGTCCAGCAGAGCGCCGGCCGGATGGGCGCAGAGCGCGGCGAAACTGTCCCGATAGGCCGCCGCCTGCCCGGCCCACCGGGCCCGTTCATGGTTGTCGAAGGTCGTCATCCGGCCATCTTGATCTATCTGGCGAACGGCTGGCTATCATCGCCGCCATGATCCAAGACGTGGCGGGGCCGCTGGCCGGGCAGGACTTCGGGAGGTGGTCGCGTGCCGATGTCGAGCGGGTCGCCGGTGCGGTTGGATGGTCCGTCCAGGACGGTGACCATCACCTGACGGTTGACACCAGGAGCCCGCTCCGGGCGCGGTCCACGAAGATCGGTTATGGCCAGGACGCCTTCGGCTACGGCGAGCAGATCGACTTTCAGGTCACCGAGACCTGCCCGGCCGACGAACTGGCGGCGCTGCACGCGGCCACGCTGGCCTCGGTGGCCGACGTGCTCGGGCCGCCCGCGCTGGTCGGCGGGCCGGGTGCCTGGGCGTTCTGGCGTGAACCGCGGGTCCGGGTGGAGCGCCATCTGCGGCGTTGTTTGGTGACCGTGCGGGTGGAGCCGGCCGGGCCCGCCGAGCACGAGGAGCACAGCACCGCCGAGTGGAGCCCGGACTGGGAACCCACCGATCTCTGGTACGCCGAACCCGATGTGCACAGTGCCGCCTGCCGGTCGCTGGGCGGCATGATGTTCCACGATGCCCGCAACGCCGCTACCTGGGCGGAGTTCGAACAGAGTGTTCGCGAGCTGTTCGTGTCGTTCGCCGCTGACCTTCCGGCGCTGGCGGGGCACGTGTCGCACGTGGCCTGGGACATCAGCCCGGAGGCCGGTGACCGGGAGGTGCAGGGCGTGTTCAACGAGAGTGGCGCTCGCGTCTGCGAGATCGTCTTCGGCGTGACCGAGACGGCCGACTACACGAGACTCCCGCCGGGATCCGGCAGTGGCGCGCGAGTCGCCGAGATCGCCCTCGACATCATCCGGGGCTGGGATCTCGACTCGCCGGAGCGGCTGCGCCACTACTGCTACACCCCGGCACCGGGCCGGATCACCGCGCGGTCCGGGTTCCGGATCGACGGCTGACGGAGGAGCCGGGGCCCCTCCGTCAGGACTCGTCTCAGCTGGCGTAGGTTTCGAACTCGGCTACTTTCGGCGTACCGGACGAGCTGGTGATCTTGAAGGTGATCTTTGTCGTCGAGGTGGCCGGGAAAGTGATCACGCCAGCTCCGGAGCCTGAGGTCAGGACGGCGCCGGTGGCTCCGTTCAGGACCTGGTAGGCGCCGATCGACGAGCCCGAGGCCTCGCGGATGTTGATTTTCGAGACCGTGGTCGCCGCGGACCACTTGATGGAGATGTCGCCGGTGGCGCCGCTCGGGGACCAGAACGTGGTCAGGCTGCCGTCGCGGACGTCGCCGTAACTGGTGCCGCTGGCCTTGCTGGAACCGTCCGAACCGGCGCCGACGCTCAGGTTGACACCGGTCGGGTTACCGGTCGGCGAGGTGGTCGGGGAGACCGTGGGGCTGGCCGTCGGCGACGACGTGGGAGACGCGGTCGGCGAGGTGGTGGTCACGCTGCAGGTGCCGGTCGAGACCTTCAGGCCGGTGTTCGCGCCGGCGGTTGCGGCGACGACCGACGGGACGCAGGACGCGCTGTCGGCGGTGAACGAGTAGGGGATGCTGACCGTGGTGTTGGAGGTGACGTTCGGGCCGGCCGGGTTGTTCTCCGAACCGGGTGCCGACCAGGTCACGTTGTCGAAGATGTTCCCGGACACCTGCCAGTAGCCGGCCTGGTCGGTGTAGAAGGTGCCGAGCACGTCCTTGGAGTTCTGGAAGTAGTTGTTGTCCACTTTCGCCCTGGCTCCGGCGCGGGAGTTGATACCCGACTCGACCAGGCCCAGGTAGTGGTTGTTGTAGATGTGGGCCACCCCGCCACGCAGCAACGGCGTACGAGAATCGATGTTCTGGTACTTGTTGTGGTGGAACGTGACGAACGAGTTGCCGGTGTCGGTCTCGCTGGAGCCGATCAGGCCGCCGCGACCGGAATTGCTCAGGGTGCTGTAGGACAGGGTGACGTACTGGACGTCGTCCTTCAGGTCGAACAGCCCGTCGTAACCGGCCGACTCGCCGCCCGAGGCGAGCAGGGTCGCATGGTCGACCCAGACGTTGCGGACCGTGCTCTCCATGCCGATCGCGTCGCCGCCGTTGGAGATCGGCGAGCCGGACTTCTTCACGTTCTTGACGGTCACGTTCTGGATGATGATGTTGCTGGAGTCCCGGATGTGGATGCCCAGCTGGTCGAAGGTCGCCCCGGCCCCGACCCCGAGGATCGTGACGTTGCTGATCTCCTTCAGCTCGATCTTGTCGGCCGCGGTGTTGCAGCTGTCGCCGGAGACCTTCGTGGTGTTGCCGTGGTTGATCGTGCCCTCGACCTGAATGATGATCGGGGTCGAACTGCTGGCCCTGGTGCACAGCGCGGTGTGGATCTGGGTGCCGGTGGTGGCCCGGACCGTGGTGCCGCCGGCGCCTCCGGTGGTGCCGCCGTTCTGACCGGCGAAACCGTCGGCCGACGCGGCCGCCGCGAACGCCTCGGGCTGTGGCGCGCCCAGGGCGATCGCCCCGGCCAGGCCGACGGTGCCGAACACCGCGGAGAGTCGTAGTACGACTGATCTTCTCATCTCTGCTTCACCTGTTCCCGCGCATGGGGATGCGCGTTCGGGGGATGGTCGGCGGTACGTGTGGGGATGACCGCCGTGGTGTGCCCTAGATGCGGGAAAGCGCTTTCCTGAGGTGCAGGGTAGAGCGATTTCGATGAATGTGGCAAGGGGGAACCCCTGTCAAGGTCACCGGAAATGCCGCTCCACACTCGATAGTGGTGACTGACGATGAAAAGGTTGCTCGCCGCGTTCAAGATCCTGGCTCGGGGTGCGGCGGCCGGTCGGCGGCGACCCATGATTGAGGGGACTCGAGGCTCTGGCCAACTACCTACTGGTGAGTAACAATCACTGGATGTTTTGAACCGGCGACGAGTGCCGGCCGTTTTCAAGGTCACCATCTACCGAGGAGTCGACGATGATCATCGGTGTACCGAGGGATCCGGACCCGGGTGAGCGCCGGGTGGCGGCCACGCCCACGACCGTCACACAGCTCGTCAAGCTGGGATATCAGGTAGTCGTCGAGCCCGGAGCGGGCGCCGCGGCGTCGTTCTCGGACGAGTCCTACGCCGACGCCGGAGCCACCGTCGGCGACGCGCTGGCCGCCGACATCGTGTTCGTGATCAACCCGCCGCCGGTGGCGCAGCGTGACAAACTCGCCGACGGCGCCACGCTCATCGGCATGCTCAACCCCCGCCTCGATCCGGAACTCGTCGCCGACCTCGCCGGACGCCCGATCACCGCGCTGTCGATGGACGCCGTGCCGCGGATCTCCCGGGCCCAATCCCTCGACGTGCTCTCGTCGATGGCCAACATCGCCGGATACCGCGCGGTCGTCGAGGCCGCGCACGCCTTCGGCCGGTTCTTCACCGGTCAGGTCACCGCCGCGGGCAAGGTTCCCCCGGCGAAGGTCCTGGTGGCCGGCGCGGG
Organism: Actinoplanes derwentensis; assembly: GCF_900104725.1. Taxonomy (NCBI): domain Bacteria; kingdom Bacillati; phylum Actinomycetota; class Actinomycetes; order Micromonosporales; family Micromonosporaceae; genus Actinoplanes; species Actinoplanes derwentensis. The sequence continues at coordinate 2,023,968 of NZ_LT629758.1, forward strand.
CGTGGCGGGCCTGGCCGCGATCGGCACGGCCGGGAGCCTGGGCGCGATCGTTCGGGCCACCGACCCCCGCCCCGAAGTCGCCGACCAGGTCAAGTCGCTGGGTGGGGAGTATCTGCCGGTCGAAGCGGCCGACGTCGAGGTGTCGTCGACGGGTTACGCCAAACAGATGTCGGACGACTACAACGACCGGGCCACGCGCCTCTACGCGGTGCAGGCGGGCGAGGTCGACATCATCATCACCACCGCGCTCATCCCCGGCCGGCCCGCACCCCGGCTGATCACCGCCGGAATGGTCGCGACCATGCGGCCGGGCAGTGTCATCGTCGACATGGCCGCGGCCAACGGGGGCAACGTCGAGGGCACCGTCCCCGGCGAGGTGGTGGTCACCGCCAACGGGGTGACGATCATCGGATACACCGATCTGGCCGGCCGTCTTCCGGCGCAGGCTTCCCAGTTGTACGGCACCAACCTCGTGAACCTGATGAAGCTGATGACTCCGGGCAAGGACGGGCAGCTCGTCCTGGATTTCGAGGACGTCGTGCAGCGGGGGATCACCGTGGTCCGAGACGGGGAGCTGACGTGGCCCCCGCCTGCGGTTGCGGTGTCAGCGGCGCCCCCGAAAGCATCAGAAAGTTCAGTAAATCCCGATAACTCGGTAAAGGGTGAGGCGGTCGGCTCGAAGCGGCGGCTGAACACGCTGACCGTCGTCGGCGCGGGTGCCACCGGACTGTTCCTGCTCACCGCCCTTGCCCCCGCGGCGCTCCGCGGTCACCTCACCGTGTTCGCCCTGGCCATCGTCATCGGCTACTACGTGATCGGCAAGGTCCACCACGCCCTGCACACCCCACTGATGTCGGTCACCAACGCCATCAGCGGCATCATCGTGGTCGGTGCCGTGCTGCAGCTCGGCGACAGTCAGGACCTGATCACCGTGCTGTCGTGCGCCGCGATCCTGCTGGCCAGCATCAACGTCTTCGGTGGATTCGCGGTCACCCGCCGCATGCTCGCCATGTTCTCGAGGAGCTGACCGTCATGACCATCGAGACCGCGGCGCAGGCCGCGTACATCGTCGCCGCCCTGCTCTTCATCCTGGCCCTGGCTGGCCTGTCCCGGCACGAGACAGCCCGCGCGGGCAACACGTTCGGCATCGCCGGAATGGCTTTGGCCCTGTTCGCCACAGTGGGCTTGGCGATCGCCGGCACGATCAGTGGCGTGAACCTGGCGCTGCTGCTGGCGGCGACCGTGATCGGCGCCGCGATCGGCCTGCACCGGGCGGCGAAGGTCGAGATGACCGGTATGCCGGAGCTGATCGCCCTGCTGCACAGTTTTGTCGGCCTGGCCGCGGTGCTGGTCGGCTGGAACGGATACCTGCACGTCGAAGCGCACCCGGACGGCACCGAGACGGCAGTGCTGAGCGCCGAGGACATGCTCGGCATCCACAGCGCCGAGGTGTTCATCGGCGTCTTCATCGGTGCGGTGACGTTCACCGGCTCGATCGTGGCGTACCTCAAGCTCGCCGCGAAGATCAAGTCCAGTCCGCTGACGCTGCCCGGCAAGAATCTGCTCAACATCGGCGCGCTCGCCGCGTTCGCGCTGCTCACCGCCGGGTTCGTGATCGCACCGTCGCGGTGGCTGCTGATCGCCGTCACGGTGCTCGCCCTGGCGCTGGGCTGGCACCTGGTCGCCTCGATCGGCGGCGGTGACATGCCGGTGGTGGTGTCGATGCTCAACAGCTACTCCGGCTGGGCCGCTGCGGCCGCCGGGTTCCTCCTGGAGAACGACCTGCTCATCGTCACCGGGGCACTGGTCGGTTCGTCGGGTGCCTACCTGTCGTACATCATGTGCAAGGCGATGAACCGGTCCTTCCTCTCGGTGATCGCCGGCGGGTTCGGCATCGTGGCGGGACCGGCCGACGACAAGGAGTACGGCGAACACCGGGAGATCAACGCCGAGGGTGTCGCGGACCTGCTCGGCAGCGCCGACACGGTGATCATCACGCCCGGGTACGGGATGGCGGTCGCCCAGGCGCAGCACGGGGTCGCCGAACTGACCCGCACGCTGCGCGAACGCGGCGTGACCGTCCGGTTCGGCATCCACCCGGTCGCCGGCCGTCTGCCCGGCCACATGAACGTGCTGCTCGCCGAGGCGCGGGTGCCGTACGACGTGGTCCTGGAGATGGACGAGATCAACGACGACTTCGCCGGTACGTCGGTGGTGCTGGTGATCGGCGCCAACGACACCGTCAACCCGGCCGCCCTGGACGACCCGTCGAGTCCGATCGCCGGGATGCCGGTGCTGACGGTGTGGGAGGCCGACCACGTGATCGTCTTCAAGCGCTCGATGGCGTCGGGTTACGCCGGCGTACAGAATCCGCTGTTCTTCAAAGAGAACACCGCGATGCTGTTCGGTGACGCCAAGGACCGCGTCGAGGACATCCTGCGGGCGGTGTCGGCCCTGCAATCGGCCCGATGACATGGTGATGGCCCCAGCCGCAGGGGGATCGGCTGGGGCCATCACTTTCGGGGGGACGATTCAGTAACCGAAGTCCTGGGTGTAGTACGGGGCACCGTTGGCGGCGAAGACCACGCCCACCCCGGCACTGGTGGACTTGCAGTTGAGGATGTTGGTGCGGTGGCCCGGGCTGGTCATCCAGCCGCCGACCACGGCCGACGCGGTGCGGTAACCCCAGGCGATGTTCTCGGCGGACGGCTTGGCGTAACCGGTGGCCTTGACCCGGTCACCGAAACGGGACCCGCCGCGGCCGGTGTGCGAGAACGCCCCGGTCTGCGCCATGTACTCGCTGTGCGCCCGCGCCGCCTCGGTGAGCTGCGCGTTCACCGTGAGGGCCGAACAGCCGCCCCTGACCCGCTCGACGTTGATCAGGTCGTTGATCTCGTTCTGCAGCGCCTGCTCCGCAACCGTCGCCTGGGGCGAGGCCGCCGCAGCCGAAGCCGGGGACGCTGTCATCGTGGCGGCGCCGAGAGCGGCGACCGGGGCGAGGAGGGCGGTCACGGCGAGGCGGCGAAGAAGCTGGCGCAAGAATTCGATCCTTCCGAAGCACGTTCCCGCTTTCTGCGGGCTCACCATTGACTTCGGCCGCGGTCGCGGCGACTGGATCGCAGACCCGGAGCGTGCGGGTCGCCATTCGGTTGCCGGACCCGCCGGCGCGAGATGTCGCCGTGGTTGTGTAGCGTGCCCCGCGAGACATCGACCATCATTAACGACAATGGGAGTACGTGTTGGCGGACGGCACCGGGAAAGCGAACCAGCGCGCCGAGTCGTTGCGCCGGATGTTCCCCCAGCGACCGCCTGAGCCGATCACACCCCCTCTGCCGGTGGAGGAGCCGAAACCGGAGCCGCGGCGGCGATGGCCGATCGCGGTCGCCGCGGTGGCCCTGCTCGGTGTGGCCGGTGTGGCCGGCGCGCTCAGCCTGCGCGAACCCGGGGAAGCGAGCCTGCCCCCGGTGCAGATCGGGCAGGGTTTCCCGCCGGTCGCGCCACCGTCCTTCGACGTGACCCCGCCGGTCCCGGTGGCATCAGCGACCCCGCCGTCTCTTTCCCCGGCGGCGTCGGCCCCGGACGCGTCCGGGTACGCACCCCAGCGGGCAACGAGACCGGCCACCGTGCCCGGCGCCGGGCCGATCACCGCGACGAAGGCCACCGTGCCTGACGCCGGGCCGATCACCGCGTACTCGGCCTGCGCCGTGGGGAAGTCGGTGCTGTTCCGGGCGACCTTCGCCGACGGTTTCGACTACCACCACGTGTTCATCGACACGGACGGCGACGCCGCCACCGGCTACCAGATCACCGAGGTAGAGGGCGGTTTCGGCGCCGACTACCTCCTGGAGAACGAGTTCTTCTACAAGTCCACCGGCCCCGGCTGGGACTGGCGCGAGATGGACGGGGAGAGCCCGCTCCAGGTGCGGTCCCGCGACGGCTACCTGTGGAGACTGCGGGCCGACTACGGCGGCGTCCGGGCGGTGTTCAACGGCTCCGACGACGCTGACCCGGAGATCTTCACCGCTGTGACCCCGGTCAGGTCCTGCTGACCCCCACTAACCACGCGGCGGGCTGCCCGGTTCGTGTGCCGAGCTGGGGTTCGAAACGAACCCCAGCTCGGCACACAGCGGCGGGGGTGGGTCAGGAGGGGGGCGCCGGGTACGAGGCCCGGACCACCGGGGTGGCCGGGTCGCCGTCGACGGCGGCGGCGATCTGCGGGACGATGCCGTCCAGCAGGTACGGCAGGCTCAGCGGGCTGATGAACGAGGTGGCGCCGCCGAGGACCTCCTCGTCCTCCAGGAACAGGTCGCGGCCCTCGGTCTTGACCTTCATCTGAGCAGCGAGTCCTGTTCGGTCAGCCCGGCGACGACGACGCGCTGGGGTTCGGTCTTGATCTCGGCCGCCCCGCACCTGGCGTCCCGGCTGACCCGCGGCAGCGGCCCCGGAGTGCTGCCGGCCGCGGCGATGGCGGAAGGGACGACGGGGCTGATGGACGGGCGACTTCAAGGTCAGAATCTGACATTGGCGTACGAACAACGAACGGTCGCCGAGGATCTCAGCGTGACGATCGCCGACGGGTCGTTCACCGTGGTCGTCGGGCCCAACGCGTGCGGCAAGTCGACGCTGCTGAAAGCGCTCGCGCGGGTGCTGAAACCGGTGTCCGGCACGGTGTTGCTCGACGGGGCCGGGATCATCACGTACAACTCGAAAGAAGTGGCTCGTCGCCTCGGCATGCTGCCGCAGTCGCCGGTCGTGCCCAACAGCATCGTCGTCGAAGACCTCGTCGCCCGCGGCCGCTACGCCCACCAGCGGATGCTGCGCCAATGGTCGGCCGAGGACGAGCAGGCCGTCACCGAGGCGATGACCCTGACCGAGGTCAGCGAACTCGCCGACCGGTTCGCCGAGGAACTGTCCGGCGGTCAGCGGCAGCGGGTCTGGCTGGCCATGGTCCTCGCCCACCAGACCGGCATCCTGCTGCTCGACGAACCGACCACCTTCCTCGACCTGGCCCACCAGTTCGACGTCCTGGACATCTGCGCCGACCTGCACGACCAGGGCCGCACCATCGTCGCCGTGCTGCACGACCTCAACCACCCCTGCCGGTACGCCACCGACCTGATCGTGATGAAAGCCGGCGCCGTCGTCGCCCAGGCCCACCCGCCGACGTGATGACCCCGGAGCTGGTCGAGGACGTGTTTGGCGTGCCGTGCCGGGTCATCCCCGACCCGGAGACCGGCACCCCGATGGTCGTGCCCGGCGACCGGGCCCGCCGCCGGGCCTCGGTCAGTTCTCCACGATCGGCGTCGGCGTCAGGGTGATCCGTTTGCTGCCCGCGCCGTCCCGGTCCAGGTTGTAGTCCAGCGTGCCGTCCACGCCCCACGCGCCCCGGTCGGTCGAGCGGTGATAGGCGGCCGGGCACAGGAACAGCCCGGTCTCGCTCTGGTTGACCCGCTCGGCCAGATCACACTCACCCTCGGTCACCGCCACGTTCATCGCGATCAGGCGGTAACCGATCACCAGCTCGTCGAACTTGCGGCTGCCGTCGCTGGTGTTGTCGCCGCCGTTCTCCCATGACACCTGCGCGTACCCGCCCCGCGTCGGTGAACCGTGCGTCAGGCACAACCGCACCCGCAGATCCGTGTTGTAGCCCGGCGTCTCGAACTCGATCGACTGGTACTCGCTGCACGAGTTCACCGCCTGCACGGGAGAACCCACCAGTACCGTCGCGGCCGTCACCGCTGTTATCACGCTCACCATGGCTTTCACCAGCCGATTGTCGACTTTCCAGTGGCCTCTGCGGGGCATATTCGCCGAGTTGGCGGGGTATACGGATGGCACAGGAGGTGGTGGAAATGGCAGAACCTGTCGGCACACTGACGCCGCTGAGTGACACGGGGCAGATCATCGCGAACCCGGATCAGGACGTCCGAGGGCGGTCCGTCGTCGACAGCGACGGGGAGAAGATCGGCACGGTCGCGGACCTGCTGGTCGACACCGCAGGCAACCACGTGCGGTTCCTTCGTGTCGAACACGGCGGAATCCTCGGGTTCGGCGCGGCCTCGTCGTTCGTTCCGGTCGAGGCGATCCGTGAGGTCAACGACGACGAGGTGTTCGTGGCCTCGTCGAAGGAGCACATCGCCGGAGGGCCCCGGTACGACCCGGAGTTCGTCGATCACCGGGCTTATTACGAGGATGTGTACGGGCACTATCAGCAGACACCGGGAGCCCAGAGCGGTTACCTTCCGGCGTTCCCGCCCAACCAGGGCTTCCCGCCGTTGCGCTGAGGTTCACCACGACGTCCCGGGGCCGGACCGCCCCGGGACGTCGCTGTCCGCCCCGATGGCCATCGCGACTTTCACGGCTGTCCCTTCTCGGCCAGCAGCCGGGCGATCCAGTCGTTCCGGGTGCGGCGGGCCGCCAGCGACAGGGCGGCTGCCGGGAAGAGGGCGTCGAAACCGTGGAAGCCGCCCGCCCAGATGTGGAGTTCGGCGCCGAGACGAGACGCATAGGCGGTGGCCTCGTCGCTGAACAGTTCGGCGCTGCCCGCGTCCACGTAGGCGGCGGGGAGGCCGTCGAGGTCGGCGGCGAGAGCGGGGGAGACGTACGGGTTCGGTACGCCGTCCTTCAGCACCGAGCGCCAGCCGAAATCGTTCATCTCCTGGGTCCAGACCTCGTAGTGACGTGTTGACGTGGTGCGGTGATCGAGCATCGGGCCGATCAACACCTGACCGGCGATGTCGGCGGTGCCACGATCCCGGGCCATCAACGTGACCCCGGCCGCCAGACCGCCACCGGCGCTCGCCCCTGCCACGATGACGCGCCCGGAGTCGATACCCAGTTCGGCGGCGTTCTCGGTCACCCACCGCAGGCCCTGGTGACAATCGTCGACCAGGGCGGTGCCGGAGGACTCCGGGGCCAGCCGGTACTCGACCGAGACGACCACGGCCCCGAACCGGTCCCGCCATTCCAGGGGGACGTCGATCTGCGAGAAGCGGTCGCCCATCACCATGCCGCCGCCGTGGATCCAGTAGACGCACGGGGCGCCGCAGGTGGTCTTCTCCGGTTTGATCACCTGCAGCCGGAGGCCGCCGGCGACGGTGACCGTCTCGCCCGGATCGCGGCCGGTCGCGCCCACCGCGAACGGGCGGATCAACGGAAGGGTCTCCGCGTCGAGAGCCGGCATCGCCGGCATCCCGCTGAGCAGAGCACGCAGTTCCGGGTCGAGAGTAATCAGGCTCCGAGTCATCAGAACGCCGCCTTCCCGCCGACGGGAACCTCATCGGTGTACGTGGACCGGCCCGACAGCAGCGGCTGGATCGCGGCCACCAGGGCCTGCGCCGGCTCGGAGGCGAAGAACTCGCGGTGCGCCGGCTCACTGACCCAGCCCTCGGTGACATGGACGACGTCCGGGTCGGCGGCCGACCGGCCGACCAGGAAGACGACGCAGTCGGGATGCCGCAGGGACGGGGCGTTCAACAGCAGTTCGATCAGCTCGCCGCCCCGCCCGGGCTGTGCGCTCATCGTGGCGTGGAAACCGTGGTTCACGACCGTTCCTCTCCTTCGTGGTGCGGTGTCCAATCAAGGAAAGCAGTCTGAACTGCTGAAACGTTAGATCGATCCTCTTCGTCTCTTGCCTGATCCTCCCGTGAGCGGGTTTGATGGCACCGTGACTGTCGCCTTGCTCCGGGATCTGCTGGATCGGCACGCCCGTCCCGATCAGAGCACCGCCATCGACGATGTCCTGATCTCCCGGGTCACCGATCCGGCCCCCGAGGGGCCCACCATGACGGGTGCGGTGGTCGCGGTCGTCGCCCAGGGCACCAAACGTCTGGCCCTGGGCGATCGGGTGTACGAGTACGGCGCCGGACAGTACGTGATCGCCTCGGTGGACATGCCGGTCACCGGCCGGTTCCTCGACGCCGGCCCCCGCCATCCCGCCCTGGGTGTGGGCCTGATCCTGCGGCCGGAACTCGTCGCGGAGCTGTTGTCGCAGGCGGGCCCCGCGCTGGCGCCGACCGGAGGGACACCCTCCGGACTGGCCGTCAGCGACACGACCCCCGAGCTGCTCGACGCGGTCGTCCGGTTGGTCCGGCTACTGGACTCCCCGTCCGACGCGGCCGTGCTGGCACCGCTGATCAAGCGGGAGATCCTGTGGCGGGTGATCAGCGGCCCGCAGGGAGCGGCAGTCCACCACCTGGGCCGGGCCGACAGCAACCTGACACATGTGGCGCGCGCCGTCCGCTGGATCCGCGACCATTACCGCCTGCCGTTCCGGGTCGAGGAACTCGCGTCGATGGCCGGAATGAGCGTGTCAGCCTTCTACCGTCATTTCCAGGCGGTGACCGCGATGAGCCCGATCCAGTTCCAGAAACAGATCCGCCTCCAGGAGGCCCGCCTTCTTTTGGCCACCCGTCCGTCCGACGTGACAGGAGTGTGCCGGCACGTCGGTTACGAAAGTCTCTCCCAGTTCAGCCGCGAATACCGCCGTCAGTTCGGCACCCCACCCAGCCGCCACCACGTTCCGCCCGTCCGGCAGGAGTAGCGATTCATCTCAGTGGGTGATGACCGGCTGGTGATGTGACCCGTATCTTCGGATGTCATGCAACCTCGGGGACCCGGACCGCGTCTGGGTAGGGAGGTGGTGCAGACGCCATGAGGACCAGGGTTGCAGCCGTCGTTTACGCTCCACATTCGTTGAAGACGATATGGAGATTCCTCGCTGTGGTGACCGCGCTCGCTGTCGGAGTGCCGGTCGCCTCGCCCGCTCACGCGATCGCCAACGGCGATCAGGTAGCGGATGGGAAGTACCCGTTCGCGGTCAAGATCACCGCCACCGGGATCCCGACACCCGAGGGCGGTAAACGCAACAGTTCCTGTACGGGCGGGCTGATCTCGCCGCGGTGGATCCTCACCGCCGCGCACTGTTTCCGCGACGCCCAGGGCAACCGGGTCGCCCGGACCGTCGCCGACAAGACCACCGCCACCGTCGGCCGCGCCGATCTCACCGGCGACGACGGGATCGTCGCGAAGATCGTGCAGGTGAAACAGCACGGTGAGGCCGATGTGGCGCTGGCCCGGCTGGACCGGCCGGTCACCGGGATCACCCCGCTGACCCTCAACCGGGCGAAACCGCGGAAAGGCCAGAAAGTCCGGCTCGTCGGGTTCGGCTTCATCACCGCGAACGCGACGCGCACCCCGAACCGGATGCGGACCGGGCGCTTCGAGGTCACGTCGGTGGCGGCCACCGAGATGGGCCTGTCCGGCATCGCGCCGAAGAAGAACACCAGCCCGTGCGAGCGCGACTCCGGCGGACCGTACTTCACCGAGGCCGCCGACGGGACAGCGGTCGTGTTCGGCGTCGTCAGCCGGGGCCCGGACTGCCCGCACCTCGGGCCGGACACCGCGACCCGGGTGGACACGATCGCCACCTGGATCCGGTCGGTGATCAAGAACGACGTGGCCCCGTCACCCTCGCCGCCCGCGACCACCGAACCGGCCGCCCGTGCCAGCGAAGCCGCCACCGACGGCGCCGCCCCGCAGGCCGACCCGGTCGCGTCGTACTCCCCGGTCCTGCTCGCTGCCATCCCGGCGGCAGCCGTCGGGTTCGTCGCGCTGCTGCTGGCCGGCACCCGCAAGAACCGGCGCCGATCCGGTCATCGCAGGCGGAGATGACTCCCGGTGTGAAACCCGGGGTCTCATTGATGGAGACGGGCCAGACGCCACCGAATTCGACACCAGCCCTCTCAGCGGCAAGCAGGTGAGCATCTTCCGGTGCGGTGGCCAGAGCTGGCGGGAGCCCCGACCACCGAAGAACAACATCAGGTGCTGCCGATGGCCGTTCTGGTCGAGGTTTCGGACGTCTTTGGCGCGTGAGCCGACGATTGCGGTGACGAGGTCGGCGCCGCGCTGACGGGTGCGTCCAAGTATCGACCTGGTTCCATGTCGTGTAACTCTGTTGTAACGTCGCTAGCGCTCGAACATGTTCACTTTTGGTCGTACGTGTTGCGAGTCCGATCGTCGTGCCCTCAGATAGCCGTGGAGCGGAGCCGTCGTGTTCGCACGTGTTGCCATCGCCGGAGTGATCTCTACCCTGTTCGTCGCGCTCGGCGCCGCGCCCGCGGCAGCCGCCGAGCCCGAGACCCCATCGAAAACGATCAGAATCGATCCCAGCTACCAGCAGCCCGCATTCGAGGGCTGGGGCACCAGCCTGGTCTGGTTCGCCAACGCCACCGGCGGATATCCGGAGCCGATCCGCCGCAAGCTTGTCGACATGCTCTTCGGACCGGACGGTCTGAACCTCAACATCGCCCGCTACAACATCGGCGGCGGCAACGCCCCGGGCGTGCGCACGAACTACATGAAGAACGGCGCCACCATGCCCGGCTTCTGGTCGGCGCCGCCCGGCACGACGGTCGCCGACAAGGACTGGTGGGATGCGGAGAACCCGGACCACTGGAACCTCGACGCCGACGCCGATCAGCGCTGGTGGATCGACCAGATCAAGGACGACGTCGACATCTGGGAGGCGTTCAGCAACTCGCCACCCTACTTCCAGACCGTCAGCGGATACGTGTCCGGCGGCTTCAACGCGAGCACCGACCAGATCCGCACCGACCGCGTCGACGAGTTCGCCACCTACCTGACCCGGGTCGCCCAGCACATCGAGCAGGCGCACGGCATCGACTTCGACACCATCGACCCGCTCAACGAGCCGAACACCAGCTACTGGGGTACGACACTCGGCGCCGACGGTCAGCCCACCGGCGGCCGTCAGGAAGGGGCACACGCCGGCCCGGCCCTGCAACAAGCGGTCATCCTGGCGCTGCGGGACAAGGCCCGGGCGGCCGGCATGCGGGTGTCCGCGATGGACGAGACCAACCCCGGCATCTTCATGACCAACTGGAACGCCTACAGCACCGAGGCCCGCGCCGCCGTGGACCAGCTGAACGTCCACACGTACGGCACCGGCTCCCGGACCAGCGTGCGCGACGCGGCGAAGGCATCCGGCAAGAAGCTGTGGATGAGCGAGGTCGAGGGCAACTGGGGTCCCGGCACCACCGACTACACCGGCATGCTGCCCGGCTTGGGCGTTGCCACCCGCATGATCGACGACATCCGCGAGCTGGAGCCGTCGGCCTGGGTGTTCTGGCAGCCGATCGAGGACGCGATCCCGCAGCAGGCCGGCAACGGCAACTGGGGCAGCATCCACGTCCCGTTCAACTGCACCGCCGCCGACACCCTGGCGACCTGCCCGGTCCGGACGAACACGAAGTTCGACACGATCCGGAACTTCACCCACCACATCCGCCCCGGCGACCACTTCGTCAAGGTTGACGACCCGTCAACAGTTGCCGCGATCAACACGTCCCGGAAGACCGCGACAGCGGTACACGTCAACACGAACACCGCCGACACGACCGTCACCATCGACGTGTCGGCATTCCGGACCGTTCGGTCCGCGGCCACCGTCACACCGGTGGTCACCAGCACATCCGGCGCCTTGATCCGAGGCAACCCGGTCCGCATCCGCAACGACCGGGCCACCCTGACGGTCCCCGCCCAGTCGGTGACCACCTTCCTGATCAGCGGCGTCCAGGGTGTCGACAAGACCGAGCCGCTGATCAGGAACGGTCACGTCTACCGCCTGGACGGCGTGGCCAGCGGCAAGTCGCTCACCCCTGACACGGCGAAGACCACAACGGTGCTGCGCACTCCCACGGCGGCGGCCGACCAGCTGTGGTCCTTTACCAAGCTGACCGGCGGACACACCAATCAGGAGCGGTACGAGGTGACCAGCCCCGCCACCGGCAAGCGCTTGACAGTTCGCAACAACGCCCTGGTACTTGAGGACACCGTGCCCGGCGTGCCCGCAGGTCCGGTGTCTTCGGGCGGCGAGTCGGAGGCCGAGACGGCTACGGCCGGCACGACTGGGGCCGACGATGGCGGGACGGACGCCGGGGCGGTGGTGCGGAACAGCGCGGCTGTCGCGGGTGACGCCGATCCGGCGGCTCAGTGGGTGCTGTCGACCACCGGGGACGGGACCTGGACGCTGCTCAACGTCGGTTCCGGGCGTCTGATCGATGTGACCGGGCAGGCCACGGCGGACGGCAGTCCGGTGGGGACCTACACCCCCACCTCCGGTGCCAACCAGCGCTGGACGGTGACCGACGAGACGGTTCTGCGTACGGATGACGTGGCTGTTCACACCGTACCCAGGCTGGCTCCGGTCCTTCCGGCGACCGTCAGCCCGGTCTACCGGGACGGTGCCCGGGGCAGCCTTCCGGTCGTCTGGGATCTTCCGGAGGAGCGGGTGTGGCGTCAAGCGGGCAAGGTGAGGGTCAAGGGAACCGCCACTGATCCGCTCGGCGGCGAGCACCGGGCCACCGCAGTGGTCACCGTCGACACCTTCGTCCGGACGCTTCCGGTGGAGGCCAGAACCTACCCGGGCGGACGGCCTCAACTGCCGGACGCGGTGATCGGGATCGGGCGCCACGGCGGGCGCGCGGAGCTGCCGGTCGTCTGGGAGCCGGGAACCTACGACCAGCTGGGCCAGGTGACGGTCCACGGCACGGCCACCGTCGCCGACGGCAGCACCCTCGCGGCGGCCGCAACCGTCACGATCGTCGAACCGGTCGAGGTCGACGCGGCCGCCGACGACGGGGTGACGATCGCGGCGACCTACACCGAGAGCGGCTATTCCACGGCGGGTCTGCGCAACGGAGTCCGCACCGAGAAGGCCTGGTCGAACTGGCGGTCCGGCACCAAGAACACCACCGACACGATCACCGTCACCCTTCCCGCCGAGCGTGATCTGACCAGGTTCGTCACCTACTTCTACCGGGACGGTTCCACTGCCAGCTTCCCGTCAACTTTGCGCGTACAGGTGCTCAATATTGACGGCACCTGGATCGACGCAAGCCCCGAGATCACCGTCGGGAGCGAGGGCAGCCCGATCGTCGACGTCCCGCTCTCGGTTACCGGCCCGGTGACCGCGGCACGGGTCGTGATGACCGCCCGCCCATCCGGCTACATCACGGCGAGCGAGATCGAACTTTACGCAAAGGCGGTCCCGGCATGAGGGAGCGCGCGGAAGACCTGTCTGGGCGACGGCGGGAGGGGTTCGGCATGAGGAGCGTGTGGAAAGCCGGTCTGGGTGAACGGCGGGGCCCTGGTGAGGGCGAGTCCGGTCTGAGGCGGGGTTCGAGGCGACGGCTTTTCGGCTCGGCGGGGGCCACGGCCGGTCGGGCCCGTGGCGGCTACCTGGCGCTTCTGCTGGTGGTGGGGCTGTTGACGGTGCCCGCTGGTGCCGCGTACGCCGTTGACGATGTGTATCGGTATCTCGAAGATCCGCAGATGACCGGGGAAGGGCAGGAGGCGCCGCACGCTGACCTGCGGCCCTACGGGGACGTGGCCTCCGCCGTGCGGGACACCACGGAGCACTCGGCCGGGTCGCCGTTTGTGGCCAGCCTCAACGGGGGCTGGCGGATGAGGCTCTTCGACCGGCCGGAGGATGTGCCGGCCGGGTTCGAGGCGGCGGGCTACGACACGTCGTCGTGGCCGAGGGTGTCGGTGCCGCACACCTGGCAGTCCGACTTCATCGATCATCCGATGTTCCGCAACATTCCGGAGGAGATCTGGCCGGACAGCCCGCCGTCGGTGCCCAAGGACGTCAACCCGACCGGTGCGTACGTGCGCTCGTTCGACGTGCCGACGAACTGGGACGGCGGCCGGGTCGTCCTCCGCTTCGAGGGCGTGACCAGCGGATACTTCGTCTGGGTCAACGGCGCCTACGTCGGGTACGACCAGGGCGGCTACACACCGGCCGAGTTCGACGTCACCGCGAAGCTGAAGCCGGGCCGCAACTCGATAGCCGTTCAGGTGCACCGTTGGGGCGTCGGCTCCTACCTGGAGGACTTCGACCAGTGGCGGTACAGCGGCATCTTCCGTGACGTATGGATGTACCGAACCGAACGTGTGTATCTACACGATGCATACGTCACCACGGATCTCGACGAGAACTATCGCGACGCGACCCTCAACGCCCGGGTGGACGTGGCCGGGGCCGCTGCTGGCTACACCGTGCGGGGTACGCTGCGTGACGCCGCCGGGAAGACGGTAGCCACCGGGAACGAGAAGGTCCCCACCCCGAGCGAGGGGACCGGTGCGCCCGGGCGGCAGAACGCCGGGCAGAGCCGGGTGATGTTGCGAGCGATGGTCTCGGAGCCGGCGAAGTGGACGGCTGATGAGCCGAACCTCTACAGCCTCGCCCTGGAGCTCGTTGCGCCGGACGGGCATGTCGCGCATGTCACCGCGCAAGCTGTGGGATTTCGGGAGATCGAGATTCGGGACAAGCAGCTGCTGGTCAACGGCAAGCGGATCCTGGTCAAGGGGGTGAACCGGGCCGAGACTGATCCGGACACCGGGCGGCACGTCACCCGTGAGGCTCAGCGGGACGATGTCTTCCTGATGAAGAAGCTGCACGTCAACGCGGTTCGGACGAGTCACTATCCGTCCGATCCCTATCTTTACGACCTGGCTGACAAGTACGGGCTGTGGGTTGACGACGAAGTCGACATCGAGACCCACTCGCGGGAGAACTGTCCCAGCAACTGTCTGGCGTCCAAGCCGGAATGGCAGGCGGCGTTCGCCGACCGGTTCCAGGCGATGGTGGCACGGGACAAGAATCATCCCAGCGTCTTTCTGTGGGATACCGGTAACGAGGCTGGGCTGGGTACCGCCCACTACTCGATGGCGGATTGGGCCCGCGCCAACGATCCGACCCGGCCGCTCTACCACCAGTCCAACTCGCCGGACGGGGACGCGCCGTTCGCTGATGTCAGCGGACCGCGCTATCCCACGCCGGCGTCGCTGGAGAACAAGGCCCGGACCGGGACCAAACCGATCATCATGGGCGAGTACGCGCACGCCATGGGCAACAGCATGGGCAACTTCGACGAGTTCTGGGCGATCGCTCGCAGGCAGCCGTCGATGCAGGGCGGCTTCATCTGGGACTGGGCCGAACAGGACCTGCGACAGCCTCTGATCGTCACCCCGGACTCGTCCGGCAACCGCATCCAGGCGTTCCTGGTCGGCAAGCCGTCGACTGTTGACGGTCAACTCGACAAGGGCAGTCAACATGATGAGGACGGTCAACATGATGAGGACGGTCGACGGGACAAGGCTGTTGATCTGTCCAGCCTCGATGACTTCGTCAATGTCTTTCGGGACGCGCGGCTTGACCTGACTGCGGCGGTCACCCTGGACGCGTGGGTGAAGCCGGGGCTTTGGGCCGGCAGCCTGCCTATCGTCACCAAGGGGCAGGCCTACGCGCTGCAGATGCGGGATCAGGACACCCTGGAGTTCCGGGTGAACGCCGGGGGATCCGTGGCGGTCGCGGTCGACGTGCCGGAGGACTTCTACGGCTCGTGGCATCGGGTTACCGGGACGTACGACGGGGCGGTCTTGAGGTTGTTCCTTGACGGCGCCGAGGTCGCGTCGATGGCGCGGACGGGTCCGATCGACCCTGGACTTTACGAGGTCAACATCGGGCGTAACGCTGAAACCCAGCAAGATGATCTGAAGGTGCGGACCGGGCGGGCGGCAGTCGACGACGTGCGGATCTACGGCCGGGCGCTGACGCCGGAACAGTTGCGGGCCGACCCGTACCGGCAAGCGGTCCTTGCTCTGGATCTTGACCGATTCGAACGGCGGGGTGACTTTCTCAGTCTCGGGTTGAGCCTGTCCGGCACCGACGGCATGGTCAGTTCCGACCGGGTTCTGCAGCCGGAGACCGAGGAGGTGGCCTGGGCGCACTCGCCGGTCCGGTTCAGCGCTGTCGATGCGGGCTCCGGCCGGGTCACGGTCACCAACGAGCAGACCGCGGGCACCTTGCGCCTGCGGCTGGAGTGGTCGTTGACCGAGATCGATCGCAAACTGCGCGGCGGTACGAAAATCCTGACCCTGGCTCCGGGGCAGACCATCGACCTGGACCTCGATGTGGAGATGGCCAACCCGGAGGACCGGGAGCGGTGGCTGAACCTGGCGGTGACGACGACCGAGGATCTGCCGTGGGCGCGACGGGGCTGGGTCTTCGCCAGGGAACAGTTCGCGGTCGGCGGGCGGGTCGTGCCGGGCATTCTTCCCGGACCGTCCACCGGGAAGGCGCCGACGATCAAAAAGGACGGCGAGACGATCACGGTACGTGGGGACGGCTGGCGTTACCGATTCGCCGGTGGCACGCTCACCTCGATGTCGGCCGACGGTCGTGAGTTGCTGAAAGCCGGCCCGGAACTCGACGTCTATCGGCCTCCTACCAGCAACGAGACCTATGGGTGGGGGACCGCTGACCGCAACGTCTGGCACGAGGTGGGACTCGACCGTCTCACCACCACCGTTGACGGGGTGTCGGCTAGCACCGAGGGCAGCCAGGCGGTGATCACCGTCCGTAGCACCGCTGCGGCTCCGGGGCTGGACAGTGTGTTCGCTGTCGGCCAGACGCTGCGCTACCGCATCGACTCCCGGGGCACCCTCACTCTCGACCATCAGGTGCGGCCGCGCGGGACCCGGGCGAGTGCCCTGCCCTATCTGCCGCGCGTGGGTGTGGCGGTGAAGGTTCCGGATTCGCTGGACGAGTTCAGTTGGTACGGCACCGGTCCGCACGAGACCTACAACGACCGCAACAGCGGCGCGACCGTCAATGTATGGACCAGTGATGTTGACGATCAATACGTTCAGTACGCACGTCCACAGGCGAACGGCAATCACACCGGCACCCGCTGGGCCGCCCTCACCGACGGTAACCGCGCCGGACTGCTGGTCGGTTCCCCGGACGGTGGTTCGCTGGACGTGAGTGTCAGTGAGTACGACGAACTGGCCCGTGCCGAGTACGCCCACCAACTGCCGTTCGTGCGCAACGCCGGATGGATCACCCTGCACGCGGGCACCGGCGAGACCGGGATGGGGGAGACGCCGAACTCGGTGCTGGCGCCCTACCGGTTGTCGCCGACCCGGGAGTACGACTACTCGCTGGTCCTGCGCCCGCTGCCGGGTGGAAGGCTGCCGGATTCGAAGGCCGCCGCCCCCTGCCCGCCGGACGTGGCACTCACCACCGACGGCGAAATCACGGCCGGGGCCGCCGAAACGGTGTCCGTGCAGGTCACCGCCCGGTGCGCGGCCGGGCTGCGAAACGTCACCGCGGCTCTCGACGTACCCGAAGGCTGGCAGGTCACCCCGGCCGTCGCTGACCTGGGTGACGTGGTGGCGGGGGTGCCGGAGACGGCCGGCTTCACCGTGATCGCGCCGGTCGGCACCGACTGGGGTCGGCACGCGCTGACAGCATCGGTGTCGTCGACCACGCCAGCCGGTTTCCTCAGCACCACGACGGCTGCCGCAGTCATGCGTACGCCGCTGCCGCAAGGGTCTGTCTGGGTCAGTGACCTGGCCTTCCTGGAGACGCGGAACGGGTGGGGGCCGGTCGAGCGGGACCGTAGCAACGCCGAACAAGCAGCGGGAGACGGCCGCCCGCTGACTCTGGGCGGTGTCGTCTACGACAAGGGGCTCGGTGTGCACGCGGTCTCGGCGGTGGCCGTCGACCTGGCGGGGCGTGGCTGCACCACCTTCCGGGCCGACGTGGGTGTCGACGACGAATCCGGCTCGGCGGGGTCGGTCACGTTCGAGGTCTGGGTGGACGGCGTTCTCCGGGCGTCCACCGGCCGGCTGACCGGATCCGCCGACGCTCAACCGGTCAGCGCCGACGTCACCGGCGGTAGCCGTCTGGAACTGCGGGTGACCGACGCGGGGGACGGCAACGGCAACGACCACGGTGACTGGGGTGCCGCCCGGCTCCTGTGCACGACGTCCTGACGAGTTGTTTACCCTGATCACGCCCCGGCGAGTGCCGGGGCGTGATCATTTGTTTAGCGGCAACGGACTTGTGGATACTTATCGGTCGGCGATGGGCGCCGGACTGACTCGGGAGCGTGACGGCGGGTGCGGAATTCCGATTCGGGGTGGGCCGCAGCCCTGCACCGGATGTGGACTTCGGTGGGGCGGATCGGTGCTCGGGACGATCTGGCCGAGTTGATTCTGCCGCCGTTGCAGGCGCTGCCGGGCGTGGTCGCGGTGTGGGGGTTGCGGCACGATCCGGCCGGCGACGGTGTCCTGGAGTACCGGTGGACCGGTGTGCCCCTGGAGGGCGACTTCCGTGACCTGGCCCGCCGCTGGGGAGCCGAGCCGGAGACCGTGATACCGGACGGTCTGTACGGCCTCGGGGTGACCACGGTCCTGCGGGCCCGTTTCGACCTGGCCGGCGAGGCCGCCGGGACGATCATGGTGCTGGCCGGTGACTCGGCAGACCTCGATCTCGTCGGGACCTGTCTCGGCCAGGTCATCGAGGTGACCCGGGAGGCGATCCGGCTGCTCGTGGTGCGGCGGTCCGAGCGGGCCCAGCAGACCCGGGACGCCCTGCTCGCCGAGGCGTCCCTGCAGATGGACGCGGTCCTCGACACCAAGCAGACGATGCAGCGGGTGCCGCGGATGGCGGTTCCGGCGATCGCCGAGGGATGCCTGGTCTTCGTGACCGAGGACGGCAAACCGGTGCTGCGCAGTTCGGTGCACGTCGACATGCGCCGCCTCAACGGGCTGCTCGCCGACCCGGCCGCCCGGGATCATCTGGCACATCTGGTCGGCCAGGCCATCCAGGGTGCCGAGGTCCCCGCCCCCGACGCCGCGCTGCTGGCCACCCGTACCGCCGATGTGCAGGTGTTGCGCGCCCGCGGTGAGGTGGTCGGCGCCCTGGTCTTCCTCTTCGACCGGGAGGACGCGGCGGTCCCGCCGCCGTCGTTCCTCCGCGACCTCGCCTCCCGGGCGGCACTCGCCATCGACAACGGCACCCGTTACGAGCGGCGGCGCCGCGACGTGGTGACCATGCAGCAGCATCTGCTGCCGACCCGCCTGCCCGACGTCGACGGGCTCTCGGTGGCCGCCGTCTACCTGGTCGGCGACCGGATCCTCGAGGTCGGCGGCGACTTCTACGACATGGTGGTCTGTGACGACGGCAGCGTCGCCGCGCTGATCGGGGACGTCTGCGGCCGGGGTGTCGACGCGGCCGCCCTGACCGGGATGGCCCGGCACACCCTCGCCGCCCTGCTCCAGGAGGGTGCGTCACCGGCCCGGGCGATCAGCCGGCTCAACGCCCGGCTGCGGCTGGACGGCTCCTGGCGGTTCGTCACCGCGGGTGTCGCCCGCCTGGAACAGCGCGGCGACGGGGTGACCGTGCAGTGGACGTCGGCCGGGCATCCGGCACCGGTGCTGGTCCGGCGGGGCGGCCGGATCGAACGCGCCACCGGCGGTGGGACCGCGCTCGGCATCGTCGCCGACCCCCGGATCGGGTGTTCCGAGATCCACCTGGCGCCGGGCGACACCATGATCATTTTTACCGACGGGTTGTCCGAGAGTCGTGACCCCGACGGCACGATGTTCGAGGACCGGGCTCTCGGGGAAACCCTGGAGCGGTTGCGTGACCGGCCGATCGACGTCCTCGTCCACGAGTTGAGCCGGGCGGCGGCGGCCTTCGACGGCGCGGGCACCGACGACATCGCCATTCTGGGGATCCATGTTGAGGGGAACACCGATGAGCCTTCGGGCCGATGACCTGGTCTTCGTGGTCGAGGACAGCGACGAGGACGTGGAGGCCATCGGACGGGCGATCGGCCGATCACATCCGGGCACGCGCCTCGAGTTCTTCCGGTCCGGGGCGGCCGCGCTGTCCCGGTTCGCCGAGGGGACGGAGCGGCCCTGGCTGGCGCTGCTCGACCTGAACATGCCCGGCGAGAGCGGCCTCGACGTGCTCCGCGGTGTCCGGGCCGACCGGGATCTCGACGGGGTGACGGTGGTGGTGTTCACGTCGTCGGAGAACCAGGACGAGGCGGACGCCTGCTTCGCCGCCGGGGCCGACTCGTACATCTACAAGCCGATCAATTTCGCCCTGTTCCAGAGTGTGCTCAGCCAGACCCTCGATTATTGGAGGTCGCGCCCGGCCGGGAACGACGCGCGGATGGTGGTGCCGCCGCCGGGGGACTCCTCCGCCCAGACCTGACCGCCGTGCCGCTCCACGACGCGGCGCACGATCGCCAGGCCGGCGCCCGAACCCTCGAAGGTGCCGGCCGGGTGCAGGCGGCGGAACAGCTGAAACGCCTGCTGCCGTAGGTGCGGTGGCATGCCGATGCCGTTGTCGCGGACCATCAGGTCCGGGCCGCCGGAGACGGTGACCCGCCGCGGCCCTTCGGAGTGGGCGTACTTCGCCGCGTTCACCAGCAGGTTCACCAGCACCTGGTCGAACAGCACCGGGTCGGCGGCGACCGTGACACCCCGATCGGGCAGGATCACCGACACGCCCGCCTCCCGCAGCCGCGGCCCGGCCACCACCATCGCCCGCAGCACCGCCTCCCGCAGGTCCAGGTCGGCGCGATGCAGTTCGGTCCGTCCCAGCCGGGAGTAGTAGAGCAGCGAGTTGAGCAGTTCGTCCATGCGTTCGGCGAGCCGCTGGATGGAGGCCAGGCGCCGGGCGGTCACCTCGTCCAAACCGTCGGCGGCGTCCTCGGTGATGAACGTGGCGGTGTTCGCGATCCCGCGCAGCGGTTCCTTCAGATCGTGGGCGGCCGCGTGCGCGAACGAGTCCAGGTCCACGTTGCTGCGGGTCAGTTCGACGTTGAGCGCCGACACCCGGCGGGCGTGCGTCACCGCGATCCCGACGACGGTCCGGCCCAGCTCGACGGCCATCGCCAGATCGGTCACCGTCCACCGGGTAGCCCGGCCCCGCACCGACGCCAGGAACACCGCCGTCGAACCGCGCGGGGTCAGCCGGCTGCCGTGCGGGCCCAGCGTCACCGGCACGTCCGGGTCGGCCGCCCACCGCCGCGACACCGTCCGCTCGCCGCGCAACCACACGATGCAGTCGCCGGGCGCGCCGGACGGCAGGATCAGCACCCCCGCCACCGACGGCGCGAGAGCCGCCGCCGCGGGCAGGTCCTCGGCGAGCCGGTCGGTGTGCCACACCTCGCCGAACGGCGGCACCGGCAACTCGGCGAGCAGCGCCGCGAGAGCCTCCGGGTCCGGAGCGGCACCGTGCGCCGCGATCTCGCCGCCGACGCGGACAGCCACCGCCTCGCACGGGATCAGGCCGAGCAGACCGTCCCGGTCCATCGGCCAGGTCCCCACCGGGCCGTCCGAATAGCCCTCCAGCAGCCGGGAGATCACTCCGCGGGACCGGTCCCGAACTCCGGTCTCGTCCCGCTCCTGCAGTGCCGCCAGGTGCAGCGACAGCGCCACCCCGAAGAACTCGCACGCCGACCGCACCTGCGGGCCCAGCGCGTTCACCTCCCGCCCGTGGCAGGCGATCAGTCCCCACAGCTTGCCGCCGGCCAGCAGCGACACCGACATCGACGACCGGACCTGGATGTTGCGCAGGTACTCCAGGTGGAACGGCGACACCGTCCGCAGCACCGACATCGACAGGTCCAGCGGGGCCCCGGTCTCCGCCAGCGTCGGCGGCGACAGCCGGACCGTCTCGTCGTCGACGTCGGCGATCACCCGGATCCAGTTGCGCTCGTAGAGCCGGCGCGCCTGCGGCGGGATGTCGGTCGCCGGGAACCACAGGCCCAGCCACTGCTCCCAGTCGCCGGTCACGTCCTCGGCGATCACCTCGCCCGGCCCGTTGTCGCTCTCGAACCGGTAGGCGACCACCCGGTCGTATCCGGTGATCGCCCGGATCTCGCGCACCGCCGCCCGGCACGCCTCCAGGACCGTGCCGGCCATCTGCAGGCGCATCAGGGCCTGCCGGATCGGCGAGTAGATCATCGGGAAGTCCTGGGCCGAGCCGCCCGGCTCGAACTCCAGCACCAGCATCCCGCAGGACCGGTGCAGGGTCACGTCGAACCGGCCCGATCCGGCCTCCACGGTGGTCTGCACCGGCATCATCGCGGTCTGCCCGGTGTCCGCGTCGGCCAGCCCCTCCAGGGTCGCGAGCTGCGCGGCGTCGATCAGGCGGGTCGCCGGGCTGCCGGACAGCCCTGCCAGGCCGAGCATCTTCTCGGCGTTCTCGCTGACCACGGCGATGTGGCCGGCCTGGATGGCGATCAGCGCGCCGTACGATTGGATCCCGCCGAGCAGGTGGATGGGTTCCTGCACACACTCGGTCAGGTCGAAGGTGCCGCCGACCTCACGCTCGGCGGCGGCGACCCGTTCCGGCAGCCAGGACGTCTGATCGGTCACCGGGGAAATGCTACGCGGGCGAGGTCAGGCCGGCGTCTGGACCATGAACGAGCTCTCGCCGTCGAACGCCGCACCCTCCGGCTTGTCGATGTAGAGCGAGGCGTCCTTGCGCTGATGGATCCGGTAGTCCGGGTAGTTCTTGGACCGCAGCCGGATGGTGCCCGCATCGGTGCCGGACTCCTGGCAGAACGTGGCGTCCGCCCGGAACAGGTCGGAATCGTCGGAGGCGTCGAAACGCAGCCGGTAGTCGAAGTGCCGCAGGAACCGGCCGTCGGACAGCCGGAACGAGAAGCACGCCTCGTCGCCCAGGCCCGCGACCACGGTCACTGTCGCCGGGTCGGCCGGGGACATCTTCGCGAAGTCCCCGCTCACCGTCAGATAGGTGTTCTCGTCACCGAGCGGGGACAGCTGCCACTCGCCGGCGCCGAGCAGCGGTTTCGCCGGTTCGGCCGCGGACGGTTGCGCCGCGGCCGGGGTGGTGGCGGCGGTGGCCGTCGCGGCCACGGCCGGGTCCTTCTCGCCGGTGATGCTGTTCCACGCGGCCCAGGCCAGCAGGAGCACCGCGACGCCGCCGGCCCCGACGGCGATCGGCACGAACCGGGGCAGCCCGTCGCTCGGTGCGGCCGGACCGCCACTGCCGTAGACGGTGCCGGACGGGCGCGCCGGCCCGGGGCCCTGGTCGGTCATACGACTGCTCCTCCATGTCGGCGTCGTTTCCCGGAAAGCCGGATGAAACGACCGGCTCCCGGCCCGACAGGTTACCCGGTGCTGCCCCGCAGGCCGCTACACGCCGGGGGCCCGCCCGACCAGGCGCAGCGCGGCGGCGGCGACGATGCCCTGCAGGACTTCGGTGGCGGGCAGGTCGTCGAGGTCGCGGCGCATCCCGATGACGCTCTCTACCAGGCCGAACACCAGGTCGCCGGTGATCTCCGGGTTGTCCAGGTGGCCACCGCAGGCGGAGACCAGCGTGCGGTACGCGTACCGAAGCCGTTCTCGCTCCTGCCGGAACCGGGTGAAGGGTTCGCTGGCGACCTCGGGCAGCGCGTAGAGGATGCCGACGTTCCAGCGGGCGCCGAGCAGCACCCCGACGTCGTAGCGGACCAGTGCGTGCAGGGCGGCGGCCGGTTCCAGTCCCTGGCCGGTGATCTCGCCGGCGTAGTCGAGCGACGGCCGGACAGTGGCTTCGAGCAGTTCGGCGAGGACCGTCTCCTTGTTGTCGAAGTGGTAGTAGAGCGACGCCTGCCGGATCCCGACCCGTTCGGCGATCAGCCGGGTGGAGGTGGCCGCGTAGCCGCGCTGGGCGAACAGTTCGGCCGCCGCGTCGAGGATCTCGTCGCGGGCACTGGCGGTCGGCAGTCGCCGGGCGCCGGAGCGGGGCCGGCCGACGGAGGGGGCGCTCACGTTCTGCATCGTCGCACGCCGGTTCTCACGTAACGTCGCGGACATAGTCGGCAACTCAAGGTTTACCGCCGGGAAACCGGCGTCGGCGCTGGTCACCGGAATCTGTCAACTGACAGATATCTCCTCAGGAGGCGGTATGACCACCACCACGGATGCCGCGGACCTCCGCGGTTTCGGATATGAGCCGGAGCTGCGGCGCAGCATCGGCACCTACGCGTCGTTCGCTGCCGGGTTCTCCTTCGTCTCCATCCTCACCACGGTCTTCCAGCTCTTCGCCTTCGGATTCTCGTTCGGCGGCCCGGCCTTCTTCTGGACCTGGCCGCTGGTCTTCCTCGGCCAGTTCATGGTCGCGCTCAACTTCGCCGAACTCGCCGCCCGCTACCCGCTCTCCGGCTGCATCTACCAGTGGTCGCGGCGACTCTCCAACGCCACCGTCGGCTGGTTCGCCGGCTGGGTCATGATCATCGCCCAGATCGCCACCGTCGCCGCCGCCGCGATCGCCCTGCAAGTCGTCCTGCCGTCGATCTGGTCCGGTTTCCAGCTCGTCGGTGGCGACCCGTCACTGACCTCGCCGACCGGAGCCACCAACGCCGTCATCCTCGGTTCCGTCCTGATCGCCCTGACCACCGTCGTGAACGTCATCGGCGTCCGCCTGATGGCCATCGTCAACAGCACCGGCGTCACCCTGGAGATCATCGGTGTGGTCGCCGTGGTGATCCTGCTGCTGTTCAACATCGAACGCGGCCCCGGCGTCGTCTTCGACACCGGCGGAACCGGCAGCGGCCTCGGCTACGTCGGGCCGTTCCTGGTCTCCGCCCTGATGGCCGCCTATGTGGTGGTCGGCTTCGACAGCGCCGGCGAACTCTCCGAGGAGACCCGCGACCCCCGGCACACCGCACCCCGCACCATCCTGCGCGCCCTCGCCGCGGCCGGTATCGGTGGCGGACTGATGCTGCTCGCCGCCCTGATGGCCGCGCCCAGCCTCACCGACGGGCGGCTCGCCACCGAAGGACTGCCGTACGTGCTGACCAGCCGCCTCGGCGAGACCGGTGGCCGGATCCTGCTGATCGACGTCGCCATCGCCATCGCCGTCTGCACCCTGGCCATCCAGACCGCCGGCAGCCGGATGATCTTCTCGATGGCCCGCGACAACGTGCTGCCGTTCTCCGCCGCGCTCAGCAAGGTCAACCCGCGTACCGGCACTCCCGCGCTGCCCGCGATCGTCGTCGGGGTCGGCGCGGCCGGGCTGCTGCTGATCAACATCGGTCAGGCGGCGCTGTTCACCGCCATCACCAGCGTCTGCATCGTGATGCTCTACATCGCCTACGCACTGGTCACCATCCCGCTGCTGATCCGCCGGGTCAAAGGCTGGCCGCCCGCCGACGGACAGCTCACCGAACGCGGTGGCAAGCTCTTCGCCCTCGGGCGGTTCGGCATCGTCGTCAACGCCGTCGCCGTCGTCTACGGCCTCGGCATGATCCTCAACCTCGGGTGGCCCCGGCAGGAGGTCTACGACCCGGCCGGCACCCACTGGTACCTGCACTACTTCTCCCTGCTGTTCGTCGGCGGCGCACTGATCACCGGAGCCCTGGTCCACCAGCGCTACCTCCGCGCCGCCCAGCCCGCCACCGCTGTTCCGGCCGCCCTCTGACCGTCCTCGCCCTTTTCATCACCTCCGTTCCTGCAGTTGTTTCCGTCACCTGTCGTTGTTTCCGCCACCGAGGAGACCTTATGAGTACCGCTACCACCGCCGGGGCGCGTGATCACGCACGCGCCCAGGGCGGCACCGTCGTCGACTGCATGCCGATCGTCCCGGCCACCTCACTCGGCCCCGATCTGACCTGGGCGGAGACCGTTCCGGGCGGCGGGTACGCCAGCAGACGGCTGGCCCGCGGCACCACCCTGCGGCTCACCGACCTGGCTGGCGACGCTTGCGTGTCCATGTTGATCCTCAACGCTGACGAGCCGTGGGAACGGATCAACATCGCCGACACCGTCAAGGTGTTGTGGCAGGCCTACGTCGGTGAGGGCCACCTCCTGCTGTCCGATCAGGGCCGTGTCCTCGCCTCGGTCACCGCCGGATCGCGGGACCGCTCGGACACGTTCTGCGGCACGACAACCCTCACAGGCAACACTTCCCGGTACGGGGACGGCAGTCCGCACTCGGCCACTCCGGCCGGCCGGGAACTGTTCACCCTGGCCGCCGCCAAACACGGCCTGACCAGGCGTGACCTGCCACCGAGCATCTCGTTCTTCCAGGGCGTGCGCGTCGGCGACGACGGCACCTTCACGTGGCTCGGCTCGGCCGGGGCCGGGGCGACCGTCGAACTGCGCGCCGAGATGCCGGTGACGGTGCTGCTCGTCAACGTGCCGCACCCGCTCGACCCCCGCGAGGCGTACACCAGCACTCCCGTCGAGATCCGGGCCTGGACCGGGCAGCCGACCGCGCCCACCGACCCGATCTGGTCCCGCTCCCCGGAAGGCGAACGCGCCTTCCTGAACACCGCCGACTACCTCACCGCCCGGGGGATCCGATGACCGCGCCCTCCACCGGCCAAGCCTTCGCCGCCACGCCCGAGACCGACCACGCACTCGCCGCCGAGCCGGTGGGCGGTAAGTCCGAGACCAATCAGTCCGCTTCCGGGCGGGTCGTTCTGGACCAGACGGTTCCGGCTCGGGCTCCCTGGTCGGCGGTGGTGCGGCGGGGTGACGTGCTGACCATCGTCGACCTGCACGGCAACCAGGCCGTGGACTGCCTGCTCTACGACGCCGGCGACACCTCCGAGCGCTACTCGGCGCAGGACACCGTCGCCGCGCAGGGTGGCATCTTCCTCACCACCGGCAGCGTGCTGCGCTCGTCGGAGGGCAATCCGCTGATGACCGTGATCGCGGACGAGGTGGGGCGGCACGACACCGTCGGTGGGGCGTGCAGCCGGGAGTCCAACACGCTGCGCTACGGCCACCACACCAAACACCAGCACGCCTGCGTGGAGAACTTCCTCATCGAGGGTTCGAAGTGGGGACTCGGCAAACGCGACCTGGTCAGCAACATCAACTGGTACATGAACGTCCCGGTCGACCCGGACGGCAGCCTCGGCATCGTCGACGGCATCTCCGCCCCCGGCCTGTCACTGTCCCTGCGGGCCGAGACCGACGTCCTCGTGCTCGTCTCCAACTGCCCCCAGATCAACAACCCGTGCAACGGCTTCGACCCGACCCCGATACGAATGATCGTCACCTCATCGGGGGAGGCGGCCGGTGTTTGACACTCTGCTCGTCGCCAACCGGGGTGAGATCGCCTGCCGGATCATCCGTACCGCCGCTCGTCTCGGGTTGAAGACCGTCGCGGTCTTCTCCGACCCGGACCGGGGCGCGCCGCACGTCCGGATGGCGGACACGGCGGTCCGCCTGGGACCGGCCCCGGCCAGGGAGAGTTACCTGCTCACCGACCGGGTCATCGAGGCGGCGCTCGCCAACGGTGCCGGTGCCGTCCATCCGGGATACGGATTCCTGTCCGAGGACGCCGCGTTCGCCACCGCCGTGGAGGCCGCCGGGCTCGTGTTCGTGGGCCCGACCCCGGCACAGCTCACCGCCTTCGGGGCCAAGCACACCGCCCGTGACCTGGCCCAGGCCGCCGGAGTACCGATGATCCAGGGCACCGGGCTGCTCTCCGGGCTCGACGAGGCGCTGGCCGCCGCGTCCACGATCGGCTACCCGGTGATGCTCAAGGCGACCGGGGGCGGCGGTGGCATCGGCATGCAGGCCTGCCACGACACCGCCGAACTGACCGAGGCCTACGGCCGGGTCGAACGGCTCGCTGTCGCGAGTTTCGGCAGCGGCGGGGTCTTTCTGGAACGGTTCGTGCAGCGGGCCCGGCACGTCGAGGTCCAGGTCTTCGGTGATGGGTACGGCCGGGTCGTCGCCCTGGGAGACCGGGACTGCTCCCTGCAACGACGTAACCAGAAGGTGATCGAGGAGGCGCCCGCACCCGGCCTGCCCGACGCGGTCCGCGCCCGCCTGCACGAGTCGGCGGCCGCCCTGTGCGCGTCGGTCGGCTACCGGTCGGCGGGAACCGTCGAGTTCGTCTACGACGCCGCCCGCGAAGAAGCGTCGTTCCTCGAGGTCAACGCCCGTCTCCAGGTGGAACACCCGGTCACCGAGGAGGTGCTCGGGATCGACCTGGTCGAGTGGATGCTGCGGCTCGCCCAGGGCGACACCGGCGTGCTCGACACACCCCGGAAAGCCGCCGGGGCCGCGGTCGAGGCCCGGGTCTACGCCGAGGACCCGACCCTGGGGCACCGGCCCAGTGCCGGGCTGGTCACCCGGGTCTCCTTCCCGGCCGGAGTGCGGGTCGACGGCTGGGTGGAGAACGGCACTGAGGTCTCCACCTCCTACGACCCGATGCTCGCCAAGATCATCGTCACCGGTGCCGACCGGGCCGAGGCGTATGCCCGGCTCGGTGCGGCTCTGGCGGAGACCCGGGTAGACGGGATCGAGACCAACCTCGGACTGCTGCGCGCGGCAGTTCTCGAACCATCCGTGCTCAATGTCGAACACTCGACGGCAACGTTGATCAACGTGTACGACAACGAGCCCAGAATCATTGTCGAGCGTGCCGGAACGTTGACGGCCGTTCAGGACTGGCCCGGCCGGGT
The DNA here is from genome assembly GCF_900104725.1 of Actinoplanes derwentensis. NCBI lineage: Bacteria > Bacillati > Actinomycetota > Actinomycetes > Micromonosporales > Micromonosporaceae > Actinoplanes > Actinoplanes derwentensis. The sequence continues at coordinate 2,052,293 of NZ_LT629758.1, forward strand.
CGGCCTCTGGGAGGTCGGGGTTCCGCCGTCCGGCCCGATGGACGACAAGTCGTTCCGGCTGGGGAACACCGCGCTCGGCAACCCCGAGGGCGCCCCGGGCCTGGAGTGCACGGTGGACGGGCCGGCTCTGCGGTTCAGCGCGGCGACCACGGTCTGCGTGACCGGCGCGGACGTGACGGTCACCGTGAACGGTGTCCCGGTGCCGTGCTGGGAGCCGGTACTCGTCCCGGCCGGCGGGCTCCTGGACGTAGGAAAGGCCACCTCAGGCCTGCGCCCCTACATCCTGTTCGCGGGCGGCCTGGACATCCCCCTGTACCTGGGCAGCGCCGCGACCTTCACCCTCGGCCAGTTCGGCGGGCACGGCGGCCGGGCCCTGCGCCTGGGCGACGTCCTGCGCGTGGTCACCCCGAAAGACCAGCCGGCGGCCGAGCCGGTGCCGGTGGGGGAGCGGCCGGTCATCGGGCGGGAGTGGCGGATCGCCGTCACGGAAGGGCCGCACGCGGCGCCGGAGTTCTTCACGCGGGAGGACATCGACGAGTTCTACGCCGCCTCCTGGGAGGTGCACTTCAACTCGGCGCGGACCGGGGTTCGCCTGGTCGGGCCGAAACCCCGGTGGGCGCGCACCGACGGCGGGGAAGCGGGGCTGCACCCGTCGAACATTCATGACACCGCCTACTCGGTGGGGGCGATCGACTTCACCGGTGACGTGCCGATCCTGCTCGGACCGGACGGTCCCAGTCTCGGCGGGTTCGTCTGCCCGGCCACGGTCGTCACCGCTGAGCGGTGGAAACTCGGACAGCTCACGCCCGGCGACCGGGTCACGTTCGTACCGGTCAATGATATTGATTTCACGCCGTTGATTGTCAATGTGGACGACGGTGTCCTGGCACGCGGCGAAGGCGTCACCTATCGGCGGTCCGGGGACGACAACCTGCTGATCGAGTACGGGCCGATGACTCTCGACCTCGGGCTGCGGATGCGGGCCCACGCGCTGATGGACCGCCTGCGCGCGGAGAACCTCGCCGGAGTCGTCGACCTGACCCCGGGCATCCGGTCCTTGCAGGTGCACGTCGATCCGGCTCGGTTACCCGTACGCAAATTGCTCGGTCTGGTTCGGGAACTCGAGAACGAACTGCCGGCCACCCGGGAACTGGAGGTGCCGAGCCGGGTCGTGCACCTGCCACTGTCCTGGGACGATCCGTCCACCCGGGAGGCGATCGCCCGCTACATGGCCGGGGTGCGCGACGACGCGCCGTGGTGCCCGTGGAACATCGAGTTCATCCGCCGGGTCAACGGCCTGGACAGCGTCGACGACGTCTACGCGACCGTCTTCGACGCCAGCTATCTGGTGCTCGGGCTCGGCGACGTCTACCTCGGCGCGCCGGTCGCCACCCCGCTGGACCCCCGGCACCGGCTCGTCACCACCAAGTACAACCCGGCGCGCACGTGGACGCCGGAGAACGCGGTCGGCATCGGCGGCGCGTACCTGTGCATTTACGGCATGGAAGGCCCCGGCGGTTATCAGTTCGTCGGCAGGACCGTGCAGGTCTGGTCCCGCTGGAAGCAGAAACCGTGGCTGCTGCGGCACTTCGACCGCATCCAGTGGTACCCGGTCGGCGCGGAGGAACTGCTCGACCTGCGGGCCGACATGGCCGCCGGCCGGCACCGGCTGCGGATCGAGGACGGCACCTTCCGGCTCGCCGATCACGAGAACTTCCTGGCCGAGAACGCCACGTCGATCGAGGCGTTCCGGGAGAAGCAGGCCGCCGCGTTCGGCGCCGAACGCCAGGCCTGGGCGGCGGCCGGCGAATTCGATCCGCGCCCGGAACCGCCCACCCCACCGGCCGCCGGTCAGGTGACCGTCCCGGACGGCGGCGCCCTGGTCGAAGCCCCGTTCGTCGCCAGCGTGTGGCGGCTCGACGTGCGGCCCGGCGACCGGGTGGTGGCCGGACAGCCGCTGCTCGCGCTGGAGGCGATGAAGATGGAGACCGTCGTCGTCGCACCCCAGGACGGCGAGGTCACCGACATCCTGGTCAACCCCGGCAGCCAGGTCGCGCCGGGAAGCCCGCTGCTCGTACTCTCCGGAAGGACCGCCGCATGACCCCCCAGGACCGTGTCCGAGCCGCCTACGCCCGGATCGCCCTCGGTGAACGCCCCGAAGCCTGGATCACCCTGCGTGACGAAGCGGCGGTGCTGGCCGACGCGGTGGCGGTAGAGGCTCGCCTCGCGGCCGGGGAGGACCTGCCGCTCGCCGGGTCGCTGCTGGCGGTCAAGGACAACATCGACGTGGCCGGGCTGCCGACCACCGCCGGCTGCCCGGGGTTCGCCTACCAGCCGGACGTCAGCGCCCCGGCGGTGCAACGCCTCGTCGACGCCGGAGCGCTCGTTCTCGGCAAGACCAATCTCGACCAGTTCGCCACCGGGCTGGTCGGCACCCGCAGCCCCTATGGTGCCGTCCGGGACGTCCGTGACCCGTCGCTGGTCTCCGGCGGATCCAGCTCCGGATCGGCCGTGGCGGTGGCCCTCGGCATCGCTGACCTGGCCCTCGGCACCGACACCGCCGGATCGGGCCGGGTGCCCGCCGCCTTCCAGGGCATCGTCGGGATCAAACCGACCCGTGGCGTGGTGCCCAACGACGGGGTGGTGCCGGCCTGCCGGAGCTTCGACTGCGTGACGGTGTTCGCCCGTACCCTCGGTGACGCCCAGCGGGCCGCCAACCTGATGGCGTCACCGGTGTGGCCGGCTTCCGCGCCGCTGGCCGCACCGCCCCGGCCGGTGGTGGCCGTGCCGTCGCGCGACGAACTGGCCGGGATGTCACCGGAGTGGCTGGACGCCTTCGAACAGGTCGCCAAAGACCTGGAGACCGCGGGCGCCGTGCTGCGGCCCCTGCGGCTCGCACCGTTCCTGGCGGCGGCGAAGCTGCTGTACGACGGCGGTTTCGTGGCCGAACGGTACGAGGCCGTCGGCGCGTTCGTCACCGAACACCTCGCCGACGTGGACCCGACCGTCGGCCGGATCATCGCGTCGGCCCGTGACATCCCGGCCCACGTGCTGGTCGCCGACACGGCCCGGCTCGCCCGGCTGCGCGACGAGGCGATGGCCGAATGGGGTGACGCGGACGCGCTGCTGCTGCCGACCGCGCCGCTGCACCCGTCGATCGCCGACGTGCTGGCCGACCCGGTCGGGGTCAACTCGCGAGTCGGGACGTACACCAACTTCTGCAACCTGTTCGACCTGGCCGCCGTCGCCGTACCCGCCCCCGGCCTGGGTGTTCAGGTGATCACCCGGGCGCACGCGGACGCGGTCGCCGCCGGGATCGCCGCCCTGATCGTCGGTGAACCGGCCCCACCGTCCGCCGCCACCGGGCTGCCGCTGATGGTCGTCGGCGCCCACCTCAGTGGTCAGCCGCTCAACGAGCAGCTGACCGCAGCCGGAGCGCGGTTCACCGCAACGGTCACGACGGCGCCGTCGTACCGGCTGCACGCGCTGCCCACCACCCCACCGAAACCCGGCCTGACCAGGGTGGACAGCGGCGGGGCCTCGATCGAGGGCGAGATCTGGGAGATGCCGCCCGCCGCTCTCGGACCGTTCCTGGCCGCCCTCGGTGAACCGATGACCCTCGGTAAGGTCCGGCTCGCCGACGGCACCAGCGTCACCGGCTTCCTCAGTGAGGCCGCCGCCCTGGCCGGTGCCCCGGACATCACCCACCACGGCGGGTGGCGTGCCTACCTCGCGGAGAACTCGTGAACAACCTGACACTTCATGCGCCCCGGTACGTCCTCGGGGACCTGATTCTGACCCGGCTCAGCCCGTACACCCGCAGTGTCCTGCTCGTTCTCGGCGGAGCCGTCCTGATCGGGGTGTCCGCGCAGATCGCGGTGCCGGTCCCCGGAAGCCCGGTCCCGGTCACCGGGCAGACCCTGGCGGTCCTGCTCACCGCGGCAGTCCTCGGGCCCTGGCGCGGCCCGGCCGCGTGTCTCACCTATGTGCTGGCCGGCCTGGCCGGCGTCTCCTGGTTCGCCGCCCCGAAAGCGGTCACGTTCGGTTACCTGCTGGGGATGCTGCTGGCGTCCGTCGTGGTCGGTGAGCTGGCCCGGCGCGGCGCCACCCGCACCCCGTGGCGGGTCGCCCCGACGATGATCCTCGGCAGCCTGCTCGTCTACGCCGTCGGCGCGCCGTGGATGGCGCTCTCCCTTGGCCTGGACGCGGCGACCGCCGTCCACACCGGCGTCCTGCCGTTCCTGGTCGGCGACGCCCTGAAGGTGCTGATCGCGACGGCTGTCCTCGCGCTGCTGCCGCGTCCCGCACGGTGATCCCGCCGCTGCTCGGGGAGGCGGCAACACCATCTCCCCGAGCAGCGGGAATCATCCGACGGTCTGCTTGAGTCTGGTCACGCCGGCGGTGACGGCGCTGGTCAGGGCCGCGCTGTCGGCGGCGTCGGCGGTGAAGGTGGCCAGGACGTCGCCGTGCGACACCACCACCGTGATCACCTTCTCGGTGGGTTCCTCGGGCTGCTCGATCGTCACCAGGAAACCGACGGTGGGGACACCGACCTGAGGGGCCTGCCAGCGGGAGTACGTGACACCCTTCGTCACCGTGGGGCAGCTGTCCAGCACGGCCTGGTGGCGTTTGAGCTGGTCGGCGGCGAGTTTCGCACCGATCGCGTTGATCGCCTCGGTGATGACCGTGCCGTCCCGGCCGCCCTTCTGGAACGAGACGGTGACGGATCCGCCCAGGCTGTCCACGAACTTCGGCGCGGCTGTCGTCTTGCAGGGTTCGGGGACGGTCTCCGGGACGACCGACGAGGCCATCACCATCCGGCTGTGGAACACGAAACCCGATGGTGCCTGTGCGGGGGCGAGCAGCGCCTGTTCCAGTTTCTCGACCGGCGGCACGGCCGCGGACGCGGGTGCTGCGGTGAAGGCGATGGTCGGCATGGTCAACGCGATCGACAGAACAGCGGCGATTCGGTTACTCATGGCGCCACCCTATGACGCTTAAAGTCCTGTCTGTCCGATAAAACGCCGAAAGACCGGCTCCGGCCACCTGCGGGTGATGACCGGAGCCGGAAGTGGGTCTCAGGGCTTGCGCCGCCAGGTGCCGGCGATGATCGCGACGCCCACCGCGGCCAGGCCGATCTGCAGCGCGATCTCGATCCAGTCGATGCCGGGGGTGTCGTCGACGCCGAGCAGTGCGGCGACGAAGGTGCCGATGACGGCGGCGACCACACCGATCAGCAGCGTCACCCACAGCGGGATGCTCTGCCTGCCGGGGATGACGAGCCTGCCGAGCGCGCCGATTACCAGGCCGAACAGGATGGCGGTGAAGAATCCGGTGACTTCCACGTTCTGCTCCTCGAGGGGTTGTACCTGAGGAGCGGGTTCCCGGCGCGGGGCACCGGGCAAACGCGGCGGCGGAGCATGTCACGCGACTGTCATGGCGGGACCGTCATGACAGGACTTTCATGACAGGACCGTCACGGCAGGCCGGCGAGGCTGTCCTTCTGCAGGAAACCGGCCAGGTAGTTGACGACGCCGAGCACCAGCGCGCCGATCCCGGCATAGAGCCCGAGCGTGAGCAGCGGCGTCCCCATTGGTGCGTCCGGGAAGTACAGGACCCGCCGGAGCAGAGTGGCGCCGGCGCCGGGTGGCAGGGCCTGGCCGAAGTCGTGCCAGAACACCGGCATGAGTGGCCCGGCGGTGGCGGCGCCGCTGATCGGTGCGCCGATCAGGAAGTAGAGCAGCCCGCCGACGGCCGCACCGGCCGACCCGACCAGGGACACCAGCGCGCTGGTGGACGCGGTCGCGGCCAGGTTGATCAGGGCCAGGCTGAGGGTCAGGTGTAGGAAGTCGACGTGGTCGCCGACCCCGAATCCCCTGGCCAGGCCGGAGATTCCAGCGCCCACGCACAGCGCGTACAGGACGAGGAACAGCAGCGGGAGTTCGCCGCGCGCCCACTTCGCGCGATACCGCGGGACGAGCCGGCCCAGCCCGATCGACCCGATGGTGCCGCCGAGAATCACCACCTGCAGCATCACGCCGAGGCCGCCGCCCGCCGAGTCGCCGGCCGGTAGGGGGGTGGCCTCGGTGACCGTCGGCGTGGCGGTGCCGGCGAACGCCTTGGTGACCAGGGCGGTCAGGGAGGCCGCCACCTGCGGGGACGCGGCGGTGGACTTGAGGAGTTCTACGCCGGTGTCGGTGACGATCAGCGCGCCGTAGACGTCGAGGCGGGCGATTCCGGTGAGGGCGGCGTCCCGGCTCTCGTAGTCGGTGATCTCCAGGGCGCTGCCTGCCTGCGTGCTGAGGGCCTGGCGGGTGGTCTCGGCGCCGACGTAACCGACCGGGATGTGATGCGGTGCCGGGGCGTGCGAGATGCTCAGCAGGGTCGCCCCGAGCAGGGCCACCACGGAGACCCCGAGAATCGCGAGCGCGATGGCCCGTACCCAGAAATGGTGTTCGCGTTTCCGCTCCTCGGCGGCCGGCAGTTCCGCCTCGGTCTCCATGGGACCGATTTTTCCAGACAAAACGAGAACTTTTCGGCGATACGAGAAACCCCCGGCCGGAACGGCCGGGGGTCACGGACGTGTTCAGGACTTGAAGACGTCCTTGATCTTCTCGCCGGCCTGCTTGAGGTTCGAGGCGCGCTGGTCGGCCTTGCCTTCGGCTTCCAGACTCTCGTCGTCGGTCGCCTTGCCGAGGCCTTCCTTCGCCTTGCCGCCGATCTCTTCGGCCTTGTTGTCGACCTTGTCGTCAAAAGCCATCAGACACCTCCACGTCGAATTCTGTACGTGTCAGTACCCGTCGCCCGCCGTCCCAACCGGACTGACCGTGTCAGTCCCGGGTGATCTCCAGGGAACCCAGTCCGGCCTCGGCGTCGATGTCCAGTCCGGGCCGCTCGGCGAGGTCACCGACCTGGACCGTCAGGCCCTCACCGACGCCGCCCTTCGGTCGCCCGTAGACCTTGACGTCACCGGCCCCGCTGGTGAACGCGATCTCCACCGGCACCTCGTCGGAGGTAATGATCCGCCACTTCTCCACCCCACCGGCCATCAGGATCGGCAGGATGCCGTCGAGGTTGCCGAGTTCGATGTCGATGGTCTGCGCGCCACCGATCAGGTCGATGTCGCTGACCGTGCCGCCGCCCATGTCCAGCGACGCCCGCCGCACTCCGGCGGTCATCCGCAGCCGCCACACGATGTCTTTGCTGAGCAGCACGTCGACCCGGCCGGAGCCCTTCACCGTGCCGTCCGGTTCGGCGCTGACCTTCAAGGTCTCGCCGGTGAACGCCGCGGTGACGTCCAGCCCGGAGTTCTTCGGCGTGGTGACCCGGAAGTTCTCCCCGTCCAGGTCGGCGGTCTTCACGTTCAGTTCGGTGACCCCGGTGACCAGGTCGAACCGGGCGGTGGTGATCGCGGCGGCCGGTGGCGTGGATTCCACCGGCGCGGCCGAGGCGGAGGCGGGCGCCGCAGCGGACGCGGAGACGGGCGCGGACGCCGAGACGGAAGGTGCGAGTGCGGAGACGGACGGCGCGGGTGCCGCGGGTGCGGCCGTGTTCTGCGGCTCCCGGTCGCCGGTGGGACGCATCAGCAGCAGGGTGCCGACGGCGATCGCGCCGACCAGCAGCCCGCCCACGACGGCGGTCCGCCCGCGCCGGGAGCGTTCCGGTGGCGGCTCCCCGAAGTCCGCGAAGTCGGGCGGTGTGCCACCGTTCCGTGGCCGGTTCGCGGTGTCCGGCCAGTAGTCGGCGATGTTGGGCAGGTTGACCTGCTGCGACCGGTCGCCGGGCTCGTATTCCGAGCCGGCCACGGGTTCCGCGTGCCCCGGCACGTACCCGCCGATCCGTAGTCCTGGGCGCTCGCGGTCGGCGCCGTTACTCTCCATCACACCCGTCTCCTGCCGGCCCCTCGATGTGATTCCCCGTGCAACATACGGACACGTAGCGTGGAGAGTTCAACCGGCGGTGAATCTCCTCGGACGGTGAGCAACTTACACGTTTCGTACAGCGGCGAGTTGTACGTCACACGCCGTCACGTTCATCCGATTTGTCGTACCGGAACCGGATAAGGTCTTGTCCTCGTGCCCCTCTCCCGCTCCCGCTTGACCCTGGTGTTCGGCGCCGTCGTCGTGATCCTGATCGCGGTCAATGTCGCCAACAAGTTCGGCCCGCACGGCACCGGCCTGGTCGCCGGCCCGCTGGTCGCGTTGCTCCTCGTCCTGCTCGGGCGGCGCGCCGGTCTCACCTGGCACGATCTCGGCCTGTCCCGCCGCACCCTGCTGCCCGGCCTGAAGTACGCGGTCGGGGCGATCACCGTGGTGGCCGTGGTCTACGCGGCCGGGGCGGCACTGCCGTTCACCCGGCCCGCCTTCCAGGACGTCCGTTACCACCTGCACTTGAGCGCGGCTCTGTTGACCGCGTTCGTGGTGGTCCCGCTCGGCACCGTCCTGCTGGAGGAGGTGGCGTTCCGGGGCGTGCTGATGGGCCTGGTCAACCGGCACCGTGGCGCGGTCTGGGCCAGCATCACGTCCTCGGTGCTGTTCGGCCTCTGGCACATCCTGCCGTCCCTGCGCCTCAACGAGGCCAACGGTGCGGTCGGTTCCACCGTCGGCACCGGTTCGACCGGGCAGGTCCTGGCGGTGGTGGCCGCGGTGGCGTTCACTGCCCTGGCCGGGCTGCTGCTGTGTGAACTGCGCCGCCGCAGCGGCAGCCTGCTCGCGGCCGTCGGCCTGCACTGGGCCACCAACGGCCTGGGCCTGCTGATCACCGCGGGCTTGGCCGCGGCCCAGCTCACGTAAGGCGCCGCAGCTCACCTGGAGCGACTGAAGCGCCTAGGGCGCCGGGGCCAGCACCCAGACGACCTCGCACGTGCCGTTCTCGTCGGCGTTGGACCAGGTGTGCGGCTCGCGGCCGGGGAAGGTGAAGGCGTCGCCGACGGCCAGCAGTACGGTCTCGGTGGCCAGGCGCAGTTCGAGGCGCCCGCGGATCACGTAGACGAACTCGACCTCGCAGTCCAGCGTGTACAGCTCCTCGCCACCGCTGCCGCCGGGTTCCACCGTCGAGTGGATGACCTGCAGGTGGCTCTGGGTGCCGGGGGTGAGCAGCAGTTCGCCGACCTTGCTGCCGCCGAAGTTGATCGGACGGCCCTCGCCGGCCCGGACCAGGGACGTGGCGGGCGGTTCGAACAGCTCGCCGACCCGGATGCCGATCACCTCGCAGATCGACACCAGCGACGCGACCGAGGGGGACACCTCGTCGCGTTCGAGCCGGCTGATGAAGCCCTTGTTGAGGCTTGTCGCGTCGGCGACCTGCTGCAACGTCAGCCCGCGGGCCTGCCGGGCGGCCCGCAGGCGGCCTCCGATCGCGGCACCGGCGGCCGGCGGCTGGGCCACCCGGCGTACCTGCCCTGCCATTACTCCTCCAGCCGGGTCGTCCTTCATCGAACATTCTCCAGGGTTGTCCGCCCGCCCTGAGCGCCGGGGTGTTAATTCCAAGCAACAAAGGTTGCGTGACAGGAAACTCGGCCCTAGTGTCGCCGCATCAGGTCTCACCTAAGGAAGCCCCATGACCGATAACCCGGCCGTCATCGCGCGGCCCAAGGTCACCGAGGTCGAGCAGCACGGCATCGACACCATCCCGGCGTCGCACCGGCACTCCCGGCCCATCGACCTGTTCCGCATCCAGTTCGGCGGCGCCAACACCTTCGCCACCGTCATCCTCGGCACCTTCCCGATCCTGCTCGGCCTGTCGCTCTGGCAGGCCGTCGCGGCCACCGTCACCGGTCTGCTCGTCGGCACGCTCTTCCTCGCCCCGATGGGCCTGTTCGGGCCGCTGACCGGCACCAACAACGCGGTCGCCTCGGGCGCGCACTTCGGGGTCCGCGGCCGGATCGTCGGATCGTTCCTGTCCCTGCTGACCGCGATCGCCTTCTACTCGATCTCGGTCTGGGTCAGCGGCGACGCGGTGGTCGGCGCCCTGGTCCGGCTGGCCGGGGTACCGGACTCCGACCTGCTGCGCGCGGTGGTCTACGCGGTGCTCGGCGCGATCGTGATCGTCGTGGTGATCTACGGTTACGCGTTCATGCTGCTGGTCAACAAGATCGTGGTGTTCGGCAACACCGCGCTCATGCTGCTCGGCATCCTGGCCTTCAGCGGCAGCCTCGACCTCGGTTACGACCCCGGCCCCGGCGCGTACGCCCTCGGCTCGTTCTGGCCCACCTTCGTGCTCTCCGCACTGATCGTGATGGGCAACCCGATCTCCTTCGGCGCCTTCCTCGGTGACTGGTCGCGGTACATCCCGGCGGGCGCCAAGCCGTCGCGGGTCCTCGGGGCCACCTTTGCCGCCCAGCTCGCCAGCCTCGTGCCGTTCATGTTCGGTGTCTTCACCGCGACCCTGGTCGCCGATCAGGCCGACTACGTCATCGCCCTGATCAACACCGCACCGGCCTGGTACGCGGTGCTGCTGATCGTGGTCGCGTTCCTCGGCGGCCTCTCCACCGGCATCACCGCCCTCTACGGCACCGGCCTGGACTTCTCCTCGGTCTTTCCGCGCCTGAACCGGGTGAAGGCGTCGTTGTTCATCGGCACGCTCGCGTTCGTCTTCATCCTCGTCGGCCGGCTCGCCTTCGACATGCTCGCGAGTGTGAACGCGTTCGTCGGCGCGATCGTCATCTGCACCACCCCGTGGATGGTGATCATGACGATCGGATGGTTCGTCCGCCGTGGCCACTACCGGGAGGCCGACCTCCAGGTCTTCAACCAGGGCCGGGAAGGTGGCGCCTACTGGTTCGACAAGGGTGTCAACTGGCGCGGCATGGCGGCCTGGATCCCGGCCGCGATCGCCGGTCTGCTGTTCGCCAACTACCCGCCGCTGATCGAAGGCCCGTTCCGCAACGCCGCCGGGGGAGTGGACATCAGCCTGCCCGTCTCGATCGGCCTGGCCGCGGTCCTCTACCTGGGGATGCTGTTCCTGTTCCCGGAGCCCCGCTACGTGTTCGGCCCGGACGGCCCGCGTCTGGTCCCGGCGCGAGACGCGGAGATGCCCGCCGTGGTCGACGATCACACCGCCTCCGAGCACCGCGTCAAAACCCGTACCAGCTAAGGAAAGATCTTGTCCGTTCCCCGTATCGTCCAGGACGGTCGTGTCGGCCAGGTCGACGCGACCGTGGTCCCCCGGTTCGCCGGGCCGGCCACCTTCGCCCGGCTGCCCCGCATCGACGAGGTCTCCGACGTCGACGTGGCAGTGCTCGGTGTGCCGTTCGACGCCGGAGTCTCCTACCGTCCGGGAGCCCGGTTCGGCCCCGCCCACGTCCGCGAGTCGTCGCGCCTGCTGCGGCCCTACAACCCGGCCGCCGACGTGTCCCCGTTCGCCAGCCAGCAGGTCGTCGACGCCGGTGACCTGGCGGTCAACCCGTTCTCCCTGGACGAGGCGATCGCTGCGATCGAGGCCGGCGCCCGGGACCTGCTGGAACGGGCCGGGCGCCTGGTCGGCATCGGCGGCGACCACACCATCGCGCTGCCGCTGCTGCGGGCCGTCGCCGCGAAACACGGGCCGGTCGCCGTCGTGCACTTCGACGCCCACCTGGACACCTGGGACACCTACTTCGGGGCCGCGCACACCCACGGCACCCCGTTCCGGCGCGCCTCCGAAGAGGGCCTGATCGACACGTCCGGCTGCCTGCACGTCGGCACCCGCGGCCCGCTCTACTCCAGCAGCGACCTGGCCGAGGACAAGGAACTGGGCTTCCACGTGGTACCCAGCGTGGAGATCGACGACCTGGGCGCCCGCGGTATCGCCGAGCGCATCCGCGACCGGGTCCAGGACCGCCCGGTCTACCTGTCGATCGACATCGACGTGCTCGACCCGGCGTTCGCACCCGGCACCGGCACCCCTGAGGCCGGTGGCATGACCAGCCGGGAACTGCTCGCCGTGCTGCGCAGCTTCGGCACGCTCAACCTGGTCGGCGCGGACGTCGTCGAGGTCGCACCGGCCTACGACCACGCCGAGATCACCGGCATCGCCGCGGCTCACACGGTTTACGAGATCCTGTCCGCCCTCGCACCCAGGAGTGCCCGGTGACCCCACAGCAAGCCGCCGACCGGCTCCTCGCCGCGTTCGCCGCCCACGACACCGCCGGCTATTTCGCCTGCTTCGCCGGGGACGCGACGTTCCTGTTCCACACGACGCCGGGGCTGTTGCGGTCGCGGTCCGATTACGAGCAGTTGTGGTACGGGTGGGAGAGTGACGGATTCCGGGTCCTGTCGTGCACGTCCTCGGACCAGGACATGCGTGTCTACGGCGATACCGCGATCTTCACCCATAGCGTACGAACGATCGTGTTCTCCGACGGTGCGGAGCAGACCCTCACCGAACGCGAGACGATCGTCTTCCGGCACGACGGCGACCAGTGGCTCGCCGTCCACGAACACCTGAGTGGAGATCCGTCGTGAGCAGCTACGAAGTCGTCGACCCGGCGACCGGGGAACTAGTCGCGTCGTTCCCGACCGCCTCGGACGCCGAGGTCACCGCGGCCGTCGGGCACGCCCATGACGCGTTCGTGACGTGGGCCCGGACCGTGCCCGTCGCCACCCGGGCCGCACTGATCGGCCGGGTCGCCGCCCTGCACACCGAACGGCGCCAGGAACTGGCCGAGGCGATCCGGCGGGAGATGGGCAAACCGCTCGACGACGCCCTCGGTGAGGTCGACTTCTCCGCGTCGATCTACCAGTACTACGCCGACAACGCCGCGTCGTTCCTCGCCGACGAGCAGATCGAACTGCTCGAGGGTGCGGGTTCGGCGGTCGTCCAGCGGCGCCCGCTCGGCGTACTCCTCGGGATCATGCCGTGGAACTACCCCGCCTACCAGGTCGCCAGGTTCGCCGGACCGAACCTGGCGGCCGGCAACACCATCGTGCTCAAACACGCCCCGCAATGCCCCGCCTCGGCGACCCTGCTCGCCGACATCTTCCGGGACGCCGGTTTCCCGGACGGCGCCTACGTCAACGTGTTCGCCACCAACGAGCAGATCGAGCAGGTCATCGCCGACCCCCGCGTGCAGGGTGTCTCGCTGACCGGTTCGGAACGGGCCGGGGCGGCGGTCGCCGAGATCGCCGGCCGGCACCTGAAGAAGGTCGTCCTGGAACTCGGCGGCTCCGACCCGTTCATCGTGCTGAGCAGCGACGACCTCGACGCCACCGTGGCGGCGGCGGTGGCCGCCCGGCTCGACAACACCGGGCAGGCCTGCAACGCCGGCAAGCGGTTCATCGTGCACCGGGACCTGTACGACGAGTTCCTGCCCCGGTTCACCGCGGCCGTGCTGGCCACCCCGCCCGCGCCGCTGTCCTCGGCGGCCGCCGCGTCCCGGCTGGAGTCGCAGGTCGCCACCGCGGTGTCCGGCGGGGCCACGCTGGAGACCGCCGGCTCCCGGGACGGCGCCTGGTACCCGCCGGGTGTCCTGACCGGTGTCACCGACTTCCCGGAGGAACTGTTCGGGCCGGTCGCGATCGTCTACCGGGCCGCCGACGAGGCGCAGGCCGTGGAGATCGCCAACGACACCCCGTACGGCCTCGGGTCCTATGTCTTCACCACCGACCCGGCGCAGGCCCTGCGGGTCGCCGACCACCTCGACACCGGCATGGTCTTCATCAACGGTGTCGGAGCCGAAGGCGCCGAACTGCCCTTCGGCGGTGTGAAGCGCTCCGGTTTCGGCCGCGAACTGGGCCGCTTCGGCATCGAGGAGTTCGTCAACCGCAAACTGATCCGCACCGTCGGCTAGAGCCGGTCCGGGTCACCGCACCGAAGACCATGCGGTGAGGGTGGGGACGCAGCGGTCGGCGAAGGCCTCGGCGTTCGGCTCCCATCGTGACCGCCCCGTATCCGTGGTCGGTCACCAGGATCTCCCCGCCCGGCGGAAGGTCGACGCTGCCCAGGACGGCGCTCGCACCGGCGCTGGCGTTCGGCACCAGGGCCAGCCGGTGGTGCGGGACGCCCATCGGGGAGTTGAAGCACAGTGAAATGTTACAGACGGGCTTCCTGTGCGGGAAGAAACCCAGGTGGCAACTGCGAACGGGGGTGAATGGGCGCTATCCATTCCCTGTAGCGAAGGCATGTGACATAGTACAGCGGTGTCCACTGCTCCTCAGGTTCTCGTCGTCGGGGCCGGCATCGTCGGTGCTGCGATCGCCCGGGTGCTGGCCCGCGCCGGTTGCGGCGTCGTCGTGGTCGATCGCGGCGCGACGGCGGGCGGCACCTCGGCGAGCGGGGAGGGCAACATCCTCGTCTCCGACAAGGGTCCCGGCGCCGAGTTGCGGCTCACCCAGCGGTCGCTGACCGCGTGGGACCGGGTGCGCGAAGAGCTGCGTGACGAGCTGCCGGCCGGGTTCCCTGATCTGGAGCTGGACCACAAGGGCGGCCTGGTCGTGGCCACCACCGGCACCGGCGCGACGGCGCTGCTGGAGTTCGCCGGGACCCAGCGTGGTGCCGGGGTGACCGCCGAGGTCGTCGACGACGTCCGGGCGCACGACCTCGAACCCGATTTGACCCGTGACCTCACCGCGGCGGTCTTCTACCCGCAGGACGCCCAGATCCAGCCGGTGATCGCCACCGAGGCCCTGCTCGCCGCGGCCCGCCGGCATGGCGCCGAGGTCCGCCAGCAGGTCGAGGTCACCGGCGGCATCGTGACCGGCGGTCGGCTGACCGGCGTGCGGACCACCGGCGGACCACTGCACGCCGACCTGGTGATCGTGGCGGCCGGTCCCTGGTCGGGCGCGGTCGCCGACCGGATCGGGGTGACGCTGCCGGTCCGCCCGCGCCGGGGCACCGTGCTGGTCACCGCACGGATGCCGCACCGGATCCACCGCAAGGTGTACGACGCCGACTATGTGGGCGCGGTCGGCTCGGGATCGGCCGACCTGCAGGTCTCCAGCGTGGTCGAGTCCACCGCGGCCGGCACCGTCTTGATCGGCTCGTCGCGCGAGCGCCGCGGGTTCGACGACCGGATCGAGGCGCGGGTGCTGTCCGTCCTGGCCGCCAAGGCCCTGCTGCTCTTCCCGTTCCTGGCCGACGCCCAGGTGATGCGGGCCTACGGCGGGTTCCGCCCGTTCGTGCCGGATCACCTGCCGATCATCGGGCCGGACCCGCGGCTGCCCGGACTGTGGCACGCCACCGGTCACGAGGGCGCCGGCATCGGCTTGAGCCTGGCCACCGCCGACCTGATGGCGGACCTGATCTTCGAGAGAGTCACCGAGAACGAGTTCCGGCTCGACCGGCCCGCTCTGGAGGGAGAGCTGTGAACATCCGAGTTCAGGTGGCCGGCGAGCAGGTCGAGGCCGAACAGGGCCAGACCGTCGCCGGAGTGCTGATGTCCGGCGGCCGGATCGCCTGGCGCACCAGCCGCAGCGGGAAGCCGCGCGGGGTGTTCTGTGGCATCGGCGTCTGCTTCGACTGCCTGGTGGTGGTCAACGACCTGCGGGACGTTCGCGCCTGCCAGCGCCGGGTGGCCGACGGCGACCGCATCGAGTTCCAGGAGGACGACCATGCCTGAGACGGTCGTCGTGATCGGTGGTGGCCCGGCCGGGATGGCCGCGACGCTCGCCGCGCGCCGCCGGGGCGCCCGGGTCGTCCTGATCGAGGCGGGCGACGACGTCGGCGGACAGTACTGGCGGCACCTGCCGGACTCCCGGGCCACCGCCGACGAGCACACGCTGCACCACGGCTGGGAGAAGTTCCGGACCATGCGGTCGGCAGTGCGCGACGATCCCGGCGTGGAGCTGATCCTGAACGGTCACGTCTGGTCGGTGGACCGGCGGGACGGACAGCCGCCGCTGGTGCACGTGATGATCGGTGCGGCCGACGGGCAGCGCCGGGTGGCAAGAACGTTCGTTCCGTCAGCTCTGGTCATCGCCACGGGGGCGCATGAACGGACGCTGCCGTTTCCGGGCTGGGACCTGCCCGGTGTCTTCACCGCGGGCGCGGCCCAGGCCCTGGCCAAGGGCGAGCGGGTCACGGTCGGCAAGAACGTGCTGGTGGCGGGCGCGGGCCCGTTCCTGCTACCGGTCGTCTCCAGCCTGGTCCGGGTCGGCGCGCGGGTCGCCGGGGTGGTCGAGGCGGCCGGATGGGCGCAGATCAGCCAGGGTTGGGGCACCCGTGGGTGGCGACTGGCGCAAGCGAACGCCAAAGCGGCCGAGCTGGTCGGAT
Source organism: Actinoplanes derwentensis (assembly GCF_900104725.1). Lineage (NCBI taxonomy): Bacteria > Bacillati > Actinomycetota > Actinomycetes > Micromonosporales > Micromonosporaceae > Actinoplanes > Actinoplanes derwentensis. Next base: position 2,068,481 of record NZ_LT629758.1, read on the forward strand.
ATGTCGCCGACCTGGCCAAGCATCGGATTCCTTACCGGGTGGCGAGTGCCGTGATCGCCGCGCACGGCACCGACCGCGTCGAGGAAGTCACCGTGGCCAGGCTGAACCCGGACTGGTCCCCGATCCCCGGCACCGAGACGAGGATCGTCACCGACGCGCTCTGCGTCAGTCACGGCTTCGTCCCCCGCACCGAACTGGCGATCTCCGCTGGCTGCGCGCTCGCGGGCGACATGGTCGAGACTGATCGGAATCAACAGACCAGCGTCCCCGGTGTGTTCAGCGCGGGTGAACTCACCGGCATCGGCGGCGTCGACCTGGCCCTGGCCGAAGGGGAGATCGCCGGGGCCGCGGCCGCCGGGAGACAGCCCCCACCGGCGGCGGTCCGGAGACGAGCCGTCTTCCGGGAGTTCGCCGGGCGGCTGGAGGCCGCCCATGGCATCCGTCCCGGCTGGCAGGCCTGGGTGGACGACACCACAGTGGTCTGCCGTTGCGAGGACGTCACCGCCGGAGAGCTCCGCGACACCGCCCGGATGACCGGGTCCCGCGGACTGCGCTCCCTCAAACTCACCACCCGCGCGGGCCTGGGCATCTGCCAGGGCCGCACCTGTGGACGGTCCGCCGAGGAGATTCTCGAGCAGGCCGTCCCGGGACCGGACGGCCTGCTCGACGCCGGCCGGACCGCTAACCGCCCCCTCGCGGTTCCCCTCAGACTGGGGGAACTCGCCATCACCGGAGAGGACGCCGGATGAGCCCCGAGCCCACCGATCTTCGCGGAGTCATCGTCGCCACCGCGCTGCCCTACAAGGAGAACCCGTCCGCGCCGGCCGGTCTCGAGGTCGACTACGACAAGTTCGCCGAGCACTGCGACTGGCTGATCAGCAACGGCTGCCGCGGTGTCGGCCCGAACGGCTCGCTGGGCGAGTACTCGTCGCTGACCGACGCGGAGCGCCGCAAGGTCATCCAGGTGGCCGTGGAGACGGTCGGTGATCGCGGTGTCGTGGTCGCCGGTGTGCACGGTCCGGGCTGGCACCAGGCCAAGCACTGGGCCGAGCTGGCCGCCGAGGACGGCGCGCACGGTCTGCTGTCGCTGCCGCCGACCATGTACCGGGCCAACGACTCGCAGGTCATCGAGCACTACGCCAAGCTCAGCGAGGTCGGCCTGCCGATCATGATCTACAACAACCCGATCGACACCAAGGTCGACCTGCGTCCCGACCTGGTCGCCGAGATCGCCAAGCTGCCGAACATCTCCGCGATCAAGGAGTTCAGCGGCGACGTCCGCCGGCTCTTCGAGATCAAGGAACTCTGCGACATCGACGTGGTCGCGGGCGCCGACGACGTGCTGTTCGAGCTGATGGCCGACGGTGCGGTCGGCTGGTTCGCCGGCTTCCCGAACGTCTTCCCGGCTGAGTCGGTGGAGATCTACGAGCACATGCTGGCCGGCCGGTTCCTGGAGGCCCGCGAGCTGTACAAGCACCTCGTAGCGGTGTTCCGCTGGGACTCCCGGGTCGAGTTCGTACAGGCCATCAAGCTCAGCATGGACCTCGTCGGCCGGTACGGCGGCCCGTGCCGCCCGCCGCGCGGCCCGCTGATCGCCGACCACCACGCCCAGGTCACCGCGGACACCGAACGGGCGGTCGCGGCACTGGAGAAGTACCGAGCGGTGGCGGCCTGACATGCGGGCGGCGCGGCTGTTCTCCGCCGTCGACTCGCACACCGAGGGCATGCCGACCCGGGTCGTGACCGGCGGTTTCGGCGTCATCCCCGGTGCGACCATGAACGAGAAGCGGTTGCACTTCATCGAGCACCTGGACCATCTGCGCCGCCTGCTCGTCACCGAACCCCGCGGGCACGCGGCGATGAGCGGGGCGATCCTGCAACCGCCGACCCGCCCGGACGCCGACTTCGGCGTGCTCTACATCGAGGTGTCCGGGCTGCTGCCGATGTGCGGGCACGGCACCATCGGGGTGGCCACCGTGCTGGTGGAGACCGGGATGGTCGAGGTGGTCGAGCCGGTCACCACGATCCGCCTGGACACCCCGGCCGGTCTGGTGGTCGCCCGGGTCGCGGTCAGCGACGGGCACGCTGACAGCGTCACCCTGGAGAACGTCCCGTCGTACTGCGAGCGCCTCGACGTCACGGTCGAGGTGCCCGGCTACGGCACGGTTCCGTACAGCCTGGCGTTCGGCGGCAACTTCTACGCGATGGTCGAGCTGGACGCGCTCGGCCTGCCGTTCGACCGGGCGCACAAGGACGAGATCCTCAAGGCCGGTCTGGCGATCATGGACGCGATCAACACGACCGCGCCGCCGAAACACCCGACCATCGACGGGGTGGACCAGTGTCACCACGTCGAGTTCCTCGCGCCCGGTTCCGACGCCGTCCTGTCCCGGCACGCGATGGCCATCCACCCGGGCTGGTTCGACCGTTCGCCGTGCGGCACCGGCACCTCGGCCCGGATGGCCGAGCTGCACGCCCGCGGTGAGCTGCCGATCGGCGCGGACTTCGTCAACGAGTCCTTCATCGGCAGCCGGTTCACCGGCCGTCTGGTGGGGCAGACCACGGTGGGCGACATCCCGGCGGTGCTGCCCACCATCACCGGCCGGGCATGGGTGACCGGGATCGGGCAGTACATGCTGGACCCGACCGACCCGTACCCGGCAGGTTTCGAGTTCTAGAAGGAGTGTTCATGACGATCGCGGCCGCACACGCCGCCCGTGTCCCCCTGCGCCGGTCGACCCCGGAGCAGCGAGCGGACTGGCTGGAAGCGGTGGCCTCGGCCCTCGACGCCGCGGCCGAGGAGCTGATCGGCATCGCGGCGGGGGAGACCCACCTGCCGCTGCCGCGGCTGACCGGGGAGCTCAAACGCACCACGTTCCAGGCCCGGCTGTTCGCCCAAGGTCTGCGGTCCGGGGAGCTTCTTCCGGTACGGATGGACGAAGCGGACCCGGAGTGGGGCATGGGCCCGCGTCCCGACCTGCGCCGCACGGTCGTGCCGATCGGCCCGGTGCTGGTCTTCGCGGCGAGCAACTTCCCGTTCGCGTTCAGTGTGTTCGGTGGGGACACCGTCTCGGCGCTGGCCGCGGGTTGCCCGGTGGTGGTCAAGGCACATCCCGGACATCCGCTGCTCTCCCGTCGTACGGCCGGGGTGGTTGTCGAATCTCTTGCCGAGGCCGGCGCCCCGGACGGCGCGTTCGCGCTGATCGAGGGGGTGGAGGCGTCACTGGAGGCGCTGCGGGACCCGCGGATCAAGGCGGTCGGGTTCACCGGCTCGACCAAGGGCGGCCGGGCGCTGTTCGACATCGCGGCGGCCCGTCCCGAGCCGATCCCGTTCTACGGTGAGCTGGGCAGCGTCAACCCGGTGGTGGTCACACCGGCCGCCTGGGCCGAGCGGGGCGCGGCGGTGGCCGAGGGCTGGGTCGGCTCGCTCACCCTGGGCGCCGGGCAGTTCTGCACCAACCCGGGCGTGGTGCTGGTCCCGGACCCGGACGGCTTCCTCAAGGCGGTGGACCTGCCGGTCCCCGGCCGGATGCTGACCACGGGCCTGGAGGAGGGTTTCGCCGCCGCGGTGGCCGAGGTGGGTGCCCACCAGGGGGTACGGGTGGCCGCCGAGAGCCCGGCCAACGACCAGGGGGTCCGGTCCAGCGTGCTGAACGTGGCCGCCGCCGACGTGATCGCCGATCCGGCGGTGCTGGACGTCGAGATGTTCGGCCCGGCCGGTCTGGTGGTCGGCTACACGTCTCAGGACGAGCTGCTCGAGGTGCTGCGACGTGTTCCCGGCCAACTCACCGGCACCATCCAGGGCCACAGCTCGGGAGACGACGCGGTGGCCGTGGAGGTCGCCGACGTGCTCGCCGACACGGCCGGCCGGATCGTCTGGAACGACTGGCCGACCGGGGTGACGGTCTCCGGCGCCCAGCAGCACGGTGGCCCGTACCCGGCCAGCACGGCACCGGCGTCGACGTCGGTCGGCCTGGCGGCGATCAGCCGGTGGCAGCGGCCGGTCGCGTTCCAAGGGGCACCGGATTCGGTACTGCCGCCGGAATTGCGGAACCGCTGAGTGCCGTACTCTGTGTTCGCTGAGCGAATCTGCGCAGTGTGACATTTTACAGATGGAGGGGTAGCCGGTGAGTTCGTCGGTCATCGGGCCGGTCGATGTGGGCGTCAGCCTGCGGGGCACCGTCGAGGACGCGGTCTCGGCCGCGATCGTCTCCGGAGAGCTCGCGCCGGGCACCCTGGTGACCGCGCCGACGCTCGCCGCCCGGTTCGGCGTGTCCGCCACGCCGGTCCGGGAAGCGATGCTCAACCTGCAGAAACGCGGGTTCGTCGACGTGGTGCGCAACAAGGGTTTCCGGGTCACCGAGGTCAGTGAGCAGGACCTCTGGGAGATCGTGCGGATCCGGCAGCAACTGGAGAGCCCGCCGATGCGGGAGATCGCCCGGACCCTGCAGCCCGAGCAGGCCGCCGGGCTCCGGGTGAAGGCGCAGGACATCGTGGACGCCGCGGCGGCCGCCGACCTGTCCGGTTACCTGGCCGCCGACCTGGTCTTCCACCTGCGGCTGCTCGATCTGCACGGCAATCGGCGGCTGGTCGAGCTGGTCAAGGACCTGCGGCAGCAGACCCGGATGGTGGGGCTGGCCGACATGATCGGGACGGCCGAACTGGCCCGGTCGGCAGCCGAGCACCACAGCTTGATCGACCTGCTCGAAGCACGGGACGGCCGGGGTGCCGAAACACTGATGAACGCGCACATCGGGCACGTGCTGGGCTGGTGGAGCGGGCGCGCAGAGGACTGAAACCCCTGGTCAGAAGGTCGGTCACCGTCACGGTGACCGGCCTTCTCGCTGTTCGGGCACCGTACCGCCGCAAGAATTTGATCTCCAGTAGGTAAAAAGTCTCGCGGGACCTTTCACGAGCGATGTGTGACATACTACTGTTCACTTCCAGTGACCGGGGTCGCAATGATCCGGCACTTCCGCCGGCTGGCGAACGCGCCGCCGCGGACGGTCCGACCCCGCATGGTGCGCCCACGATCCGTCGTCTGCGCCCTCTGAGGAAGGCAGAACCCCCTTGAAGCGAACCAAACCCCCGATCGCCCTGGCCGGGCTGACGGTCTCCGTTCTGGCCCTGCAGGCCTGCTCCGGCGGCGCCTCGCCCTCCACCAGCGGCAACGCGTCGGGTGGCACGGCGGTGAAGGGCGGCACCGTCACCGTCCTGCAGACCACCGACTTCTCGTACCTCGACCCGGCCCGCGGTTTCGACGGCGGCGTCAACGCGTTCTACCGCCTCGTCTACCGCACGCTGATCACCAAGGCGGCCAACGACGCCGCCGACCCCAACGCGATGGTGCCCGACCTGGCCGAAGGCCTCGGTCAGGTGTCCGCGGACGGGCTGACCTGGACGTACAAGATCAAGGACGGGGTCAAGTTCGACACCGGCGCACCGATCACGGCCCAGGACGTCAAGTTCGGCATCAGCCGCGCCTGGGACCCGGAGATCGGCATCGGCGCGCCCTACCTTCGCCAGCTGCTCGCCACCCCGGCCACCTACCAGGGCCCGTACCAGTCCGGGGAGAACCCGGCCATCGAGACCCCGGACGACAAGACCGTGGTCTTCAAGCTCAAGGCGCCGTTCCCGGAATTCGACGCGGTCCTGTCGATGCCCAGCGCGGTGCCCTTCCCGGTCGGAACCGGTGCCGGCACCACGTTCATCAACGACATCGTCGCGTCCGGGCCGTACGACCTGGACACCTTCACCCCGGGCAGCACGATCAAGCTCAAGCGCAACCCGAACTGGGACGCCGCCACCGACACCGAGCGCAAGGCCTACCCGGACGCCTGGAACTTCGCGATCGGCATCGACGGCGCCACCATCGACGAGCGACTGATCGCCGGTCAGGGCGCCGACGTCAACGCGATGGCCGGTTCGGTGCAGACCGCCACCATCGCCCGGTTGCAGACCCCGCAGCTGCAGGACCGCGTGGTCAAGGCCCCGTCCACCTGCCTGACCTATGTCGGCCTGAACACCAGTAAGAAGAACCTCAGCGACGTCCGCGTCCGGCAGGCCATCAACCTGGCGGTGGACAAGACCTCGCTGCTCAACGCCACCGGCGGCAACCAGTTCGCCACCATCGCCTCGACGATCATCCCGTCCAACGTCTCCGGGCACGCCGACTACGACCTGTACCCGAGCACCGGGAACACCGGTGACATCGAGAAGGCCAAGGCGCTGCTCACCGAGGCCGGGCTGCCGAACGGCTTCACCCTGACCCTGGACATCCGGACCCGTCCGGTGGCACAGGCCCAGGGCGAGGCGATCCAGCAGAGCCTCAAGCGGGTCGGAATCGACGTCAAGCTCAACGTGATCGACGCCGCCACCTACTACGAGACGATCGCCACCCCGTCGCAGCAGCACGATGCCGCGATCACCGGCTGGTGCCCCGACTGGGCGTCCAGCGCGTCGACGTTCCTGCCGCCGCTGTTCGACGGCCGGCAGATCACCGACAAGGGCAACCAGAACCTGGCCCAGCTCAACGACGTCACGGTGAACGCCGAGATCGACCGGATCAAGGCGCTCACCGACCTCGCCGAGGCCAACAAGGCCTGGGGCGAACTGGACCAGAAGATCATGGAGCTGGCGCCGGTCGTCCCGGTCAACGTGGAGAACCGGATCTACCTGCCCGGATCGAACGTGGCCGGTCTGGTGGCGCCGCAGGGCGACCAGGACTACGCCATCATCGGTCTCAAGGACGCGTCGAAGGGCTGACCTGACCGTGTCGATATCGTCCACCGAACTGGAAGCCGCGGGAGCGCCGGACACCGGCGCCCTCGTGGCGGCCCCGGACCCCCGCCGCAGCGTCTGGCACGTCCTGCTGCGCGACCCGTCGGCCATCGCCTGCCTCACCTACATCGGCATCGTCGTCCTGATGGCGCTGTTCGCGCCGCTCATCGTCCGCGTCAGCGGCTGGGGACCGTACGACTTCGATCAGACCGCGATCGACCCGAATCTGGGCGGCATCCCGCTCGGGCCGGCCGGTGGCATCTCCGCGGAGCACTGGCTCGGCGTGGAACCGCAGAGCGGCCGGGACATCTTCGCCCGGATCGTCTACGGCGCCCGTGCCTCGATGCTCATCGCGGTGAGCGCGACGGCGTTGACGACCGTGCTCGGGGTGGTGTTCGGCCTGCTCGCCGGATACTTCGGTGGACGTACCGACATGGTGATCTCGCGGCTCATGGAGTTCCTGATGGCGTTCCCCGCCCTGATCTTCATGATCGCGGTGCTCTCCGCGCTGCCCGCCGACAACCGGCAGTACCTGTTGGTACTGGTCATCTCGGTGTTCGGCTGGCCGTACCTGGCCCGGATCGTGCGGGCGCAGACCATGTCGCTGAAACAGCGCGAGTTCGTCGAGGCCGCCCTCGCCTCCGGGGCATCCCGGACCCGGCTGGTCTTCACCGAGATCCTGCCGAACCTGCGCTCCACCATCCTGGTGATGGTCACCCTGGCGGTGCCCGGTTACATCGGCACCGAGGCGGGACTCTCCTTCCTCGGTGTCGGCGTGGTGCCGCCCACCCCGTCCTGGGGACAGATGATCTCCAGCTCGGTCGGCTGGTACTCCGTCGTCCCCAGCTACTTCCTGGTGCCGGGCACGTTCCTCGCCCTGCTGGTGCTCTCCTTCATGGTCCTCGGTGACCGTGTGCGGTCGGCTGTCGATCCCGGAGGGCGCTGACATGACCCGCTACCTCGTTCACCGGGTACTCGGGATGCTCTTCGTCCTGTTCATGGTGTGCCTGTTCACCTACATGGTCTTCTTCCTGCTGTCGCCGGACCCGGCGGTGCAGATCTGCGGCAAGACCTGCACCCCGGAACGGATCGACCAGATCCGCGCCAACCTAGGCCTGGACGATCCTTTCCTGGCACAGTTCCTGCACTTCCTGCAGGGCCTGTTCACCGGCCGTGACTACGGCGCGGTGCACTGCTCGGCGCCCTGCCTGGGCTACTCGTTCCAGAGTTCGCAGGTCGTCACCGACATGATCGTGCAGCGCCTGCCGGTGACGGCCGTGGTGGCCGTCGGCGCGGCGGTGCTCTGGCTGCTCGCCGGCGTGATCGGCGGTCTGATCAGCGCGGTCCGGGAGGGCCGCTTCGCCGACCGGTTCATCACCGCGCTGACCCTCGGCGGCATGTCGGTCCCGAACTACGTCCTCGCCCTGGCCCTGCAGTACGTCTTCGTCGTTCAGCTCCAGTGGCTGCCCTTCCCGCAGGCCGTCCCGTTCGCCGACGACCCGGCCCAGTGGTTCCTCAACTTCATCCTGCCGTGGACCGTCCTGGCCGTCGGGTACGCCTCCTCCTACACCCGGCTCACCCGGGCCAACGTGATCGACACCCTGAGCGAGAACTTCGTGCGCACCGCCCGGGCCAAGGGCCTGCGACCACACCTGGTGTGGCGGCGGCACGCGCTGCGGCCGGCGCTCACCCCGATCGTCACCATCGCCGGCATGGACTTCGCCGGCCTGCTCGGCGGCGCGCTGATCACCGAGACGGTCTTCGGCATCAACGGCGTCGGCAAACTTGCCGCCGACTCGATCACCAAGAACGACCAGCCGGTGATCATGGCGGTCACCCTGCTCGCCGCGTTCTTCGTCGTGGTCGGCAACATGGCGGTCGACCTCCTCTACTCCGCGATCGACCCACGGGTCCGGGCAGGAGCGACATCATGAGCCTTCTGCGGGTGAACGGCCTGACCGTGAAGTTCGGCGACACGACAGTGGTCGACGGGCTCGGTTTCGAACTGCCGAAGGGCGGCTCGCTCGGCATCGTCGGCGAGTCCGGCTCCGGCAAGTCGATGACCAGCCTCGCCGTGATGGACCTGCTGCCCAAGGGCGCGCGGCGCACCGGCAGCATCGTCTTCGACGGCATCGAACTGCGGGGCCTGCCGGAACGCCGGATGCGGACGATCCGCGGCGACCGGATCGCGATGATCTTCCAGGACCCACTGTCGTCGCTGAACCCCTACTACACCGTCGGCACCCAGATCGCCGAGGCGTACCGGTCGCACCGCTCCGGCGTGAGCCGCCGCGCCGCCCGCCGGGTGGCGATCGAGGCGATGGAACGGGTGCACATCAAGGAGGCCGGGCGGCGCGTCGACGACTACCCGCACCAGTTCTCCGGCGGCATGCGGCAACGCGTGATGATCGCGATGGCGCTCAGCACCGAACCCGAGCTGATCATCGCGGACGAGCCGACCACCGCCCTGGACGTCACCGTGCAGGCCCAGATCCTCGACCTGCTCGCCGAGGTCCGCCGGGACACCGGCGCCGCCCTCATCATGATCACCCACGATCTGGCAGTGGTCAGCGAGGTCGCCGACACCGTCGTGGTGATGCGCTACGGCGACGTGGTCGAGACCGGCACCACCGAGCAGATCTTCTCCGATCCCCGGCATCCCTACACTCAGGCGCTGCTGGACGCCGTCCCGCGCATCGACGACACGATCGGCGACCTGCGTACCCTCGGAGGACACCCATGACCGGCGAACTCCTGCTGAGCGTCCGCGACCTGGTCAAACAGTTCCCGGTGGCCGGCACGGCCGGGCTGTTCACACCCGCGAAGCTGTTCACCGCGGTCGACGGCGTGTCCTTCGACCTGCACGCCGGACAGACCTTGGCCCTGGTCGGCGAGTCCGGCTCCGGCAAGTCGACCACCGCCCGGCTGGCCGCCCGGCTCCTCGACGTCACCTCCGGCAGCATCCAGCTGGACGGCCAGGACGTCACCACCCGCAAAGGCAAAGACCTCGCCGGAGTACGCCGGACCGTGCAAGTGGTCTTCCAGGACCCGTTCTCGTCACTGAACCCCCGGCACACCGTCGAGCGCATCGTCACCGCTCCCCTGCTCTACCAGCAGCGGGACATCCCGGGCGGGTCCCGCGACTTCACCCGGTCACTACTGGACCGCGTCGGCCTCAACCCCGACTGGCTCGACCGTTACCCGGCCCAGTTCTCCGGCGGGCAGGCCCAGCGCATCGGCATCGCCCGCGCCCTGGCTATCGGCCCCCGGGTGCTGGTCTGTGACGAGGCGGTCTCCGCCCTCGACGTGTCGGTCCAGGCACAGATCATCAACCTGCTGCGCGACCTGCAGGCCGAGGAGGGCTTCGGCTGCCTGTTCATCGCCCACGACCTGGCCGTGGTCCGGCAGATCGCCACCTCGGTCGCGGTCATGACCGCCGGTAAGATCGTCGAGGCGGGGGAGCGGGACGCGGTCTTCGGCGATCCGAAACACGAGTACACCCGCAGACTACTAGCCGCCGTCCCGCGGATCCGCCCTGAGTGGGAGGCCGCACGGCGGGCGAAAGCAGCAGCCCGATGACCATCGAATACCCCATTCCCGGCGCATGGGTCCGGGAGTACACCGTGCCGGTCCCGCTGGACTGGTCGGACGAGACAGCCGGGACCATCGAGGTCTTCGTCCGGGAACTGGCCGACCCGGACCGACGCCACGACGACCTGCCGCTGCTCACCTACCTGCAGGGCGGCCCCGGCGGCGCCAACCCGCGACCGCCCGCCGTGAACGGCTGGCTCGCCGAAGCCCTGCCCGACTACCGCGTGGTCCTGGTCGACCAGCGCGGCACCGGGCGCAGCACCCCGATCGACGGCACGGTGATCGCCGAGTTCCCGACCGGGGCGGCGGCAGCGGAATACCTGCTCAAGTTCCGTGCCGACTCCATCGTGCGGGACCTCGAGCACGTCCGGCGTACGAGCTACGGGTCGAAGAAGTGGGCGACGCTGGCCCAGAGTTACGGCGGATGGCTCACCCTGACCTACCTTTCGGTCGCGCCGGAGGCACTGACCGCGTGTTACGTCTGCGGCGGCATCCCCGGCCTGCCCCCCGACCCCGACGAGGTCTACCGGCGCACCTTCACCCGAGCCGCCGACAAGACCGCCGACTTCTACCGCCGCTACCCGCAGGACGTGGACACCGTGTCGGCCATCGCCGACCGGCTCGCCGCCGGCGACGTGCTGCTGCCCGACGGATCGCCGCTGTCGGTCCGGCGCTTCCAGACTCTCGGCGGTGACCTCGGCTTCGGCGGCGGTCACCTGCGCCTGCACTGGCTGGTCGCCGAGGCGTTCTCGCCCCGCGGGCACCTGACCGGCGGCTTCCTGGAGAGTATTCTGACGAAGACGTCGAACGAGGCCAACCCACTGTTCTGGACCCTGCAGGAGAGCATCTACGGCGACGGCGTCAACGGCCCGTTCCGCTGGTCCGCGCAGCGCGAACGCGACCGTCGTCCGGAGTTCGGCACCGACCGCCGACCCCTGTTGTTCACCACCGAGATGGCCTTCCCGTGGATGTTCCAGGAGGTCCGGGCCCTGCGGCCGTTCGCCGCCGCGATGGCCGAACTGGCCGAGATACGGACCTGGACATCGCTCTACGACACCGAACGGCTGGCCGACAACGAAGTCCCGCTGGCCGCGGTGGTCTACTTCGATGACGTGTTCGTTGACGAGGGACTGCAACTGACCACCCTCGCCCGCCTCGGCAACAGCCGGGCCTGGGTGACCAACGAGTTCGAACACGACGGCATCGGCAGCGGACGGGCCTTCACCCACCTGCGCGAGATGGTCCGCGACCGAGGAGGAGAACGACAGTGACGCAGCCCCGCCCCGCCTGGGCCGGAACCAAGCCGCCCCGCCTGGCCGACGACAGCCCCGGATTCCTGGCCTCGATCGGTCAGGGCTGGGCGGCCCGGAACGTGCCCGCACCGGTGGACGCCGCAGCCGCGAAGGCCGCCGCCGACCACCGGGAACGGCTCAGCGCCGCACTGCCCGGCGAGACGATCGTGCTCGCGGCCGGGACGGCGAAGAACCGCAACGGCGACGCCGACTACGCGTTCCGGGCCGACAGCGACTTCGTCTGGGCCACGTCCTGCCAGGTCGAGGAGTCGATCCTGGTGATGACACCGCGGTCCGGCGGCCACGACGCGGTGCTCTACATGCCGCCGCCGGCCCGGCCCGGCGAACGGAACTTCTTCGCCAGCGCCGCGTACGGCGAACTGTGGGTGGGACCGTCGGCCGGACTCGACGACTGGTCGTCGGCGCTGGACCTGCCGGTGCGGGACCGGGAGGCGTACGCGGAACCGTCCTCGTTCGTCACCGGCGGAACGGCCGCCTCCGGCCTGCGCATGATCAAGGACGACTGGGAGATCACCCAGATGCGGGCGGCGGTCGACGCCACCGTGGCCGGGTTCGCCGCGGTCGCCGGCGAGGTGCCCCGCGCGATCCGCGACAACCTCGGCGAACGATGGCTGCAGGGCACCTTCGACCGGTACGCCCGCACCTTCGGCAACGGCCCCGGCTACAGCACCATCGTCGGCTCCGGACCACACGCGCCGATCCTGCACTGGGTGCGCTGCGACGGCCCGATCCTGCCCGGCGAGACGCTGCTGCTGGACATGGGCGTGGAAGCGCGGTCGCTCTACACCGCCGACGTCACCCGGACCATCCCGGTCGGCGGCGGATTCACCCCCGCACAACGTCGGGTCCACGACCTGGTCGAGGCCTCCCACCGGGCGGGCATGGCCCAGGTGCGCCCCGGAGCGCAGTACTCGGACTTCCACTTCGCCTCGATGGAGGTCCTCGCCAAGGGCCTCGCCGACTGGGGACTGCTCGGGGTCTCGGTCGACGAGGCGCTCGCCCCGGCCGGGCAGCAGCACCGCCGCTACATCGTCTGCGGGATCGGCCACCACCTGGGACTCGACGTGCACGACTGCGGCGCCTCGGGGTACGAGGACTACCAGGGTGCCGCACTGCGCGAGGGCATGGTGCTGACCGTCGAGCCTGGGCTGTACTTCCACGCCCACGACGAGACCGTCCCGCCGGAGCTGCGCGGCATCGGGGTGCGGCTGGAGGACGACCTGCTGGTCACCGCGAACGGCCATGAGGTGCTGTCCGGCGCACTGCCGATCGACGCGGCCGGCCTGGAGCAGTGGGCCGCACGATGACCTTCTTCACGCTGGGCGAGGTCGGCCTGCACGACGGTGTGCACGCCCGTGCCCAGGAGCAGATGCTGCACCTGGCCCGGGTGTACCCGGTGGACCGGGTGCTCGCGGTGTTCCGCGCCAACGCCGGTATGGACACCCGGGACGCGCTGCCGCCGGGTAACTGGGAGGACTTCGGGCATCCCGAGGAACAGCCGTGGTCCGGGTCGGACTATCCGGGGGCGGGCGTGGCGCAGACCGCGTCGCTGCTGCGTGGCCACTATGCCGGGCACTTCCTGTCCATGCTGGCCATGGCCCACGCGTCCACCGGATCTTCGCTGTTCCGCGAGAAGTCCGATCATCTGGTGGCCGGGCTGGCGGAGGTCCAGGAAGCGCTGGCCGCCACCGGGCGGTTCAGTCATCCCGGCTTTCTGGCCGCGTACGGCGAATGGCAGTTCACCAGACTTGAGGACCTCGCGCCGTACGGGGAGATCTGGGCGCCCTGGTACACCTGCCACAAGATCATGGCCGGGTTGCTCGACGCCTATCAACACACCGGCAACAAGCAGGCCCTCGATGTGGTGACCGCGATGGGTCACTGGGCGGCGCGCAGCATCCTCGCCGTCGACCGGGTCCAGCGGCAGCGGATGTGGTCGCTCTACATCGCCGGTGAATACGGCGGCATGAACGAGAGCCTGACCGTCCTGCACCGGATCACCGGCGAGCAGACGTTCCTGGACGCCGCCGCGGCCTTCGAGATGGACACGTGGCTGGCCGGGGCGGTTGCCGGGCACGACGTGCTCGACGGCATGCACGCCAACCAGCACCTGCCGATGCTCGTCGGGCACCTGGCCCAGTACGAGGTCACCGGCGACCGGCGCTATCTGGACGCGGTGCTGAACCTGTGGGACCAGATCGTCCCCGGCCGCACCTTCGCCCACGGCGGCACCGGCGAGGGCGAACTGTGGGGCCCGGCCGGGGCGGTGGCCCGTTTCGTCGGCCGCCGCAACGCCGAGTCGTGCGCCACGTACAACCTGCTGAAGATCGCCCGCGGGCTGTTCACCAACACCCGGGACGTGAAGTACGCCGACTACGCCGAACGCGCGTCGCTCAACCACATGGTGGGCTCCCGCGCCGACGTCGTCTCGGACAGCAGCCCCGAGGTCGTCTACATGTACCCGGTCGACCCGGGCGCGGTCCGCGAGTACGACAACGTCGGCACCTGCTGCGGCGGCACCGGCCTGGAGAGTCACGTCAAACACCAGGAGTCGATCTGGTTCGCCGGCCCCGGCGAACTGTACGTCCTGCAGTACGTGCCGTCCCGCCTGAGCTGGGCGGACGTCGACGGCGAGGTGGTGCTGGACACCCGCTACCCGCGGGACGGCCAGATCACCCTGGAGATCGGCTTCACCGCGTCGATCGCACTGCACCTGCGGATCCCGCCGTGGGCGCGGGACGGAGCCGTGGTCCAGCTCAACGGATCGCCCCGGCGGATCACCGCCGACGACCGGGGGTTCGTGACGATCCAGCGCGAATTCCGGGCCGGTGACACCGTCACACTGGTCCTGCCGATGCCGCTGCGGCTCGTACCCACCCCGGACGATCCGGCACTGGTCAGCCTGGAACACGGTCCGACGGTGCTACTGGCCCGCGACGACGCGACGACCACACTTACGGTGGCGCCGGCCGGTGCCCGGCTGCTCGACGGCAGCATCACCGGGTTCGAGACCGACGGCGACCTGGTCACGGTGCTCGGGCACACCTTCGAACCGGCCTGGTCCGGCGGCGACCACCGCTACCACGCCTACCTGCGCCTGGACGACGCGGACATCGTGTTCCACGGCAGCGACCCCGGGGTGCCCAACCGGCGCGACCAGGACGGCTGGTCGGTGATCGGCGCGCTCTGGGCCGACGGTGGCCATGCCACCATCGATGACTTCTTCACCGCGGTCCACCACAACGTGGTGCGGGCGGCTCGGGGCGGGCTGCTCAGCCGTTCGGAAGCCGAGGCGGTGCTGATCGCCGCGTCGTCGAGCACGGTGGACGGCGTCTCCCGGAACGGCCTGGTGCGCACCGGCGATCATGGCGTGACGGTCCAGGGAGACCGGGTCGTCTGGGAGCTACCGGCCGACGCGGGTGCGGAATCCGCGGCTCCGGTGATCAGAATCGACGTGACGGGTTCGCGGGCGTCGTCGGGCTGGTACACCTCGCCGCCGACCTGCACGGTCACCGTGGTCTCGCCGGGCCCGGGCCTCACGTCCCTGGAGACCTCCCGCGACGGCATCGAATGGACACCGGCGGACCTGACTCTCGGTGACGGCCGGCACCGCCTTCGGGCCCGGGCCACCGACGTGTCCGGCCGCGTGGTGCACGTCGCCCGCGAGATCGACGTCGACACCGCCGCGCCGCGGGTGTCGGCGCGGGTCCGGTCGCTGGGCCGCAGTGTCGAGGTGACCCTGGACGCGGCCGACGAGGTGTCCGGCGTGGACCGTGTCCAGTGGCGTACGGCGGAGACGTTCTGGGGTGTCTTCCAGGAGCCGTTCACCCGGGCGCTGCACGACCAGCCGCAGACCCTCGAGTTCACCGCCACCGACCGGGCCGGCAACACCACAGCGGTCCAGACCGTGACCCTGCCCGCTCTCACCGGGTGACGGCCGGCCGCCGGTGGATCAGGTCCGGTTCTGCGCGGGCAGCACGTCGATGATCCAGATGGCCAGGAAGGCGGCGGCCGCCAGCGCGACCGTCGCCAGGCCGATCATCAGCAGGAACGAGCGGGACATCGCCGCCAGCCGGTTCTTGTCACGCGGGGCTTCGGTGGTCTCGTCCTCGAACTCGAACATGCCCGAAACTATAGTTTCGCCCGCTCCGCGGCCAGGACGTGGGCGGCCCGGTCGGGTGGCATCGGGCGGTGGAAGTGGTAGCCCTGCCCGACGGTGCAGCCCATGCCGGTGAGCAATCGGGCCTGCTCGGCGGTCTCGACGCCCTCGGCGACGACGTACAGGTCGAAGGCCAGGCCCAGCCGTACGATCGCCTCGGCGATCCGCCGGTCCCGTTCGTCGTCGGCGATGCCCCGGATGTACGAGCGGTCGATCTTGAGGATGGTGACCGGCAGTTGCTGCAGGTAACTCAGGGCCGAATAGCCGGTGCCGAAGTCGTCGACCGCGAGCCGGATCCCCAGGTCCCGTAACGCCTCCAACCGGGCGATCGTCGGCGCGTCCGGTTCCAGCACCACCGACTCGGTGATCTCCAGGACCAGCCGGTCGGCCGGGAACCCGGTCTCGGCCAGGATGCCGGTGACCGCATCCACCAGGTCGGCCTGTTTGACCTGCTGCGGGGAGAGGTTGACGCTGAGGGTGATCCGTTCGGCGCCGGCGATCCCGGCCTGCCACTCGGCGACCTGCCGGCAGCCCTCGCGCAGCACCCACTCACCGAGCGGAACCACCGCGCCGGTCTCCTCGGCCAGGCCGATGAAGGCGCCCGGCATCAGCAGACCCTCCTCGGGGTGCTGCCACCGGACCAGCGCCTCGACACCACGGATCGAGCCGTCGGTCATCGTCACAGCCGGTTGATAGTGCAGCACCAGTTCGTCGTCGGCGATCGCCTGCCGCAGCCGGGCGTCCCGGGTGCCGGCGTCCAGTTCCGGGGTGTAGAGCTGGTAACGGGACCGGCCGGAGCGCTTGGCCGTGTACATCGCCAGGTCGGCCCGCCGCAGCAGTTGGTCGCCGTCGACCTGGGCGCCGTGACCGAGGACGGCGACGCCGATGCTGGCCTCCACCGACAGCACCAGATCCCCGAAGATCACCGGGGTGCGCAGGGCTTCGGCGACCCGCTGAGCCACCCGTTCGACGGCCGGCACGTCCGGCAGGTCACGCAGGATGACGGCGAACTCGTCGCCACCGAGCCGTCCCGCGGTGTCCCCGGTCCGGATCACCGACCGCAGCGCCACCCCGGCCGCCTGCAGGACCGCGTCACCGGCTTCATGACCGTACGTATCGTTGATGGGTTTGAACCGGTCCAGGTCGATGAGCAGGACCGCGCAGCACCGGCCGGCCCGGGGTGGCTGGGCGGCCAGCGCGGCGACCCGCTCGTTGATGCGGGTGCGGTTGGCGAGCCCGGTGAGCGGATCGGTGACGGCCAGGTCGTGGTTCTCCCGCAGCACGTACATCTGCCGGGCGATCACCAGCGCGGTCAGCAGGATGGCCCCGAGGATCATTCCACCGAGCGGGTAGATGCCCTGTTCGCGGGCCATGTAGCCGAGGATGCCGTAAGCCAGGGCGATGGCGCCGTACGGCAGCCAGTTGACCGTCGCCCGGCGAGCCGCCGGATCCGGCGGATTGTAGGTCTGCCGATAGGTGCGGTGCGCCGCCAGGACCAGCAGGAACCCGCCGCAGACCCAGAACAGGTCCGGCCAGGACCCGCCGGAGTAGCCGCTGTGCAGCTGCAGATACCCGTAGGCGATGTCGGCGACCACGAACAGTGTCACCGCCGCCACCAGCATGATCAGGGCGTGATCGACGACCCAGGAGCGGCGCAGCAGCAGCATCGCCAGCGCCAGCACCAGCAGCAGGTCGCCGACCGGCAGGGCGGCCGAGAAGAGGCTCTGGTAGAGCGACACCCCCTTGTTGACCACGAGCGGGCCGATCAGCAGGTACCACAGCACGATGAACGCGCTGGCCGCGACGATCAGCGCGTCGAGCGTCAGTTTGATCCGGTCGATGCGGGACCGCCGGTCGGCGGGCATCATCATCAGGCCGGTGAACATGAACGGCACGAACGCGATGAACCAGTGGTCGGCGAAAGCCGGGAATCTCGGGTGTCCCAGGACCGAGTCCTCGATGAACCAGGACGCCTGCGCGACCAGCCGGCAGAAGAACGCCGCCGTGATGAACGCCCACGCCCGGCGCACACTGTGCGACCGCCCGCTGCGGAGCACGATCCGCAGGCCGACCGCGGTGTACATCAGGGCGATCGGGATGTGCACGAGATTGGTCAGGAACTGGCGCTTCCCGTCGGTCCCCCAGTCACCCAGGTAGAACACGAGGAACGCGCCGACCAGCACCCCCGTGCCGCCGACCGCCGTATCGGCGATCCGGTCCGCCAACCTGTTCTCGGCCATCCTCCACCCTTCGGCAGCGTGCCCGCCGGGCTTAGGCCAGTGCCGAAACCGCCGCCACGCTACGGAACCGGGGGTGCACCAGCAGGGCCAGCGGGGCGATGATCGGGCTCGGTGTCATCCGGCCCGGATAGACCGAGCCGAGAAGCAGCAGAGGGATCTGTGGTTTCACGCGACGTTCCTTCCTTCTCTGGTACGAGGGGAGAGCTAGCTTTCGGAGCCAGCTCGCGGTCGACGCCGGCCAGCACGACACGCAACCTGCCACGGAACCAGTCGATCGGGTCGGCCCGGATCGCCAGGGACAGGTCGTCGACGCCGCGCCGGTTGTCGACGGCCAGGCCGAAGACCAGGTCGACGGCGAGGACCGCGTCGGCCGGCCGGAAACCGTGGCCGATCAGCATCACGCCGAGCTGGTCGGCGAGCAGCAGCACCGCATGCGGCACCACCCCACGGTTCATCTCGGCGGTCGCGCCGGGATAGCGGGCGTAGGTGTGCCAGGCGGCGAGCGCCCACTGTTCGAGAACCTGCCGCCACGGCCCCGCAAGACTCGGCCAGGTGACCCGGCTGACGGCCAGGTCGAGCCCGAGACGGACCGGCTCGTCGCGGTTGGCGGCGTGCCGGTAGAGGGTGGCCTGACCGATCCGCAGGTGGGCGGCGACCGCGGTGAAGGTGAGATCCCGGAACCCGACGGCGAGCAC
Source organism: Actinoplanes derwentensis (assembly GCF_900104725.1). Taxonomy (NCBI): domain Bacteria; kingdom Bacillati; phylum Actinomycetota; class Actinomycetes; order Micromonosporales; family Micromonosporaceae; genus Actinoplanes; species Actinoplanes derwentensis. The sequence goes on from NZ_LT629758.1 coordinate 2,087,259, forward strand.
CGCGGCGGCGATCTCCGCCGTGTCCACCTGAGCGGGACGGCCCGGCCCACGACCGCTTCGCCTGTTCACCACTGCACCGTACCTGATTATGAGAGTGCACTCTCATAATCACGAACCTGTCATCGGCCTGTCATGAAACCGTGGTCCGATCGCTACGCCCGCCGACCAGACTTCGCCGCCGAGACCGCCGGCAGTACGGAGTGAGCAACGTGTGGCCCCAGCCCTTCGACGACGCCTGGCAGGACCGGCGGCCCCGGCCCGCCAGCAGCCCCGACATCCGGCTCACCATCGAGGTGTTCGAACGGATCCTCGATGATCCACGGCTCGAACGCGAACTCGTCCTCGTCGAAGTGCAGAACCGGGTCGCCAACCTGATCGGCACCGTCGGTTCCCTGCACGCCCGGATCACCGCGGCCGAGATCGCCCGGACCACACCCGGCGTCACCGACATCTGCAACCGTCTCACCCTGGCCCGGGCCGCCGACGTCACCGCCACGATGGAACAACCGGACCCGTTCGACGATTTGATCGCCCACTGGGACGAACCCCGCCGGCCGGCCACCGCACCCGGCGGCCGGCCAGCCGCCTCATCCCGGCGGGAGGTGTCCCTGAAAGGCGCCGCCGTCGTGATCGCGACCGTCGCCGTACTGGTCGGGGTCCTGCTCTACCCCCGGCTGGGCGGTGCCGGGGCACTGCTGCTGGCGGTGCCGTGGCTGGCCGTCGCCACGGCACTCGCCGTCCAGTCAGCTCTCTGAGGCCGTCGCCACTTCTGTCCCGGCCTTCGTCTCCGGGTTCTCACCGGCTTCGGATGCCCCGGCGGCCGCCGACTTTCCAGTGGCTCCGGACGCCCCGGCGGTCGGGGGTTCCTCGTCGGCCCGGGGTTCCACGCCGGCCGGGAGGGTGAGCCAGATCGACGTGCCCTCCTCGACGTCCAGGTCCAGCCAGATCCGGCCGCCGTGGTACTCGACGATCTTCTTGACGATGGCCAGGCCGATGCCGGTGCCCTCGTACGCGTCCCGCGGATGCAACCGCTGGAAGATCACGAAGACCTTGTCGGCGAACTCGCGCTCGATGCCGATGCCGTTGTCCCGGACGTTGATCCGCCAGTGGTCGCCGTCGCGTTCCGCGGTCGTCCGGATCACCGGCGGCACGTCCGGCCGGCGGAACTTCAGCGAGTTCCCGATCAGGTTCACGAACAGCGTGGTGAGCAGCGGTTCCTCGCCCTCCACCACCGGCATCCCGGCCCAGCTGATGTCGGCGTCGTCACCGGCCCGGGCCTCCAACTGCGACGCCACCTCGGGCAGCACCCGGTCCAGGTCGACATCCTTGAACCCGGCGGTGATCCGGCCGATCCGGGAGAACGCCAGCAGATCGTTGATCAGCCGCTGCATCCGCTGGGCGCCGTCGACGGCGAAACTGATGTACTGGTCGGCGCGCTCGTCCATCTGCCCCGCGTACCGGCGCTGCAGCAACTGGCAGAAACTGGCCACCTTGCGCAGCGGCTCCTGCAGGTCGTGTGACGCGACGTAGGCGAACTGCTCCAGATCACGGTTCGACCGGGTCAGTTCCTCGGCCTTCGCCTGCAACTCCAGGTTGATCGCCTCGACCTGGGCCCGCGCCTCCCGGACCACGGTCAGCTCGGCGGCGATCTGCCGGCGCATACCGTCCACGTCGGCCGCCAGCCCGCGCAACTCCGGCGACCCGGAACTGGTGATCGCCCGCTCGTAGTCCCCACCGGCGACCTTGCGCACCTGCTCCGCGAGATCGGTGACCGGCCGGTTGATCAGCCGGTCGAGCAGCAGCATCAGCACGACACCGGCCACCACGACGATGACCGCGGTGGCGACCTGCAGGGCGATCAGCAGGGTCGAGGTGTGGCGGGCCGCGTCGACGGCGGCGTTGCGCAGGGTGAGGATGTCGGCCTGCAACAGGTTCACCGACTCCCGCAGGGCGTCGAACTCGCGGGTCCCGATCCCGGCCGCCGCCGGTTCGCCCCGCTCGACGGAGACGATGATCGGCTCGGCCACCGTCCGCCGCCAGGCGTCCGCCCGTTCCCGGACCACCCGCAGGTCGGTGCGGATCCGGGCGTTGCCGTTGGCGTCGTTGAGGGTTTCGAGCTGGATGAGCAGGTCCTGCTCGGTCTGCAGACCGGCCTGGTAGGGCTGCAGGTTCTCGGCCTTGCGACTGAGTGCGTACCCCCGGATACCGGTCTCCTGGTCCAGGTACGCGGCACTGAGGTCCTGGCCGGCCAGGCGCATCGGGCCGGTCTTGTTCAGGATCACGTCCAGGTTGTCGTTGCTGTCCACCGCGGTCACCACGGCCAGCAGGCCGACACCGGACAGCAGGATTCCCGCGACGGTGAACAGCACCGCTACCCGGCGCCGCAGCGACCAGGAAACCAGCCGGGCCCGGCTCATCGACTCTCCTCGCATGATGCCCCAGTTACCGGAAACGCCGCCGATCCTGCCCTGCCCGGCGACGCGATGCGCCACCGGGCAGGGGAACACCCGGCGGCGACAACCCGCCAATCCCCGGATCCGTGCCGGACGGGCACGACCCCGGAGGTCAGCGAGACACCGAAGTATGTCGCACCCACCGCAGCCCCGCGACTCAGCCCGCCAGCATCGTCCGCAACCGGCGGGCTTCCTTCGTCACCCGGGAGGTGCCGGGCCTCGCGGCGACCTCGGCCAGGCCCGGGATCTCGTCGTGGGCACCGATCCGGCCCGCCACCAGGGTGGCGAGTTCCAACAGGTCGGGCAGCCCGCGCGGGGCGACCGGCAGCAGGACCGGCAGGGCCGCGGCCAGGACATGCCACACCGCGTGCGAGGCACCGCCCTGATGCGCGTCGGTGAGACCGGGCAGCACCCGGGTCAACTTCAGCGTGCCGTCGGCGCACAGGTCACCGATCTCGGCGCCGACGGCGGCACCGAACGGTTCGCCGCTCACGGCCAGGACCTCGTCGCCGGCGGCCAGGATCAGGAACGCGTCCACGGCGGCCAGCCGGTCGGCCTCGTCCCGGGCACCCAGCACATAGGCCACGGCCAGGGCGACGGCCGGCCCGACCGGGCCCGCGCACTCGGCGATCAGCGGCAACGCCTTGCCCGCACCGCGCTGATCGATGTCGGCGACCGAGGCCAGGGTCGGCAGGGCCCAGGCGGCCAGGACCTCCCGGTGATGCGGCAGCGCCGCGGCGGCGATGTCGGCGGGTTTGGCGAAGTCACCCGAGTACCACTCGATCTTCGGGCCACGGGTCAGGCCGAACAGGCGGTCCGACAGCGGGAACCGGTCGCCGCCACCGGCCGGCTCCAGCTCGGCCACCACGCGGCGGCCGGTGGGGGGAGTGCCGCCGTACCCGTACCGCCCGTCCTTGGCGTTCTGCACCCGCCGGGTGCTGACCGGATCGGGCAGGCCGCCCTCCTTCAGCCACGCCGCGAACCGCAGCCCGGCGACCGAGGTCAGCTCCGCGGCACCGGTCAGCACGTCCACACCGGTCTCCCGTGGCACCCGCAGCAGCGCCTGCTCGAAGTCGACCGGCCACGGTTTCCGGTCCGCGGCCTCCAGCCGGGCGAGGCGCTCCAGCAGCACCGCGGCGTCCAGGCTGCCGTCGACCCGGGTGGGGGTGGCCAGCAACTCGGCGGTCGGCTCGACGGTGATCCGGTCGGCGATCTCCTGCAGCCGCAGGACGAGGACGCCGCTCGGGCCGGTCGGTTCCTTGATGGTGTTCGGCCGTTTGATGACGGCTCCCGGGGTCATGACCCGCCGGAGCACGTCGCCGAGGTGACCGGGGCGCCGGAAGGTGCCGTACCAGTAAGTGTTGTTGAGATCGCCCTCGTGCCGGTCGAGGACGGGCTGCAGCGCCTCGGACAGGCCGTCGGCGGGCAGCGCCACCAGCGCGGCCATCACCCGCTCCCAGCCGACCGACGTCTCGCTGTGCAGCAGGGCGACGATCTCGGTGGCCAGCTCGGCGGCGGTGGTGATCGGCGGCGGCATCGCGGCGGCCGGTGCCGGAGCGGCCAGCGCCACGACCTCCGGCTCTGCTTCCGGCGCGGCCACCCCGAACAGCTCCGCGGCCCGCGCGGGCAGGTCGCCGGTGAGCACCACTGACGCGTCGGCCAGCCGGGCCACGGTCGCCGCGTCGAGGCGGCGGATCTGCCGGCCGATCAGGGTGAGTGCCCGCTCCTGCACCTCCAGCGCCGGATGCCCGAACGCCAGGGCGACCGTCTCCAGCACCTCGCCGGCCCGGTCGGGCTGTCGGCGGGCGACTTTCTCCAACCAGGACAGCTGGGTTTTGACCAGCCCTTTCTCGGTGCGCTGCAGGGTGGTGCCGCTCGTCTCCAGCAGAGTCTCGACGTCGAGGCGCCCGGCGTCGTCGACGGCCCGCAGCGAGCGCTGGGCCATCGCGGCGATCGGCGAGGGCGCCCCGGCCAGCAGCCCGGCATAGTCGCCGGCGGCGGCGGTGTGCTCGTCGAGGGTGGGAGCGAGGGCGTCGTGCAGCTCGGTGAACGGCCGCAGCCAGGCCGGCCGGTCGCCACGGACCAGGCGATCCAGGGTGGCGGCGAGAATCGTGGCCCGGTCGAGGCGGCCCTCGGTCACCAGCTCGACGACGGCCTCGGGGAAGGGCGCTTTCGCCACCCAGCCCGCCGGGGTCCACTGGCCGCCGGTCAGCGCCCCGCCGAGACCGTCGATCTCGAACACCGCGGGCAGCAGCACGTCCAGGTAGGGACTGGACCGGAGCTTGCCGGCCAGCGGATTGCACTTGCCGTGACTGTCGTGCAGCGTCACGAGCCAGCCCCGGACGAACCCCTCGGTCGCCGGCGCCAGCTCGGGGGTGGCGTCGAGCATCCGGGCGACGAACCGCCAGTCACCGGCCCAGGCCTCCTTGGCCGGCAGTCTCGCCGCGAGCCGCACCCCGAGGTCGGGCAACCACTCCAGGTCACGGGCCTCGGTGAGCTGCCGCCAGAACCGGTCGGGCACGCTGCCCCACCGGTCCCGCATGTCGCGGCGGTTCAGCAGGGCAGCGGCCCGGGCGGCGGTGGGCATGCAGGCGATCACGGCGAGGGCGAACCCGACGGCCGGGTCGTCGCCCTGGTCCCACCAGGAATCACCGCGGAGTCCTTTGACGCCTTTCTCGATCTCCGGGGCGAACGCCAGGCGCTCCTGCTCGGTCATCGACAGGAGGATTTCGGTGATCCGCGCGTATGCCGAACGCCGCGCCAGTTGCTCAAGATTCGCCCAGGTCAAACTCATGGCCGAGAATCTAGGACCCGGGTACGACATTTTCTCCCGGGGCGCTCAACAGGTAATCGTCGGCGGCCGTGTCCCACCGCAGATCGACCGCCCCGACCGCCGCCGCGGCCTTGCAGAACTGCAGGAAGCTGCGGTAGCCGAGCTTCTTCTCGCTGAAGCCGGGTGCGGCCTTGCGCAGCTGGTTCTTCAGCCCGGACAGTGCCGCCGGTCCCGGCTGGACCGTGGAGGCGAGCAGTTCGAACGCGGTCTCCCGGTCGCCGCGCTCGGGCAGGCCGATCTCCGGGTCGCCCTTGGCCGCCCGGTCGGCCAGTTCGATCACCGATTTACCGGCCAGGTGCCGCAGCAGCTCCCCGAAGGCCCGGAACCCGAAGTCGGCCTCGTTGAAGGTGGGGTCCTTGCGCAGCAGCGTGCGTTTGAGGACCGACGCGGTGACCGTGCCGCTGGAGCTCTGCTGCAGACCGGCGACGGTCTGCGCGACAAGCGCCGCGAGCGTTTCCAGGTCCCGTGGGGTCGGCGCGGGCGCCGTCTCGGGCTCGGGTGCCACCGGCTGGGCGGGTGTCTCCACGCCTTCGAGCCGGTCGTAGAAGAGGAACTCGTCGCAGGCCGGCGGCAGCAGGGCGGAGGTGGTCCGCTCGACACCGACGCCGATCACCCGTTTGTTGAGTTCGCGCAGCTTGTGGACCAGCGGGGTGAAGTCGCTGTCGCCGGTGCAGAGCACGAAGGTGGTGACGTACTCCCGCTCGAAGGCGAGCACCAGCGCGTCCACGGCCATCTTGATGTCGGCGGCGTTCTTGCGGGACGCGCCCATCTTCTGCGGGATGTCGATCAGCTCGACGTGCGACCGGGTGAGCATCCGGCGGTCCTCGTCGAAGTAGGACCAGTCCGCGTACGCCCGGCGGACCACCACCCGGCCTCGCTCGGCGAGCGCGTCGGTGACCGGCCGCAGATCGAACCGCATGCCACCGAGATGGTCACGCGCCCCGATCGCCAGGTTCTCATAGTCAAGGAACAGGGCGATACGTTCTTCCAGATCCACAACGCCACCGTACGCCTGGTCCGTCGCGCCGGGCCGGTTCACGCGGCCTGCCGCAGTGCGCTCCCGGTGGCGGCGTGCCGGATCCGCTGCCCGGGGACACCGGCCGCGGTGAGGTGGTGGGCGAGACCGGGTGTCGCGTTGTCGACGAGGACCAGCACGTGATGGTCGTCGCCGACCCCGCACGCGGCGGCCAGGGCGCCGAGGTTGAGGGCATCCAGTTCGTGGACGTCGGCCAGGTCGAGGATCAGCCGCACCGGCCGGGTGTGCAGGATCGCGTGGATCAGGGCCCGGCGCAGGCCGATGGCGTCGTCGGCGTCGAGGTCGCCGTGCGGGTGGATGACGAGGGTGCCGTCGGGGCTGCTGCTGACGTCGACAGTGCTAGCGCTCATGGCGAACGCCTCCCGTTTACCGGAACGACCGGGTGCGTAAACGCTAAGGCTTCCGGGAGTTCGCCGTCGAGGGGCTTTCGCGAATTTCCCCTGCTCACAGCTAATTCATAGACTTCCAGATCGGGCCGGACACGGCAACGGTGCCCGCTCGTGACCGAGCGGGCACCGTTCGTACCGGGAATGGATCTAGATCTTGCCGGTGCCGGCGCCCGCGGTGACGGTGGCCTTGACCGTGCTGTTGGCCTCCGGGGTGTAGGAGTAGGGGATCGCCGCGACGCTGGCGCCGTTGCGGACCACCTCGGTGCCCGAGTTGACCTTGTAGTTGTTGAGGACCTTCAAGTTGCCGGCGTCCGAGTCACCCGTCTGGGTGATGGTCGGGTTGGCGACGTTCTCGAAGTAGTTGCGCTCGACGAAGACTCCGGCGTTCTCGGTCGAGGCCACCCCGTACGAGCCGATGTTGCTGTAGTAGTTGTTCAGCACGTGCACCGGGTTCGCGAACCGGACCCGCGGGTGACGCTGGCCGGTGCCCTCGAACCAGTTGTGCACGTAGGTGACGCGCAGCTTCCCGGTGTCCTGGGAGGCGTTGTCGTCGCTGTGGCCGAGCAGCATCGACTTGTCGTGGTTGTGCAGCCGGTTCCACGACACGGTGATGTAGTCCGAGCCGCGCTTGATGTCGATCAGGCCGTCGTACCCGTTGGACAGGTCGTTGTGGTCGATCCAGATGTTGGTCGACCCCTCCTGGACGTTGATCGAGTCGTCGTTCGCGTTGCGGAACACCAGGTTGCGGATGATCACGTTCCGGACGCTGTTCAGGTTGAAGCCGCCGCCGGTGACGCCGGAGCCGGAACCGACCCCGATGATCGTCTTGTTGGAGGCGACGCTGTACATGCCGGAGATCGAGATCAGGCCGGACACCCGGACCGTCTGCGACGTGCCGGAGCTCAGCGCCGACGCGAGCGCCGACGCGGTGGTCACGGTGACCACGGTGGACGCCGAACCGCCGGAGGTGCCGCCGTTGAGGCTGGCGAAACCGACCGGGCTGGTCTCGTAGGCCAGCGCCGGGGACGGGGTGGCGACGGCCAGGCCGCCCGCGGCGATGACACCGGCGGACAGCGCGGCCAGGACGGTGCGGCGACGGGCGCGGGGACGGGGCTCGTGGGACATGCGGGGATTCCCTTCCGTTGGGGGACGGATGCCGTCCGGGGAAGACGGCATGGGTGTGCCGGAAGCGCTTGGGGATACCTGCTAGCGCGCGGCCAGATCGGTGGGTCCGGCCGTACGCTGCGGGTAAGCGCTTTCCTCGGCCGACCGTAAGCGCTGCAATCGACATCTGTCAATGGTGATCTGGGGGCGTTCTCCAGTCGGTTAGGCGACGTGCTCGTTCCCGCCACGTCACCCGTCGGCCTATGGTCCGCATCATCGCGACCAACCGGGCACCTCGTCTGCGCCTCGGTGGCCCGATCGTCGGCCGCCGCCCCGAACAGGACCTTCTCCGAGCCGCCGTGGCCGCCGCCACCACCGGTTCCGGCGGCGTTCTCCTGCTCGTCGGTGAGGCCGGCATCGGCAAGACCCGCCTGGCGGCCGAGACGTCCCGATGGGCCCGCGACACCGGCATGCGCGCTCTCCGGGGACGGGCGACATCCGGTACGGACCACTACCGCCCGCTCCGGGAAGCCTTCATGGCGGCCCTGCGCCGCACCGGCCCACCCACCGACGAGCGGCTGACCCCGTACCGGGCGGCCCTGTCCCGCCTGCTCCCCGAATGGCGCCACCCGGACCAGGGGGCCGCCGGGCCCGACGAGTCGCCGGTGGTCCTCGCCGAGGCGGTGTTGCGGCTGCTCACCGCGTTCGCGGTGGACGACGGGGCGACCGTGGGGTGCCTGATCGTGCTGGAGGACCTGCACGACGCCGACGCGGAGACCCTCGCCGTGCTGGACTACCTGGCCGACCACCTCGCCGATGAACCGGTCGTGCTCGTCGGAACCGCCCGCCCCGGAACCGCCCTGGTCCGCGAACTGTCCCGGCGGCGCGCCGCCACCGTCCTGGAGATCACCGCCCTCACCGGCGACGAGGTCGCCACCCTCGCCGGATCCTGTCTGGGCACCACGGCGGACCAGGTCCCCGGCCCGGTGCTGGACCGGTTGCGCGACACCGCCGACGGCATCCCGTTCCACGTCGAGGAACTGCTCACCGGCATGGTCCTGGACGGCGCGATCACCGTCGACGGCGACGGCTGGCGCCCCCGTACACCGTGGCGGGCGACCATCCCGGCGTCGCTCGCCACGATCCTGGCCACCCGCGCCGACGGTCTCGGCCCGCAGACCCGGGAGTTGCTGCGGGTGGCGGCCCTGTTCGGTGTCCGGTTCCCGGCCGAGGTCGCCGCCGAGGCGGCCGGGATCGACGCCGAGACCCTGACCCGATGCCTGCGCGCCGCCGGCGACGCACACCTGATCATTGCCGACGGCGAACCCGGCGGGTACGCCTTCCGGCACGCCCTGACCGCCGAAGCCCTGCGCGCCGGCCTGCTCCCGGCCGAGACCGCGGAGCTCTCCCGCCGGGCCGCCAGCTCGATCGAACGACGGCACCCCGGCCTGCCGCAGACCTGGGCAGACCTGGCCGCCGACCTCTGGTTCCAGGCCGGCCACCCCCGGCGTACCGCCGAGATCCGGACCGTCCTGGCCGAACGCGCCCGTCTGCAGGGCGCCGTCACCACCGCGATCACCCAGGCCGAACGCGCCCTGTCCCGGCTGGTGGACGGGGACGTGCCGGAGCCGGTCATGACCGGGCTGCGGGCGGTGCTGCTGGACGCGCTCATCGACGCCGGGGAGATCGAGCGGGCCGCCGCTCTCGGCACCTGGCTGGACCTGCACGCACCGTCCGGGCAGCGGGCCGCCGTGCACCTGCGCCTGGCCCGCGCCGCCGGAGCCGCCGGCCGCTGGGCGGAAGGGCTGCGGCAGACCGCCGGGGTCCGGGAACTCGGGCCCGGCCCGGAGATCGCCGCCGAAGTGGACGCCGTGGAGGCGTTCCTGGTGTTCGGGCATCCGGCGCCGGACCGGATGGCCCGGGCGCAGCGCCTGGCCGCCACCGCGCTGCGCGACACCCACCGGCCGGAGGTCGCCTGTGCCGCCCTGGAGGTGCTGGCGAGCTGCGCCCGCGCCCGGGACCTGGACGAGGCCCGGGAACTGTGTGACCGGGCGCTGGCCCTCGCCGACGAGCACCACCTCACCACCTGGCGGGTCCGGATGCTGTTCCACCTGGGCGTTCTGGACGTCATCCACCACGTGGACCCGGCCCGGTTGCGGCTAGCGCACGAGACCGCGACCGTCGCGGGCGCCGTCGTCACCGGGCTGGTGATCGAATGCGAACTGGCGGTCGCCCATCTGACCCGCGGCGAGTTCGCCGAGGCGGAGCGACGGGCCGGGCACGCCGAACAGACCGCCGCCCGGCTCCGGCTGACCGCGACCCGGCTGATCGCCCTCGCGCTGCGTGTCTGCGTCGCCGCCCATTCCGGGTCCAAGTCCGAAACCGATCAGCGGTACGGGCGGTACCGCGCGCTCGGCGGCGAGGACGTCGATCACGCGGCGGCCGTCTGGGGACTGGGACTCGGCTTCGGGGCGCTGCTCGACGACGACCGGGAACGCGCCTGGCATCTGCTGGACCGGGCGGTCGCCAAGGAGGACGACCTGCCACCGCACTACCTGTCGTTCAACCGTGGCCCGCACCTGCTGCTCGCCGTGCTGACCGGCAAGGCGGGCCGCGCCGAACACGACGGCCTGGCCGATTCGGCGCCCGGCCGGGCCCGCTGGAACCGGCAGTTCGTCCTGCTCAGCCGGGCCGTTCTGGACGGCCGTGCGGGTGACGGTGCCGGGGCCGCTGCGGCGGTCGCCGAGTTCGAGGAGCTGTCGGCGCCCTACCCGCTGGCCCGGCACCTGGGGCTGCGGCTGATCGGCGAGGCGGCCGCCATCGACGGCTGGGGCCGGCCGCGGGAGTGGCTGACCACGGCCGAGAACCACTTCCACCGGACCGGGGCGGTACGGGCGGCGGCCGCGTGCCGGGAACGGCTGCGGGCGATGGGCGTACCGCTGCGGCAGCGCCGCCGGGGCAGCGACCGGATCCCACCCGACCTGCGCCGTGCCGGAGTTACCGTGCGTGAGTACGAGGTTCTGCAACTGATCGTCGAACGGCTCGGCAACAAACAGATCGGCGCCCGGCTGTTCCTGTCACCGCGAACCGTCGAGAAACACGTGGCCGGGCTGCTGCTCAAGACCGGGCTGCCGGACCGGGGCGCGCTCGCCCGCGAATACGGGTAGTCCGGCGGCGAACATGGGTTGATCGACTTCGTCGTCTACGGGCCGGCCGGCCACAGACTGCGGAGCATGAAATCACTACTGGCAGTGATCATCGCTGCTTCTCTGGTGGAGCCGTCGTCCGCGTGGACCGTGGTGTCCACGCCCAGCCCCAGCCGGTCGTCGAACCTGCTGCGGGGTGTCGTCTCGGCCGGCCCGGACGCGGTCTGGTCGGTCGGGACGTTCACTCCGGACGGCAGCGGCTACCAGCGGGCTCTCACCCAGCACTGGAACGGGACGCAGTGGCGTACCGTCGCCGTCCCGAACTTCTCCGGCGACCACGACACACTGACCGCGGTGGACGCGGTGTCACCGGGTGACGTGTGGACGGTCGGCCTCACCTCCACGGGCGTCTTCGACCCCGCCCTGCCCGCCTACCCCTCGGGCGCGCGGCCGGTCGTCGCCCACGGGGACGGCGTCTCCTGGACGGTCACCGAACTGCCCGGCGACGGGTACCTGACCGCCGTCGACATGGTCTCCGCCCGCGACGGCTGGGCGGTCGGCTCCACCGGCGGGCAGGCCCTGATCCTGCGCTGGAACGGCACCACCTGGACCGCCGTGCCGGCCCCGGACCTGGGCACCCGGCCGGTCCACCTGACCGGGGTGCTCGGGGACTGGGCGGTCGGCTACACCGGGGCGCTCGGCGGGCCGGCCGAGGCGGTGATCCTGCACTGGGACGGGCTCGGCTGGCAGCCGGTGCGGCTCGACATCGACCGGACCGTGCAGACCGCGCTGTTCAGCGTCGCGGCGGTCACCGATCAGGACGCGTGGGCGGTCGGGTACAGCTGGGCGGCCGGGAAGCGGGCCGGGTTCGCGCTGCGCTGGAACGGGCGCGACTGGGTCCGGGTGCCGGTCGACGTACCGCAGGAGGGCACCCAGTTGCGCAGTGTGGTGGCCGTTCCCACCGGCGTGTGGGCGGTCGGCTACCACATCGTCGACGGTGTGGACAACGCGCTGGTCATGTCGTACGACGGCAAGGGTTTTGTCAAGGATCCTCCGCCCGGCCTGCCGCAGAACGTCGCCGGAACCGCGATCACCGGGGTGGCCGCCACCCCGGCCGGTGAACTGTGGGCGGTCGGCTGTCTCGGCGGGGCGACCCGGGTGCTGCGGCGGATGACCTGAATCCGGGTGGCGGCCACCCATGTGGGCGGGGTGCGGTCGCTGGCAGCGTTCCCGGCATCCGAGTAACCGATCCGATGGGAGACCGACAGTGAGATTGTGGAGAACGATCGCCGTCCCGGCGGTGACCGCGGCCCTCGCCCTGGCCACGACCGCCGTACCCGCCCAGGCCGCGCCGGTGCGGGCCTGCGCCGGCCAGGCCGGAGTCTTCAACGCCTGCCTGACCATCGAGGGCACCCTCACTCCCAACGTCTGGCGGGTCACCGCCGGCCTGGACCGGTACATGTCGCAGGCGGCGTGTGAGGCGATCCTGCCGGTCGGTGAGTTCGGTGGCGCGCTCTACTCCAACGACGACGGGTTCCTCGACGAGCTGACCCTCGCGTGGGTGGCGTGCGGACCCGCCGGGCTCGGGGTCGAGTTCGTCGAGGACGAGCCGTACTACGTCCTGGACGAGGACACCGACGGCAAGGACGAGCTGTACGCGAAGATCAACTACTTCAACCCGACTACCGGCCGATCCGAGGTCTACCAGACCGGGCTGGTCCAGAAGGAGTTCCGCAAGGGGATCCCGGTCGACTGAGACGACACGGGCCGGCCGGGTGGGTTCACCGGGCCGGCCCGCACCCACCGGGGGAGAATGCGGGCATGGCGACGAAGATGACCGAGACCGAGGTTCGTGACTTCCTCACGGCCGGCACCCGGACCGGAAAACTGGCGACGGTACGCGCCGACGGCTCCCCGCACGTGGTGCCGATCTGGTTCGTGCTCGACGGCGACGACCTGGTGTTCAACACCGGCGCCGACACCGTCAAAGGCAAGGCGATCCTCCGGGACCCGCGGGTGGCGATCTGTGTGGACTCCGAGATCGCCCCGTTCGCGTACGTCACCGTCCGCGGCACCGCCACCGTCAGCACCGACCTGCCCGACATGCTGATCTGGGCCACCCGGATCGCCCACCGTTACATGGGCGCTGACCTGGCCGAGCAGTACGGCACCCGCAACGCCGTCGACGGTGAACTGCTGGTCCGGGTCCGGATGGCGAGGATCCACGGGTTCACCGGCGTCGCCTCATGACCGGGCGTCCACCCCGACCCGACGGTTCATCGCCGACCGCAGCCGGTGCCGCACCGTCAGACTCGGCGTGAACGAGCGCGGCTCCCGGATCCGCCGGTTCCCGATCTTGCGCCAGAACCGTTCCGGGCACTCGCCGCGCAGACTGCGGAAATCGGGGTACGGCACCGGCGTCAACTCCAGCGACAGCCACGCGTCGGTGGTCAGCACCCGGTGCCACTCGGCCAGCGGCATCCGCAGGTAGTGCTCCGGCTTCGCCGACTTGTCCACCGACGTGACGGTCAGGACCTTCACGTAGCCGGGCGTCCGCTCCCACACCACCACCGGCCGGTCCTTGTGGTTGTCGTCGTCGTGGATGATCGCCGCGTTCCACACCTGACCCGGCTCCGGCGGCCAGCTCGCCAGCCCCGGCGGGCGCGGCCAGAACGGCGGCCCGTGCCGCAGCCACCGCCGCAGCCGCCACCCACCGGTCAGCACCGCGACCAGCCCGGCCGCCGCGAGCACCACGATCAGCAGCGTCACCGCCAGCTCCCGAGGATCGGTGCTCCGGGTCGCGAACGGTCCCGGCCCGAGCGCGGCCGCACCGGCCACCACCAGCAGGATCACCCCGTCCCGGATCAGCAGCACCGGCCAGTACCCGGTGTCCAGCACCCGCCAGCACGCCAGATAGCCGGCCGTCACGATCGCCGACACCAGCCACGCCCGCACCAGCGAGGTCGTCCCCGCGGTCGACAGCTCGGCCCCCACGACCAGCGTCACCAGCAGCGCCGCCCGCACCGCGATCCACCCGGACGACGACTTCCACCAGGCCGGGCTCACCCACCGCGTCACCACGAACGCCGCCACCGGTGCCAGCCCGGCGGCCACGAAGTCGAGCACCGTCAGCGAACGACCGAGGTCGACGATCAACAGCACCGGCGCCGGTACGATCAACGACCCGGCCGCCACCACGAACGGCGCCGCGAACCCCGCCGACGGATAGCCCCGTCGTCTGCGCCAGTGGAACCGGTTGCCCGGCCCCGGCGTGACCAGCGCGCCCAGCAGAACCGGGACCAGGATCAGAAGCATCCGCGAATGGTGCCGTCGTCGATGCGCCACCCGTCGGACAGCCGGTACGCCGATCACGGTCCTTCGCCCGGATAGCCGTCGTACGGCTATCAGCTGCGAGCCGCCCTGCAACTGGCGCTCGGCCCGATGGCCGACGCCCTCAAAGAGAGCAAGGTCTACGTCACTCTCACCCGGCTGGAGCGCGCCGGCCTGGTCAGCTCCGAGCGCAAGGTCTGCGCGCTCACCGCTGCCGGGTGGCAGCGGGGTGTCGACTGGCTGGAGGCCTGCGCCCCATTGCTGTAAGGCAAGGGGTTCAGCGGCACGTCACCGCGATGGTTGCCCGCAGAACCCTGACAAGCGGCCGCCCGCACCAGCGGACGGCCGCTTGTCAGACCTGTCCGGGCTTACGCGAGTTCGGTCGTGGCGCCCAGGATGTAGCCGTGCGAAGACGGGCACTGCGCCGCGGAGGGCAGCTGGGTCTGCGGGGCGAACCAGTACCCGTAGAAGTAGGTTCCGCCGGAGGTCGGGCTCGGGGCGCAGGTGATCCGGACCCGGTAGTAGCCGGTCCCGATCTGGCACCGCGTCCAGGACGACATGTTCGACCAGTTGATGTTCTTGGAGGCGATGGTGCAGAGGTTCGGCTTCGCCGCGGCCGGCGTGGCGGTGGCGGCGACAACGGTGCCGGCCGCCAGCGGCAGCATGGCGGCGCCGATCAGGGCCCTTCGCAGACGAGACATCGGTGTTTCCTTCCCCGTGTGGACAAAGCGACGATGATCATTGCACGAGCGGTTCGCCGGTGGGAATGGGTGGACGTGCTGGAGAGGGACGCCGCGGACTACGGGCTGCCGGTGCGCCGCCGGCGACAACATGCCTCAGCCCGGGAGATCGGAAGTCTGGTGTCTACGGCGAGCCGGTTGCCCCCGGAACAGGTCGAACTCCTGATCGCGCAGGCCCGGAGCGGTGACCCGGCGGCCGCCCATGCGGTGGGCGTCGTCAGGACGCGCCTGCCGGGACTGATCCGGGGTGGGCGGCCGGGAGCGTAGGTGATGGGCACGATGGCAGCCGGTCAGTCCGGGCCGCCTCCGCCCGGCGGCCGCGCCGACGGCCTTGCCGGTACGCCTGTCTCGCGCGGACTCTCGCGATCGGCCATGCACTGCGGTCGGTCGCGGTTTCTGTCGTACCCCCGCGTTATGTTCGTGGCCAGTCGGACAACCGGGAGCGGAGGGCGGAGATGGCGGCGCGGTCCAGTCCGTAAAGGGTGAAGCGGGCGTCGTCGAGGCGGTCGAGGTAACGGCCTGCGTCGGCGATGTCCTCGGGGTCGAGGGCCGGGTCGGCGGCGTGGGCGAGTTCCAGGACCCGGGGGAGGGGGTAACGTTCGAGAGCTGCGGCGACGTCGATGTAATCGCGGACTTCGCGCCGGTTGACCAGGGCGGCGACCTTCGTGGCGACCAGGTCGTCGAGGTGCATGACCGGGCCGAGGTCCATCACCACGGGGGCTCGGTTGCGGTCCAGGCGGCACAGGGTGAGGCGTAGGGCGCGGTGTTCGCCCGCGACCAGGAACTCCTGGATGTCGGCGTTCATGCCTTCGAACAGTTCGTCGGCTTCCTCGGGGACCACACGGTAACCGGCGGCGGTCAGTGCGGACGTCACCTCGCCGGCTGCGGCGGCCACCGCTCCGGCCGTGTCGGTGAACAGGTCGAGGTCTTCGGTGGGGCGGGCCACCAGGCCGTTGACCAGCCAGGCGACGCCGCCGCCGAGGACGAAGCCGTGTTTGTCGGCGACGTTGAGGGCGATCCGGGCGATGTCGCGGTAGAAGTCGTCGACGCTCACGCGGCGATGGCCAGCGCGCGCAGCCGGGGGTGACGTGCTTCCCAGGCGGCGCGGACTCCACGGGGGAGGTTGAGTTCGGGCCACAGCCGGATCAGGACCGTGCCGTTGACGTATTCGCGCAGCTCGTCGACGCGGATGGCTTCGCGGAGCACGTTCTCATACATCCACAGCAGCATGGTGTGCTGGCTCAGGTCGAAGGCCCGCTGCGGCTGCCACCAGAGGCGCAGCGGCAGCTCGACGATCCCGGTGGCAGGGCCGTGCAGCTCGCCGAGCGTCCCCGCCACGACCACGGGCCGGTGCGGCCGGGCGAGGTGTGTGACCGGGGCGGTACTCACTGACATGTCATCAGCCTAAACCGACACACCGTACAGAAGGCAAACAGCTAGGTTCCTAGGATGGTCTAGCGGGTGTAATGTGGCCAGCATCGTCGATGTCAGCCGAGGGAGGTGAGACCCCATGAACGCAGTGATGAGGGTGCTCCCCGGTCGATCGGCGTAAGTGCCGCCGGGGAGCACGAGGCACTCCCCGAAAGGCGACACCGCCATGTTTGACGTGATCATCACCGGGTGCGGCCCGGTCGGCGCGATGCTGGCCGCCGAACTCCGCCTGCACGACGTCCGGGTCCTGGTCCTGGAGCAGGACACCGAACCCGTGTCGTTCGCCCGCATCGTCGGCCTGCACATCCGCAGCATCGAGCTGATGGCGATGCGCGGCCTGCTGGACCGTCTGCTCGCGCACGGCCGCCGGCGTCCGGCCGGCGCCTACTTCGCGGCCATCGACAAACCCGCACCCCAAGACCTTGATTCGCCGTACGCCTACCTGCTCGGGATCCCGCAGCCGGTCGTCGTGCGACTGCTCGAAGAACACGCGGCCACCGCGGGCGCGAGCATCCGGCGCGGTGCCGCCGTGGCCGGTTTCGATCAGGAAGCGGACGGGGTGACGGTCGAACTGGCCGACGGGGAACAGCTGCGCACCCGCTATCTGGTCGGCTGCGACGGCGCACACAGCACGGTTCGGCGGCTGCTCGGTGTCGGCTTCCCCGGCGAACCGACACGCAACGAGACGCTGATGGGCGAGATGGCGGTGACCACACCACCGTCGGGACCGCTCGATCGACGGGTCGACATCCGTCCGGTGGGCGACGGGCTCTACCGGGTCATCGTTCCGGCGGCCACCACCGGGGAGCCGCCCACCCTCGACGACTTCCGCCAGCAGCTGCGCGTTCTCACCGGCACCGACTTCGGGGTGCACTCGCCGCGCTGGCTGTCCCGGTTCGGTGACGCCACCCGGCTGGCCGACCGGTACCGGATCGGCCGGGTGCTGCTGGCCGGTGACGCCGCCCACATCCATCCGCCGATCGGCGGCCAGGGCCTGAACCTGGGCCTGCAGGACGCGGTCAACCTGGGCTGGAAACTGGCCGCCCAGGTCCACGGCCGGGCGCCGGGCACGTTGCTCGACACCTACCAGACCGAACGCCATCCGGTCGCCGCCGACGTACTGGACAACACCCGCGCCCAGCGGGAACTGCTGTCCGACGAACCGGGCGCGCAGGCGGTCCGCCGGCTCCTGATCGAGCTGATGGACTTCGACGAGGTGAACCGCCGTCTGCTGGAGAAGATCACCGGAATCGGTGTCCGCTACGACTTCGGTCCCGGCCCGGACCTGCTCGGCCGCCGGATGCCCGAGATCAAGACGCGGCAGGGCGACCTCTACGGGCTGCTGCACCGGGGTCGTGGCCTGCTGCTGGACTGCACCGGTCACCTGAACACCGGCGGCCGGGCCGACCACCTCGCGGATCCGTCGCTGGCCCTGGACGCACCCGCCGTCCTGCTGCGCCCGGACGGCCACGTGGCTTGGCTCGGCGACGACCAGCAAGACCTGGACACCCACCTCACCCGCTGGTTCGGCGAACCCACCGGCTGACGCCCATCTGTGTGGTGACTTCGGGTGCGAATCGCACCCGAAGTCACCACACGAGCCTGGCGAACCGGAGCCGGCGGCGGATCTCTGATAGAACGGCTTCCATGCGCATCATGTTCGTTTCGGTTCCGCTGCAGGGTCACCTGCTGCCGTTGATCCCGTTCGCTGCCGCGTGCCGGGATGCCGGGCACGACGTGATCCTGGCGTCCGGTGGGTTCCCGCCCGATGTCCTCGGTCTGCGGTCCGAGGACATCGGGGCCGGCTTCGACCTGCCGCGCAGTGCGCTGCGCACCACCGTGGGCAATCCGCGTCTGGCCCTTGCCGAACTGCGCGGGGCCGCTGGTCACTCCATGGTCGGGGAGATCTTCGGCCGGGCCAACCTGGCGCTGGTGGAGCCGCTGACGGCCCTGGCCGAGCGGGAACGCCCCGACGTGATCGTCTTCGAGCCGCTCAGTGAGGCCGGGGCGATCGTGGCGGGGCGGCTGTCGATTCCGTCGGTGCTGCAGGAGAACACGCTGTGGCCCGCCGACGAACTGTTCCGGTCGGTGACGGCCAGCAGCTCCTTCGCCGGTCTGACAGTGCCCGCTCCGAGCCTGACGATTTCGGTCATCCCGCCGAGTCTGCGGGCCGGTGCCATCGTGGGCGCGGTGACGATGCGCCCGGTGCCGTCCTCGGGCGGCGGCCCGATCCCCGGCTGGCTGCGCACTCCCGGTGACCGGCCGCGGGTCCTGGTCAGCCGCAGCACCCTGCAGGGCCCGGCGCCGGGCGATCCGACGGCCGCGGTGATCGCCGCCGCTACGTCGGTGGATGCCGAGTTCGTGCTGGTCCGAGCCAAGATCAAGAGAAGATTGCCGGCTAACGTACGGCCGGTCGGGCGCGTCCCCATCGCCGAGGCACTGCCGTTCGCGGCCGGGTTCATCCACCACGCCGGGGCCGGCAGCATCCTGGGTGGCCTGGCCGCCGGAGTGCCGCAGTTGGTGGCACCCGGCCCCGGCGACCGCACCCACAACGCCGGCATGCTGGCCGGAAGCGGTGCCGGCCTCTCGGTCGCCGCGAAATCGATCACCGCCGCCGACCTGACCCGGCTGCTGACCGATCCGGCGCTGCGGGCCGCGGCCCGGGACGTGGCGGCCGAGATCGCGTCGATGCCGTCCCCGGCCGAGGTGGTTCCGGCCCTGGAGCGTCTGGTGTGAGCGTCGACCAGCTGACCATGCCATTGGAGAACCTGGCCGCGGGAGCCGTCGACTGGATGATCGGGGCGGCACGCAGCACCGGCGGCGGCTTGACGTGGGCGAGTACCGCGACCGGCGATGAGGCTGACCACACGCTGTACAGCGGCGGGGCGGGGATCGTGCTGGCACTGCTGGAAGCCCAGCGTCACTTCCGGGACGACCGCTACGGCGACGCCGCTGTCCGTGGCGCGGCAGCGATGGCCGCCGCTGTCGACGACGAACAGGACTGTTCGTTGTATTTCGGTCTGTCCGGGACCGCGGTGACCCTGCGCGCGGTACACAACCTGCTCGGCGATCCCGCTGCGGACCGGGCCGCCGTACGGGCGCTGAGCCGGGTGCGCTCGCGTTTCGACGGCCGGCGCTGGGGTGACATGTTCGAGCTGCTCTTCGGCAACGCCGGCATCGCGCTGGGTGCGCTACACGCCGGTGACCTGGATCTCGCGGTCCTGGCCGTGGAGCCCTACCTCGACACCGCGGACCGGACTCCCGGCGGGGTCAACTGGGCGGTTCGCCCCAGCCCGCCGCGTTCGCATCACATCGCACACGGCACGCTGGGCATCGTGTCCGCGCTTGCGGCCGTGGGCGCCGCCGCCGGCCGCGACGACCTGATCGAACTGGCCCTGGCCGGGGCCGCCGACGTGGTGTCGCGTGACGAGGCGGGACCGGCGGGTTTCCTCGTTCCGCATTCCGACCCGCCGCACCGGCCCGACCTGATCGAGCGCTACAGCTACGGCTGGTGCAACGGCCCGGCGGGCGACGCGCAGGTCTTCCGGCTGCTCGGTGCGCTCACCGGGGACGCCGCCTGGACCGTGCTGGCCGACCGGTGCTGGCACACCGTCACTCACTGCGGACTTCCGCGCCGTGTGCGCCCCGGTTTCTGGGACAACAACGGCCGGTGCTGCGGGACCGCCGGAGTCCTGGCGCTGGCCTGCGACCGGCATGTCGAGCAGGGGGAGTCGCTCGACTTCGCCGGCGTGCTGGTCGACGACCTGGTCACCCTCGCGACCGTCGACGCCGACGGGGTGCGCTGGTCGAATCACGAGCACCGGGCGACACCGAGCACGCTCGAACCCCACGTCGGCTGGGCGATGGGTAATGCCGGCATCGTCCGTGAACTGTTGCGGTTCGCCCGGGTCGCTGCCGGGGCGGATCCCGCGTACGCGGTGGCCTGGCCCGACCAGCCGACGGCGTCGCGCCGCACGTGAGTTTCGGTAGAGTCGGCCGGCGGGGCACGGTGCCACCGCCGTCACCACGAGAGGCGGAGTTCGGTGAACCGGCCGGTCTGGTTGCTCGACGTCGACGGTGTCCTCAACGCCACCCGGCCCGGGTGGAGCGCCGCACCTCGCAACGGCACCGCCTACGGCGACGGCCACCCGTACCGGCTGCGCTGGGCGCCGGCCCTGATCTCCCGCATCCGGGCCCTGCATCGCGCGGAGAGTGTCACCGTGCGCTGGTGCTCCACCTGGTGCGCCGACGCCGACCAGGTGGAGCGCCTGTTCGCCCTGCCACCGCTGGAACGCGCGTGGACCGGCCCGATCGATCACCGCGAGGCACCCGCGGCCAAACTGGCCGCCGCGCACGCCGTTCTGGATCAGGGCCGGCGGTTGATCTGGACCGATGACGACGCCGTGCCCACCAGCGGACCGGTGTACGACGAACTCGTCGCGACCGGCCGCGCGCTGCTGATCGCACCCCGGGCCAACCGTGGTCTGCAGCCCGGACACCTCGACACGATCGAGGCCTTCGTGTCGGCCACCGGCGTGCTGGACCGGGCCGATGCGGCGCCCCGGTCGACCGGTACTGCCTGACGTCCGATTCGTTCAAGCAGGTTTCGCAGCCGGCTGGGTACCTTGACGGTCATGGCTACTGCGACCTCTTCACATCGGCATCTGGCCGCGCAGATCGACCGTCCGGCCAAGGACGTCTACGACTACGTCTCGGACCCGGCGAACCTGCCGGAGTGGGCGCCAGGGCTGGGCAGCACGATCGAGCTGGTCGGCGGCGAGTGGATGATGGACTCGACGCTGGGCCGGATCACGGTCACCTTCGCGCCGCGCAACGAGTTCGGCATCCTCGACCACCATGTGCGGCTGGAGTCGGGGGAGACCTTCTACAACCCGGTCCGGGTGATTCCCGACGGCGACGGTTGCGAGGTGGTGTTCACGGTTCGCCGGGCGCCCGCGACCAGCGACGAGGATTTCGAACGTGACGTGCGGGCGGTGTCGTCCGATCTGGCCGGCCTGAAGCGTCTGCTGGAGAGCCAGGGATGAGTGCGGTCGCGACCCGGCCGTAGGTGTTCCGGTCAGGCGTCGCGGATCTGCAGGCCGAGGGCCATCGCCAGGACGATGGCCTGGTCGGCGGTGATGATCGCGTCGCGGAGTTCGGTGGTGCGCGGGTCGACGGCGTGCAGGTCGGTGCCGCGCAGGTCGCAGCCGGTGAAGTCGGCTCCGGTGAGCTGGGCGGCGGACAGGTCCAGGCCGCGCATCGTGCCGTTGCGGCAGCGGGTGCCGGTCAGGTCGGCTTCGCGCATCCGGACGCCGGTGAAACTCGCGGTGCCGAGGTCGGCGCGGGGGAGTGAGATGAACGACCAGTCGCCGCCGTCGACGGTGGTCAGGTCGAAGGTGCAGCCGTCGAACGAACTGCCGACGGTCTTGCAGTTGGTGAACGTCGCGTCGAAGAAGTTGCAGTTGACGAAACGGCAGTTCAGGTAGGCGACGTCGACCTGCTGGGAACAGTTGAACCGGGAGTCGTAGAAGACGCAGCCGGAGAATTCGACGCCCTCCAGGTCGGTCTCGCACAGGTCCAGCGACGAGAACCGCACCTCGTCATGCTTGCGTTGCTTGCCGGCGGAGGCGTCCCAGTCCCGGGTGGTGATCGTCTTCACGATCGGCGCCGTGGGGATCGGGCCAAGTAGCCGTGCGGGTACGGCAGCGGCTGGTCACCGGCGGCCGTCAACTGGTCGAGGTGTTTCTCGTCGAGGGTCCAGCCGGTGACCCCGAGGGTGTCGGTCAGCTGGGCGACGCTGCGGGCGCCGACGATCGGCGCGGTCACGCCGGGCTGCTGCGACACCCACCGCAACGCGACCTGGGCCGGGCTGTGGTCCACCGCGGTGGCGACGTCGATCAGGGTGTCGGTGACCCGCCAGACTCGTTCGTCGACGCTGTTCTCCCAGTTGCCGAGCCACGGCTGCTGGTCGCCGTCCCAGCGGGCGCCGGCCGGGGCGGCGGTCATGCCGCGCCGGTACTTGCCGGTCAGCCAGCCGCCGCGCATCGGCGACCAGGGGATGATCCCGACGCCTTCGTTGCGGCACACCGGCACGTGCTCGGTCTCGATCTCCCGGTCGATCAGGTTGTAGAGGGGCTGCGACGCCACGAACGGTTCCCAGCCGCGGAAGCGGGCCACGTCCACCGACCTCTGCAACTGCCACGCGGCGTAGTTGCTGACCCCCAGATGCCTGACCTTGCCGGTACGAACCAGCTGGTCGAGCGTGGACAGCGTCTCCTCGACGGGTGTCGTCTCGTCGAAACAGTGCAGCTGGTACAGGTCGATGTAGTCGGTGCCGAGCCGCCGCAGGCTGTCGTGCACGGCCGCGATCAGGTGCTTGCGCCCGGACCCGTGGTCGTTGGCGGCGTCGCCGGTGCCCCAGAACCCCTTGGTCGCCACGACCAGCGAGTCACGCCGTTGCCGCCCGAGCCACCGCCCGACGATCTCTTCGGAGACCCCGCCCGAATACACGTCGGCGGTGTCGATGAAGTCACCGCCCGCCGCGACGAACGTGTCGAGGATCGCGTGCGACTCCGCCTCGTCCGCTTCCTTGCCGAACGTCATCGTCCCGAGGCACAGCTCACTGACGCGAAGTCCGCTGTGCCCGACATTCCGGTACTCCATTCCTGAATCCTTTCAGGGGCGACCGTGATCGGCCACCCCGACACGGTGTTCGCGATCAGGTCCGGCCGCCGGGAGGGCCTGATGTCGGGCGACATCGGCGGAGTTCGCAGATGAAGGGATGATGACCAACCCTGAGCAGTCGCCGATCCGACAGCAGAACTGTAGTTGCATCGATACCCTTCGTGATGACGGCAGTTCACGCGGGCGGATCCGGTGATCGGAACCGCGGTATCGGTCATCAGGCCCGTCCCCGGTGGCCCGGACAGAGGAACGCACATGATCTTCAGGGAGCCAGTAGCGTGCCGCCGTGACTACGAATGCCGACTCGGTTCTCGCTGCCATCGATCGTGAACGTCCCGGCCTGCGGCTCGGCAAGAAGATCCTGCTGTTGTTCTTCGTTCAGGGGCATCATCTGGCCGACACCGGTGAACCGCTGTTCGCCGAACCCATGTATGCCACCGGCAGTGGTGTCGACGTCGACGACGTCACCGGCGAACCAGCCCCGCTTCCGGCCGATGACCTGTACCTGGAGTCCATCGGCTACGCCGTCGAACGCTATGCCGCCCTGGTCCCCGCCGACCTGCGGGCCTTGATCCAGGTGTCCCAGCCGTGGCAGGCCGCGACCAAACCCGGCACCGGATCACGCATCGAATGGGCGCATCTGCGTGACTGGTTCCGTCGGCCCGACGAGACCGACGACCCCGACGACGAACGACCGAACCGGGCCGCCGGCGCCCGCGCCGAGACCCTGTGGGCGGACCGCCGGCCGGAATGAAGGGGGATGCGTGACCGAATCTCGCACGACCGGCTCCTGGACGTTGTCCGGCTTCGCCGAGAAACTCGAAGCCTGGCGTGCGCAGACGCACCCCCCTGACTACGCGTATCAACAGGTGCGGGGCTGGTGGCCCAGCCTCCAGCATCAGCCGCGCGCTGTCGGCGTGGTCGTCCCCGGCCAGCCGGCCGTACGGTTCGCGTGGGTGCCGCATTGCCACCTGCCGGACCTGGGCGAGGGGATCCGGGGCGTGCAGTGCCACTACCGGGTCACCGGCGGCCGGGTGATCTGCCAGTTCTTCGTGACTGCCCCACTCGATCGGGACATCGAGTAGGTCAGCGGGCCAGGCGGGTGCGGACGACCAGTTCGTGCAGGGCGGCGACGGCGGCCGGGTCGGCGTGTGCGGGCAGGGTGGTCTCGTCGCGGGCGTCCTCCAGTTCGGCGCGCAGTGCGGGGACGTCGGCGGCCAGCCACGCCGCGGCCTGGGCCGGGAGCGGGCCGTGTTCGGCTTCGCGTTTCGCGGCGATCAGTTCCGGGACGTAGGGCAGGCGGGCGCCGAGCACGCGCAGGTCGCATTCCAGTTCGCCGGTGCGCATCAGGTGGATGCCGGTCAGCAGCACACGCAGCGTGTACAGGGCGGGCTTGAGCTGGCCGGTGCCGTGGTAGAGGCGTTCCTGGGTGCGGGCGAACCCCAGGTAGTGGTGGGCGTGGTTGCTGGTGAGAAGGCCGGGCGCCAGTGCTTTCAGTTCAGCGTGCACGTCCGTGGTGACGACCGTCAGCGGGGACAGCAGTTGCTCCAGGACGTAGCCGTTGCGGCTGTTCAGGAGCTTGGCGAACTTCAGCAGGTCGTGGCTGACGATGTCCAGTTCGACGCCGTCGCGGACGCCGGACCGTTCCAGGGTGCCGGGGCCGGTGCGCAGGCCGACCACCTCGTCCGGCGGCAGCACGTGGGCGGCGCGCAGGTCGAGGTCGGAGTCGGTGGAGGCGAAACCGTACAGGTGGGCGCCGCTCACGGTGGCGAAGAGCAGGGGATACGGCAGGGCGGTGGCGGCGTCGGCGGCCCACGGCGGCACTACGGTGGTCACTTCAGGTTCCTTTCTCGTACGGCCACCAGCACCCGGTCCACCGCGGCTCGATCAGGGTGCTCGGGCAGTGCCGTGGTGGCCGCCGCGGCGGCGAGTTCGTCCTGCAGACGGCCGGCCCAGGCGGTGACCTGCTCCCACGGGCGTTCGCCCCGGCGTACCGCGAGCAGGTCGTCTCGTAGGTCTGTCACGTCGACCAGGACATCGCCGGTGCGCAGCACGTGTGCACCGGCCAGCAGCAGACGGATCATGTGCATGGCCTGCTTGGTGTTCACCTCGCCGGTCCGCTCGCGCCGGGACGCCACCTTGGCGAGTTGGTCACGGGCGTACGACCCGTAGGTCTGGGCGACCCGCCGCGACAGGAACGCCTGCCGGGTCGCCAGCAGCAGCCGCCCGTCCTCGTCGACGGACTCGACGATCGGTGACCACAGCACTTCCAGGACCGTCGGGTTCGCCTGCAGAGCGAGCGCGCAGAACCGTTCGATCTCCCAGGAGAACTGCTCCTCGGCCGGCCCGTCCAGGTGGGTGGGCGGCTTGTCGAGGGTCCAGAAGGCGCGGGTCGGGGCCACGAACACACCCCGCCGGTCGTGGTCGGATCCGGGCCCGTGGAGACCATAGGCGCGGGAGCCGACCACGACCGCCAGGGCGGTGTGCCGTTCGACGAGGTCGATCATGAGACGGGAGGGTACGGCTACGCGTCCAGCAGCGTCGCGTCGATTTCGTCCAGGTCGCTCTGGTCGAGGGCCAGGTTGCCGAGCGCGGCGATGTTGTTCTCCAGCTGCTGCACGCTGGACGCGCCGATGATCAGGCTGGTCATCCGCTCGTCGCGCAGCGCCCAGACCAGGGCCAGCTGGGCGAGGGACTGGCCGCGCCGCTTGGCGATGTCGTTGAGCGTGTGCAGCCGGCCCAGGGTCTTGGTGTCCAGGGCGTCCTCGTTGAGGAACACGCTGGTGCGGATCCGCGAGTCGTCCGGGATGCCCCCGAGGTACCGGTCGGTGAGCAGGCCCTGCTGCAGCGGGCTGAACGCGATGCAGCCCGCGCCGGCCGTCTCCAGGGTGTCCAGCAGGTTGTCGTCCTCGATCCAGCGGTTCAGCATCGAGTAGGACGGCTGGTGGATCAGCAGCGGCGTGCCCAGTTCCCGCAGGATGCGGGCGGCCTCGGCGGCCTGCTCGCTGGAGTAGTTGCTGATGCCGACGTAGAGGGCCTTGCCGGAGCGGACGATCGCGTCGAGCGCGCCCATCGTCTCCTCCAGCGGCGTCTCCGGGTCGGGCCGGTGGTGGTAGAAAACGTCGACGTAGTCCAGGTCCATGCGCTTGAGGGACTGGTCCAGCGACGACACCAGGTACTTGCGGGAACCCCAGTCACCGTAGGGGCCGTCCCACATGGTGTAGCCGGCCTTCGTGGAGATGACGATCTCGTCGCGGTGCTGCTGGAAGTCGGCTTTCAGGATGCGGCCGAAGTTGGTCTCGGCACTGCCGGGCGGCGGCCCGTAGTTGTTGGCCAGGTCGAAGTGGGTGACCCCGAGGTCGAAGGCGCGGCGGACGATGTCGGCCTGACGGTCGCCGGGCCGGCCGTCGCCGAAGTTGTGCCAGAGGCCCAGGCTGATGGCGGGAAGTTTGAGGCCGCTGCGACCAGCACGCCGGTAGATCATTTCGGCGTAGCGGTCGGCGGCAGGGAAGTACGTCACAGGCACACCCTAGGACTCCCGATCATGGGCGTGTGCGCTGGTAGGTTGGTCCTGCCAGTAATACCCATGCGGGAGAGACCCTGTGCACAGGGCGCCGAAGGGGCAAATCCTCCCCGGAACCTCTCAGGCAAAAGGACCGCGGTGGCTAGGCGCTCTGAAGTGCCCGATTCTGGGTACGACAGAGGGGGAGGTTGTTCCTCGACCTTCTCACGCTTGGAGTCGCCCATGACGTCCTCCCCGTTCGTCTCCCGCCACATCGGCCCGGACAACGACGAGCAGGCCCAGATGCTCAAAGCCGTCGGGTACGGGTCGGTCGAGCAACTCATGGACGCGGCGATCCCGTCCACGATCCGCTTCGACGGTGTCCTCGACCTGCCGGCCGGGATCTCCGAAGAGCAGACGATCGCCGAGCTGCGTGCCATCGCCGACCGTAACGTGCTGGCCACCCCGATGATCGGGCTCGGCTACTACAACACGTTCACCCCGGCCGTGATCAAACGCAACGTCCTGGAGAACCCGGCCTGGTACACGGCGTACACCCCGTACCAGCCGGAGATCAGCCAGGGCCGCCTCGAGGCGCTGCTCAACTTCCAGACCATGGTCACCGACCTGACCGGTCTCACCACGGCGAACGCGTCGATGCTCGACGAGGCCACCGCGGTCGCCGAGGCGATGACCCTCGCGCGGCGTTCGTCCAAGAGCAAGAGCAGCGTGTACGCGGTGGACGCCGACACGTTCCCGCAGACCCTGTCGGTGCTGCGGACCCGGGCCGAACCGCTCGGGATCACCGTCACTATCGTCGACCTCGACGGCGGGGAACTGCCGGAGGACTACTTCGGGCTGCACCTGCAGTACCCGGGCGCGTCCGGCACCGTCCGGGACCACTCTGCCCTGGTGGAGGCCGCCCACGCCAAGGGTGCCCTGGTCACCGCCGCCGCCGACCTGCTCGCGCTGACGCTGCTGCGCGCGCCGGGCGAGATCGGCGTCGACATCGCCGCCGGCACCACCCAGCGTTTCGGGGTGCCGCTCGGCTTCGGTGGCCCGCACGCCGGCTACCTGGCGGTCCGCGCCGGCCTGGAGCGGTCACTGCCCGGCCGCCTGGTCGGTGTCTCCAAGGACGCCGACGGCGACCGTGCCTACCGCCTCGCCCTGCAGACCCGTGAGCAGCACATCCGCCGGGAGAAGGCGACCAGCAACATCTGCACCGCCCAGGTACTCCTCGCGGTGATGGCCGGTATGTACGCGGTCTACCACGGTCCCGCCGGTCTGAAAGCGATCGCCAAGCGGGTGCACGGGCACGCCCTGACCGTGGCCGGATCACTGTCGGCGGCCGGTGTTCCGCTCGCTGCGGACGCCTTCTTCGACACGGTGACCGCGATCGTTCCCGGTCGCGCCGCCGCCATCGTCGAAGCGGCCGCGTCCGCCGGCATCGATCTGTACCCGGTGGACGCGGACCGGGTGTCGATCTCCACCGACGAGACCACCACCGACGCGCACGTCGCCGCGGTCCTGGCCGCCTTCGGTGTCCCGGTCGCCGCTGCCGCCGAGTGCGGCGCCAAGCCGCTGGGCCGCACCACCGACTACCTGGTCCACCCGGTGTTCAACACCCACCACTCCGAGACGAGCATGCTGCGCTACCTGCGCAGACTCTCCGACCGGGACTACGCCCTGGACCGCGGCATGATCCCGCTGGGCTCGTGCACGATGAAGCTGAACGCCACCACCGAGATGGAAGCGGTGACCTGGCCGGAGTTCGCGAACATTCACCCGTTCGCGCCGTCGTCACAGACCCAGGGCTACGAGCACCTGGTCGCCCAGCTCGAAGCCTGGCTCGCCGAGATCACCGGCTACGACGCGGTCAGTGTCCAGCCGAACGCCGGTTCCCAGGGTGAACTGGCCGGTCTGCTCGCGATCCGCGGCTACCACCGCTCGCGTGGCGACGAACACCGTGACGTGTGCCTGATCCCGTCGTCGGCGCACGGCACCAACGCCGCCAGCGCGGTGATGGCCGGCATGCGGGTCGTCGTGGTCGCCTGCGACGCCGACGGCAACGTCGACCTGGCCGACCTGGACGCCAAGATCGCCAAGCACCGGGACACGCTGTCCGCGATCATGGTGACCTACCCGTCGACACACGGCGTGTACGAGACGTCGATCGCCGACCTGTGCGCGAAGGTGCACGAGGCCGGCGGCCAGGTGTACGTGGACGGCGCGAACCTGAACGCGCTGGTCGGCTACGCCCGGCCCGGTAGGTTCGGGGCCGACGTGTCGCACCTGAACCTGCACAAGACGTTCTGCATCCCGCACGGTGGCGGCGGCCCCGGCGTGGGCCCGGTCGCGGTCGGCGCGCACCTGGCCGGCTTCCTGCCGGGCAACCCCCTCGAAGAGGGCGATCACCACGCGGTGTCGGCGGCGGCGCACGGTTCGGCGGGCATCCTGCCGATCTCGTGGGCGTACATCCGGATGATGGGCCCGGACGGTCTCGCGGCGGCGACCGCGTCAGCGGTGCTGGCGGCCAACTACGTCGCGGCGCGACTGCGCGAGCACTACCCGGTGCTGTACGCGGGGGAGGGCGGCCTGGTCGCGCACGAGTGCATCCTCGACCTGCGGCCGATCACCAAGGCCACCGGAGTGACGGTCGACGACGTCGCCAAGCGGCTGATCGACTACGGATTCCACGCGCCGACCATGTCGTTCCCGGTCGCCGGCACCCTGATGGTGGAGCCGACCGAGAGTGAGGACCTGGCCGAGCTGGACCGCTTCATCGCCGCGATGATCGCCATCAAGGGCGAGATCGACAAGGTCGAGGCAGGGGAGTGGCCGGCTGGCGACAACCCGCTCGCGAACGCGCCGCACACCGCAGCGGCCGTCATGGCGGATGAATGGAATCACGCCTATTCACGCTCCGTGGCCGGTTTCCCGGCGGGCGTGGACCGCACCGCCAAGTACTGGCCGCCGGTTCGGCGGATCGACGGGGCGTTCGGCGACCGGAACCTGGTGTGTTCCTGCCCGTCGCCGGAGGCGTTCGAGGACTGAGTCCGTTGCGCAGGTCGCGGTCGTCTCTGATCGCGGCCTGCGCTGCTTTCCGTAGTCCCTTGGCGTTGACTCTGTGTTGCTTCTCAGGCTGCCAGGGCGTGCACGGCCGGGCCACGGTGCGGCTCGATCATCGTGCCGTCCGGCAGCAGCTCACCGGTGTCCTCGAAGACGATGACGCCGTTGCAGAGCAGGCTCCAGCCCTGCTCCCGGAAGGTCGCGATGATGCGCGCGGCCTCACGGTCGGTGGCGTCGGCGGAGGGGCATGGGTTCAGGTGCTGGCACATCGATCTACTCCGGTTGGGGGCTGTGTGAAGGTTCACATTTACAGTGGCGAACGTTACCTCACATCGAACGACAGCGGTTCAAGGCGGTGACGGCGTCGGCACATGAGTCCTCGCCCTCCATGCTCCACGCCGAGACGGCCGTCGACCACTCTCCGCGACCTCCGTTCGGTCCTGCGCCGGGTGCGCCGGCCGCCTGCCAAGCCCGTCACCACCCGTTACGGGCGTTTCGATGGCATCGGGGTGATCCCGGTGACCCTGCCGAGCTTGTGGCGGCATTTCTCGCCCACAACGGACTACCGGTGCGAAACCTTGGCCGAACGGATGACAAAACTAATCCGATCGGTGATGGCGCCGTTTGCGGGGCAGCACTCTACGTATCCGCGGATGCCGGTTCCGTGATGGCCGGAGGGACGGTCGGCGCGCCCTCCCCGGTTCCCGGCATTCCGGACGTCTACGCCGTGGTCTACGCCCACGGGCCGATCGGGGAACCACCGTCGCCGGGCCGCTTCGCACTCGGCCCCTGGCGGGAGAGCTGGACACGCGACCAGCATGCCGCCGCCGTACAGCAGGTGCGGGAATCCATCGGGCGCGGCGACGTCTATCAGGTGAACGTCGTCGGGCACGCCTGCGCGCCCTACACCGGTGACCCGTCGGCCGCTTTGCGCCGGGTGGCCGGACTGCCGGGAGCCCGGTACGGCGGTGTCCTCGGCGGCGACGGGTGGGCGATCGCCACCGCCTCCCCGGAGACCCTCGTCGAAGTACGCGACGGGCGGGTCATCACCCGGCCCATCAAAGGCACCCGCCCCGCCACCGCCGACGGCCGCCGCGAACTGCTCGCCTCGGCCAAGGAACGCGCCGAACACGTCATGATCGTCGACCTGGAACGCAACGACCTGGCCCGGCTGCCCGGCACCGGGCCGGTGCGGGTCGACGAGCTGTTCGCCGTACGCCGCTGGTGTGGTCTGTGGCAGGCGGAGTCGGTCGTCTCCGCCCACCTGGACCACGACGTGGGTCTCGCCGACCTGCTGCGAGCCGTCTGCCCCGGCGGCAGCGTCACCGGCGCCCCCAAACTGGCCGCCCTGCAACAGATCGCCGCACTGGAACCGGCCGGCCGCGGCGTCAGCATGGGCGCGCTGGGCTGGATCGGACACGACCACCTCGACCTCGGCCTCACCATCCGTACCGTCGCCGTCGACGGCGCCCGCGCCCACGTCTGGGCCGGCGGCGGCATCACCGCCGACAGCGACCCGATCGCCGAAGTCGACGAGGCCGCCGCCAAGTCCGCCCCGGTGCGAGCCGCCCTGCTCGGCTCTCGTCCGGTCGCCGGTGCACAGCCTCTTGATAGCGCACTCTGAGCCGTCTCTACCGAATGCGTGCCACTGTCGGCATCCGCCCCCACGGAAGGGGGCTGAGCGCGTAATTTGACCGACGCGCGGCACCGAGACGCTCCACAGTGGCACGGCCAAGTGCCGCGATGGAGTCAAGAGAGGCGAGATCGCGGACATGCTGGACATACTCGAACACGCGACCGTTCGGACCGATCGGTCAGGCCTCCGCATGCGGGTGGATTTCACGCACTTCGCCACCGCTTCCACGGCCCGGCTGCACAGCAGCGCGTTCCAGCTCTGCCGGGACTGGCACCTGGCCCAGGACCTCACCCAGGCCACCCTGGCGAAACTGTTCCTGAGCTGGGAACGGGCCGTGGACAGCGACAATCTGTCGGCGTACGCGCAGAAGGTCCTGCTCCGGGTCTATCTCGACCATCGGCGGCGCCGCAGCTCCACTGAGACCGTCCCCGGCGACCTGCGTGAACCCGAGTACTCGATGAGCCCCGAACTGCACCTGACCCTGCAGGAGGCCCTCGCCAAACTGCCGGTCCGCGACCGGGCGATCGTGATGCTGCGCTACTACGCCGACCACAGTGTGGAACAGGTCGCCCAAGAGCTGGACGTGCCGATCACCGTGGTCAAGAGCCAGACCCGGCGCTCCCTGATCAAACTCCGGCACATGCTGCTCAGCGAGCGCCCCACCCTGTTCGCCTGACCCTTCCTGTTCCGCTTGTCCCTGGCCTCTTGTCGCTGGCTGCTTGTCCCTGGCCTCTTGTTCTGCGGCTGAATCCCGGCGGATAGCCTTCGGGGCATGACAGTGAGGCCCATCCGCATCTACGGTGACCCGGTTCTGCGCACGCCCGCCGACGAGGTCACCGCCTTCGACGCCGCCCTGCGTGACCTCGTCCGCGACCTGGAGGACACCGTCCGCGAACCCGGCCGGGCCGGTGTCGCCGCCCCGCAGATCGGCGTCGGTCTGCGCGTGTTCTCCTACAACGTCGGCGGCACCATCGGGCACCTGGTCAACCCGGTGCTCAGCGATTTCGACGGCGAACAGACCGACGAAGAGGGCTGCCTGTCCCTGCCCGGCCTCGGCTACGACACCACCCGATCGGCTTCGGTCACCGCCAGCGGCTTCGACCAGCACGGCGAGCCCCTGGTCATCAAGGGCGACGGCTTCCTGGCCCGCGCCCTGCAGCACGAGGTCGACCACCTCAGCGGCCGCCTCTACATCGACACCCTCACCGGCGACGTCCGCCGCCAGGCCCTGCGCGAGCTCCGCCGTGTCGTCCCCCGCCGCTGACCCTGCCGCTGCCGGTCCGGACGGCGCCCGCGGCCCGGATACCGGTTCGGCCGCCGCGTCCCTTGTGGGTGGGGCGGCGGACGCCCGTCGCCTCGCCGCCGATTCTCTCGCGGCCGGCGACCCCACCGGGTGGTTCGAGACGTTGTACGCCGCATCGCGTGCCGGGAACGCCGTCGTCCCGTGGGACGTGGCCGAACCCAGCGCCCGCCTGCGCGCCCTCGACCTGCCGCCCGGTGCCGGCCGCCGCGCGCTGATCGTGGGCTGCGGACCCGGGCGCGACGCCGAACACGTGGCCGCCCTCGGCTACACGACGACCGCGTTCGACATCTCGGCCACCGCGATCGACCTGGCCCGCGAACGGCACCCCGGCAGCCCGGTCACCTACACCGTCGCCGACCTGCTCGACCCGCGACCGGACTGGCGGCACGCCTTCGACCTGGTCCTGGAGAGCAACAACGTGCAGGCCCTGCCGACCGGGATCCGGGCCGCGGCGATCCCCGCCATCGGTGGTTTCGTCGCCCCCGGCGGCACCCTGATCGTGCTGGCCGCCGCCACCACCCGCATCGACAGCGACGGCTCCGGCCCGCCGTGGCCGCTGACCCGGGCCGAGATCGACGCGTTCGCCATCGGTGGCCTCCGACCGGTCTCCGTCGATCAGGTGAACGCCGCCGGAACCACCCTGCCGACCCGCTGGCAGGCGATCTACCGGCGCTGACCGGTCTCCCCGAGTGGATCCGAGCTGTGCCCCGGAATCGCCGTGATCAACGGGCCGACCCTGCCGAAGGCAGACTCAGCAGCCGCAGGACAGCGTGGGCGAGCACGTCGGCGGCTTCGGCGGTCTCGGCGGGTGAGAGCGAGATCGTTCGCCGGAGAACGGCCATGATCGCGCCGAGGGCGACGGTGGCGAGGATGTCGAACTCGAGCGTTTCCGGGACCGCGCCGCCCGCTGTCATCGCGGCGCGGACATCCGCCCGGATGCTTCGTCCGCGCGGATCGTCGCCGTCATCGAGCAGTGCGAGGCGACGGGTGAGGATCGCGGCTATCCGTGGTTGCTCGAGAGCCAGCCGGCCGGTCTGGCGCACGTTCTCGATCAGACGAGTAACCGGATCGACGCCGTCGGGCAGGCGCTCGGCGAGCCAGCGCAGGTAGTCGTCGACGGCCGCGGACGCCGCCGCTTCGAAGAGCTCCTCCTTGGAGGAGAAGTAGTTGTAGAACGAGCCGAATCCGACATCGGCCAGCTCGGTGATCGCCTGGATGCTGGCGTGCGCATCCGCACCCTCCGCGAGGAGGTGCTGTGCCGCTGCGATGAGAGCCGCACGCGTGCGTTCCTTGCGGCGGTCCTGCCGGGCAGGAGGCGGTGAGCCGGGGGCTGACATCCTTCGACTCTACCAGTCTCCATCAAAGTTGATGATGTCATCAGTAGTGGTGATACGGTCAACTCGGCGACTGAGCAGAGGATGAAGTAGATGCCTGAGAACACCGACGACCAGGGCTCCGAACAGGTGAAGTCCACCCGGCGGACCTTTTTGAAACGCGCGGGATGGGGTGCCGCCCTGGTGGGACTCGGGGTGGCCGCCGACGAGACCATCAGGAGCGCGACAGCACCGGTGGTGCCGCCACGAACCACCGTCACCGCAGCGGACGGCGTCCGGATCGACGACGTGACAGTCATCGACCCGGTCGACGGCAGCCGCCGTGCCGGTCAGTCGATCTTCGTGCGCAACGGGCGCATCGCCGAGGTCGTGCCGACCGCGTCGGCGCCGGTCGAGTCATCCTTGCGTGTCATCGACGGCGCGGGGCGCTTCGCGGTCCCGGGCTACAACGACATGCACACCCACCTGCTCCAATCGCCCGACACCGAGCTCGGCTTCGCACTGATGCTGGCCCAGGGCATCACCGGGATCCGCCAGATGGAGGGTTCCGAGGAGCTTTTGACCAGACGCGCCGAGAACCGGCTCGGGCTGAACGAGACCGCCCCGCGGCTCCTGCACCTACCGGGCGCGCTGCTCTTGCCGTTCAACGCGAACAGCGCCGACGACGCCCGAACCGAGATCGCCCGCCAGTGGGATCAGGGTGCCGACTTCATCAAGATGGTCCTGACCGACCGGGACGTCTTCTTCGCCGCCATCGACGCGGCGCACGAGAAGGGCCTGCGCATCGCGGGTCACCTGCCGCCGCCGGTGCACATCGACGCCGCGGCCGAGAGGGGCCTCGACTCCATCGAGCACCTCGGGACCGGTTCGAGCGTCTTCCTCACGCTCTCCACCGAAGCCGACGAACTCTGGGCGCAGACCCCGTCCACCCTGCCCTTCCCCACCTGGGCCGCCGGCATCCCGTTCGCCGGCTGGGCCTTCGACACCTTCCTGAAGAAGAACTTCCTCGGACCGGCCACCAGCACCACGAACGCCGCCCAGCTCGCCCTGCTGAAACAGGCCTTCGCCACCTACTCCGAAGACCGTGCGGCCGAGCTCGCCGGAACCTTCATCGAGAAACAGACCTGGAACATCCCGACCATGGCCAACATCAGGAGCAAGTACGTCCTCGACGATCCGGAGTTCCGTGACGACCCCTGGCTCCAGCGACTGCCCGCCGAACAGCAGCAGGAACACCTCGCCGCCGTCGAGTCGTTCCACTCCACCCCATCGGCCGACCTCGACATCCTCCACGAGTACTACGAACGGACCCTCCAGACCGTGGGCATCTGGGCGAAACAAGGGGCGCCGATCATGACGGGAACCGACGGCAACGGTCGCGGGGTCGGCAACAGCTTCGCGATCGAGTTCCGTGAACTGGGGCGCGCAGGCCTCACCCCGCTCCAGATTCTGCAGGCCACCACCAGTCAGCCGGCGAGCTACCTGCGCCGCACCGACCGGATGGGCCGGATCGCGGCGGGAATGGACGCCGACCTACTCCTTCTCGACACCGACCCCCTG
The DNA here is from genome assembly GCF_900104725.1 of Actinoplanes derwentensis. Taxonomy (NCBI): domain Bacteria; kingdom Bacillati; phylum Actinomycetota; class Actinomycetes; order Micromonosporales; family Micromonosporaceae; genus Actinoplanes; species Actinoplanes derwentensis. The sequence continues at coordinate 2,122,809 of NZ_LT629758.1, forward strand.
GCCTCGATCGAGGGCCTGAGCTCCATCTCCCTCGTCATGCGCGACGGACACGACTACACGTCCGCCGATCTCGAAGCACGCATCCAGCGACTCATGACGGCAACGGACTGACCCTCCGCAGCTCGCCGCCGGCCTGCATCTCGGCCAGACGCCGGTCGATCAGCCGGCCGGCGTCTGGAAAAAATTGCGTGCCACGCAATCTTGCGTGCCACGCAAATAGTGCTAGCGTGTGGGTATGACGGGGCTCCGGGAGCGCAAGAAGGCCGAGACTCGGGCAGCGCTCGGCTGGGCCGCCATTCACCTGGCCGCCGAGCGCGGCTACGACAACATCCGCGTCGAAGACATCGCCGAGGCGGCCGGTGTCTCCCCGCGCACCTTCAACAACTACTTCGCCAGCAAAGCCGAGGCGATCGCCTCCCGCCACCTCGACCGCAGCCTGCGCACCGCCGCCGCCCTGCGCGAGCGCCCCGCCGGCGAGCCGCTCTGGACGGCGCTCATCGCGGCCGCGTTGGAACAGTTCACCCGCGGCCCCGAGGTCGAGGCGATGCCGTCCCCGGCACACGCCCAATGGGCCGCCGGGGTCCGCACCATGCTCGCCGAGCCCGCGTTGCAGGGCGAGCGGCTGCGCGCGGTCGCGGTCGCCGAGGCCGAGCTGGCCGCCGCAGTCGCCGAGCGCACCGGCACCGACCTGGCCACCGACATGTACCCGAAACTGGTCGCCGCCGCCGCCAGCGCCGCGGTGGCCATCGCCATGCAGCACTACCTCGACAGCCCCGACCCACCCACCCCGATCGAACACCTCCTCACCGACGCCTTCACCCAGATAGCCGCCGGCCTCCCCGCCCCACCCCGCTGAGGTCCTCGGTCCGTCCGCTCGCCGGTGATCCCGCCTCACCCCAGTGTTCAGTCGCCCTGCTGTGGACCTCGTTTCGGTGGTTCGACTGAGGTCCCGCCTTCATCTCTGTCTTCAGCCGCGTCGCGCTTCCGCGGCGGGCCCGGCCGTGTGCCGCGCCCGCCGCGGCGATGGCGCACGCCCCGAAAGGATCACGATCATGATCGATGTCCTCATCGTCGGTGCCGGTCCAAACGGCCTGATGCTCGCCTGCGAGCTGGCCCTCGGCGGCGTCCAGCCCGTAGTCCTCGAACGCCACACCGCACCCACCGGCGAGCCCCGTGCCAACGGCCTCGTCGGCCAGGTCGTCCGCCTGCTCGACCGGCGCGGCCTCTACACGCGGCTCAGCGGTGACGACAACCCGCCGGTTCCGCAGCCGTCCTTCGTGTTCGGCGCGTTCCCGCTGGACCTCACGATGCTCGCGGACAACCCGCACTACGTGCTCGGCGTGCCACAGGCCCAGTTCGAAGCAGGCCTCGCCGCCCGGGCCGCCGAACTCGGCGTCGACGTCCGCCGCGGCCACGAGGTCGTCGATCTCCATCAGGGTTCCGACGGGGTCGAGGTCCTTCTCGCCGACGGTACGCGGCTCACCTCCCGTTTCCTCGTCGGCGCCGACGGCGGCCACAGCGCGGTACGCCGCCTCGCCGGCATCGACTTCCCCGGCGTCACCGACGACCGATCGGTCTCCCGGACCGCCACCGTGACCGTCCCCGAGTCCTTCCGCGACCCGGAGACCGGCGGCCTACTGGTTCCCGGCTACGGCGTCGTCCCGCCGTTCCAGCACACCCGCACCACACGCGGCCTGATCGCCTGGGCCCCGTTCCCCGGCCGCCCGGCGATCCTGACCACAACGGAGTGGCCCAGCGCGCCGGTGGGTGACCAGGCCCCGATGAGCCTGGCGGAACTGCGTGCCAGTGTCGCCCGCGTGCTCGGCGCCGACCTCGTCGTCGGCGCGCCCGACGGCCCCGGCCTGCTGCGACGGCTGAACGGCAGCAACACCCGGGTCGCCGCCCGCTACCGCGACGGCCGGGTGCTGCTGCTCGGCGACGCCGCGCACGTCCATCCCGCCATGGGCGGGCCCGGCCTGAACCTGGGCCTGCAGGACGCCGTCAACCTGGGCTGGAAACTCGCCGCCACGGTGCGGGGCTGGGCGCCACAGGGCCTGCTCGACACGTACGAGACCGAACGTCGCCCGGTCGCCGAACGCGTCGTCATGTCCACCAAGGCACAGGCGGCGCTGATCAGCCCCGGCGACGACATCACCGGCCTGCGGGAACTCTTCGCCGAACTACTGCGCAGACCGGAGGTGACCGGCCACATCGCGGCGCTGATGTCCGGCGCGGACGTCCGATACCCCGCTGACCCGGCCGATCCGCTGGCCGGTCACTGTGCTCCCGACGTGGTCGTGCTCGGTGATCGCGGACCGGTCCGCCTCGCTGAACTGACCCACACCGCCCGGCCGCTGCTGTTGGACTCCACCGGGACCTACACCGAGGTCGCCGCGCCGTGGCGGGACCGGGTCGACATGGTCACCGGCACACTGCAGGGCACAGCCGCGACCGCGTTGCTCGTACGCCCCGATTGCTTTATCGCCTGGTCCGCCGGTGATGCCGGGACGCTGCGCGCCGCCCTCACCCACCATTTCGGTCACCCCCGGTGACGAGCAGGGGCAGCGGCGGCAGCACCGCCGGTGAGATTCTGGGCGGCATGACCGATCTGGACCCCAAGGCGAACCTTCACCGGTACGTGAAACAGGCGCGTGAGGCGTTGCTCGGGAAGCTCGACGGCCTGGCGGAGTACGACGTGCGACGCCCGCTCGTGCCGACCGGCACCAACCTGCTCGGGCTGATCAAACACACCTCCGCGGTGGCCGCCGGATATTTCGGCGAGGTGTTCGACCGGCCCTTCCCCGAACCGAACCCGGCCCTGGACGAGGGTGTCGAACCGGACGAACACCTGTGGGCCACCGCCGACGAATCCCGTGACGACATCATCGGGCGGTGGCATCGGGTGTGGGCGCACGCCGACGCGACGATCGACGCGCTCCCCGTCGACGCGCCCGGCTCGGTCCGCTGGTGGGGCGACGTACCGGTGACGTTGCACCTGATCCTCGTGCACATGCTCGCCGAGCTGTCCCAGCACGCCGGCCACGCCGACATCGTGCGCGAGCTGATCGACGGCCGGGTCGGCTGGCGGAGCCCCGGCGACAACGTGATCGAGGGCGACGAGGCGTGGTGGGCCACCTACCGCGAGAAGTTGGAATCCACTGCCCGCACATTCACCTGAAGCCTGAAGACTGCTGGTCAGAGGCGTCGGCAGTAGAGGGCGTCCGGGGTGCGGGAGGAGAACAGGCGGCCGGTCCAGGCGATGCCCGCCGCGTACTCGTCGTCGGCGCACTGGCCCTTGAGATGGCCACTGGCGAACTCGCCGCCGGGGTTGCCGGACGGGCGGTTGTCGGTGCGGTCGAACCACACGGTGCGGCCGGTTCCGGCCACCGGAGTGGTCGCGGTGGCGCACAGGGCGCTGGAGACGGCGGCGCCCCGGACGGCGTACCCGATCAGGAAAGCCCCGGAGGGGCACTGGAACTTGGTGTAGCCGGAGGCCCAGTCGCTGGTCACATGGCGGTCGTCGGTGATCACCTGATGGGTGGTCCAGGTGGCGGCGGTGACCGTGTCCGTGCACAGGCCCCGGTTGCCGGTGTGACTCATCCCGATCAGGCGCTGGCCGTCGGCGCAGACGGCTTTGCGGGCACCGTTGTCCCAGTCGCCGGCGGCGCGCATCCGGGTCGAGGCGACGAAATCGCCGTGGTCGGGGCTGAGCATGGACCGGGACGGGACCGGGGTGACGTACCCGCGCAGTCCGCTCGTGGTCAGTCGCCGCCAGGCGTCGTCGCGCCAGTCGCCACCGTCGGTGATCCCGGTGCGGGTGCCGGAGCGGTCCCAGAACAGCAGGCCCCAGCCGTTCGTGGTGCGGCGCTCGGCCCAGCCGACGACCGGCCAGTACGCGAAGTCGGCGTCACTGCTGATCAGGAAGTCGGTGAACGCGGCGAACCAGTCGCGCTGCTTCGAGCCGGCCGGCGCGTTGCCGTCCACCCCGAACTCGCTGATCCACACCGGGGCGGTGAAGTGCCGGCCGGTCTCGGCGGAGACGAAGAACGCGTCCCGGTTCAGCACCGCGAACAGGTCGGCGCGGCTCAGGTCCCGGTAGCGCGGGTCGGTGGTCTCGCCGGTGCCGGTGGCACCACTGTGGTTCGGGCCGGTGTAGTCGTAGAAGTGCGCCGCGTAGACCAGCTTCCCCGAGGTGGTGAGCGTGTGCGACAACGTGCGCACCGGCTTGAGGGTGGGCCGTTCGTGAGCGAACCCGTCTACCGGGATGCCGGTCCAGTTGATCCCCTCCACGATGATCAGCAGGTTCGGGTTGGCCTCGCGCAGGATCCGGTCACCGAGGCGCTGGGACGCGGCGAACCAGTCACGGTCGTCGCCCCAGCCCCAGTTCGGGTCGTCCAGGACGTTGCGGCGCACCTCGTTGTACAGGTCGGCGCCCACCACCCGCGGATTGCCGGCGTACCGGCGGGCCATCGTCAGCCAGGCGTCCTCCCACTGCGCGGCGGTCTGCGAGGTGTTCCAGCGTTCGTTGCCGTCGACACCGCAGCACCAGCGGGTCGTGGTGGTGTGATTGTTCAGGATCACCGCCAGCCCGGCGTCGGTCAGCGCGGTCACCACCTTGTCGTACACCTGCAACGGGGTCAGGCCGCGCCACTGCGGGTTCGCGGCCACCGCCGAGTCGGCCACCGGCCGGGTGTCGCGGACCAGTTCGCTGGAGAACGGCAGGCGCACACTGTTCAGGCCGATCGCCCGGAACCCGTCGACGATCGCGGCCACCGGCGCCCGGTCCAGGCCGAGCGGGGTCCGGCCGGCGTTCTCCCCGGCGTGATGCTCGGCGTCGTCGGTGTCACTGCCCGAACCGTTCCAGGTGCCGCTGGCGCCGTGCCAGTTCCCGGATCGCAACTTGAACCGGTTCCCGTCGGCGTCGACGATGTACCGGCCGCGGGTGCTCAGGGGCGCGGTCCACCCCGGGTCGTCGGCGGCTTCAGCGGGGACCGCCGGCAGGATCAGCGCGGCGATCAGGGCGAGGGCGAGGGTTCGGCGCACGACCGTCATTCTAAAAACAATCCTTCCCATTTGGTACGGGGATATCGTGCGCCCCGTGGCTCACACCTATCCACCCCTGAACGTCGAGGTCCGCACACCCCGGCTGACGCTCGCCGGCGCCTCCGACGAACTGCTGGAACGCCTGGTGCCGCTGGTCCGGGCCGGAATCGCCGACACCGAGCCGTGGCCGTTCGACGACCCGATCTCGTTTTACGCCGACAGCCCCGACCGTGAATGGCGCTGGCTGCGCGGTATCTGGACCGGCCGGGGCCGGGTCACCCCCGACGCGTGGCGGCTGTACTTCGCCGTCCTCGTCGACGGCGAGCCGGTCGGCATGCAGGACCTGATCGGCCGCGACTACACCCGATTCGGTACGGTGACCAGCTTCTCGTGGCTGGCCCCCGGCGCCCGCCGTCAGGGCCTCGGCCGGGAGATGCGCGCGGCGATCCTGCACCTGGCGTTCGCCGGGCTGGGCGCCCGCGAAGCAGGCAGCGACGCTTTCGTGGACAACGAGGCCTCCAATCGCATCTCCCGAGCCCTCGGTTACGAACCCAACGGCACCGACTGGGATACCCGCCGCGGCGAACCGGCCCGCATCCAGCGTTGGCGCCTCGACCGACCCACCTGGGAACCGACCCGCCGCGCCGACATCACCCTGACCGGAGTTGCGGAATGCCGCCCAGTACTGGGCATCGTCTGACGCACCTACTTGACGTCGCCGGTGATCACTCCGTTCGGGTGGAGGACGATTTCGTAATGCATTCTCAACTGCCCGGGATTCCAGCCGATCTTGTTCTTGTACGAGACGGTGGGGTCGACCCACATGTCACCGTAGATGGGAAGTGTGCTGCCGCCGTTTCCGGTCCGGGGCTGACAATCTGACGACCGGGCCGGGACGCGCACGAAAATCGGTTTGGCGTCCGAGACGTCACAGCGGAGCACCCAGAACTTGGTCACCCGGCCATTCTGCCCGCACCACTTCACCGTGTAATTCCCCTTCCACAGCGTCATCCCGACGCTCTTGTAGGGATTGCTCTTGCTCCACTGCCAGCAGGCTTCCCCAGCTGCGGCCGCCGGTCCACCACCGGTGACCGTCATGACGCCGGTAGCGATCGCAGCGACCGAGAACACGGCCGCGATACGCCTTTTCACATTCCAGTTCACAGTGATCAGATTCCTTGCCATCAGAGTTTCGTCATTCCCGTCTTTTCGTGGATTCCGGGAATGCCCATGTCGACGACAAGAACGATGGCATTCTCCGATGAATGATCGAAAGGCTTCTTGGGGTGGACCGAACATTCGTGGAACACATTCGGCCGAGGAGCGGCTTGGGCTGAACTGGATGGCGGAACCTGAAAGGAGTAGCGACCGGCCGCCTCCCGCCGCACGGGTCTGTGTGGTGACCTCGGGTTCGAATCGAACCCGAGGTCACCACACTGGAACGGCACTCACGCCTTGGGCGGCGAAGCCAGGTGGCGGAGCAGGGCGGTGGTTCGTTGCTGTTCGGCCGGCGTTCCGGCGGGTGCTGCGGCGAACTCCGTGATGCCGGTTTCCGCGAGGCGGCCGATGGCGCCGGACACCGTCTCCTCGTCGCCGATGAGTGCCACGTCCTGTGGGGCGGTGACGCCCTCGAGGTCGAGGACCCGCCGGTACTCCGGCACCTGGGCGGCCATCCCGAAGCGGTCGGCGATCCTGGCCCGCGCACCGGACGGATCGCCGGTCACACACACCGGCAGACCCGCGACGATCCGTGGTGCGGGTCGGCCTTGAGCGGCCGCGATGACACGCGGTACGACGTGGGACTCCAGGGTGCGCGCGCCGGTCATCCAGGTGACGGCGCCGTCCGCGACCGAACCGGCCAGCCGGAGCATGGCCGGGCCCAACGCGGCCAGCAGCACGGGTGGTGGCTCGGCGCCGGGGACTTGGGTCGTACCGCGAATGGTCAGGAAATCGCCGGCGACCGCGACCGGCTCGCCGTGCAGCAGTGGCAGCAACCCGGCCAGGTATTCGTGCATGAAGGCGGCCGGCCGGTCGGTGGGCAGGCCGAACATGCCGCCCACCATGACGCCGACCCCCGCGCCGATGCCGAGGGTGAGCCGGTTGCCGGTGGCGGCCTGCACGCTGAGCGCCTGCCCGGCGAGCACGAGCGGATGCCGCTGGCGCACCGGGACGACGGCGGTGCCCAGCCGGACGTGCGGTGCGTGCGCGCCAGCAAGGGTGAGGGCGGTGAGCGCGTCCCAGCCCAGCGCCTGCGCCGACCACAGGGTGTCCACCTCGCTCGCGGCGGTGACCTGGTCTTTCAGGCCGTCGGCGGTGACCGGCCCGGCCACTTCGCCGATCATGATGCCGATCCTCATGTCGTGCCCCCTATCCGGAGAACTTCTCCGCTTGATGGGCGGTAGCATACGGAGAGGTTCTCCGGATGACAATGGGAGGTTCCGTGCGCAGCGACGCGTCCCAGAACCGCGACCGGGTGCTCGCCGCCGCCCGCGCGGAGTTCACCGCCCACGGCGCGGCCGCCTCGCTGAACAAGATCGCCCAGCGCGCCGGGGTCGGCCCCGGCACGCTCTACCGGCACTTCGCGTCCGCCCAGACCCTGTTGGTCGCGATCATCGCCGAGGACGTGGACACCCTCGTCTCCACCGGCCGTGACCTGCTGCGACACCCCGACCCGGCGGAGGCGCTGCGCCTCTGGCTACGGGCCGTAGCGGTCCACGCCAGCACGATGCGCGGCCTGGTCGCCACCGAACTCCTCAGCGCCGACACGGACTCCGCGCTGGCGGCCTGCCACGACAAGATCCACGACACAGGCACAGACCTTCTGGCCCGTACGGGAAACCCCGCCCGCCTCGACATCACCGACCTGCTGACCGTGGTCAACGCGGTGGCCTGGGCCCACGAACGCCTCCCCACCGACCCGGCCCGCCTCGACCGCCTCCTGCACATCGCCACCAGCGCCCTGCCCGGACCGGCGCCCCGGGTCGTCGGCGTCCGCGATCACGGTCAGCGGTAGGGGAGGTAGTGCGTGGTCCGGGCCCAGCGTGGCCAGAGCGGTAGTGGTAGCAGGGCGCCCAGCCCGTCGTAGCCGGTCTCGGTCTGAGCCGAGCCGTCGCGAAGTGTGACGGTGACGCGTGAGCGGCGGTAGGCGGCCACCTCGGACACCCGGCCGGCGATCACCGACGTGACGAGGTCGTCCAGGAACGTGAGATCGGTGGGCTCCGCGGTCAGCTCCCATCGGCCGCCGATCTCGCCGGCCTGCACGATGATCTCGGTACCCAGGTCGAGCCAGATGACTTCGCGGGCGCCACTGCGATGCGGAGTCAGCCGGACCGTCAAGCCCGGACCGGTTCTGCTGATCTCGACCTCGGCGGCACCGGCAAGATCGGCCGCGAGCCGGTGTGCCAGCGGCAGGGTTCGTTCCTCGGTCGGATCCGGCACGGGAATCTGCTCCTTCCCAGGTGTCCATGCCCGGGTGCCGCGGCGAACGGTGTCACCGATACGGACGTCACTCGGTCAGTTCGAAGGTCAGGGTGCTGCGGCGGGGGACGGCGCGCCAGAGAGCGTACAGCTGGGGGAGGCTTTTGATCGTCGCCCGGATCTGGGCCAGGGCCGCCGCTCGGCCGGGGCCGACCGGGGTGAAGTCGAGGCCGGTGTCGCCGGTCGGGAGGGTGTGGAAGCCGGGGAAACGCATGTCCAGGCTGACCTGCCAGCAACCGGGGCCGTCGTCGGTGAGCAGGGCGAGCCGGCGGGTGAAGGTGAGCGCGGCGGTCCGGTCGATCCACGAGTAGCGGCCCCACTGGACGATGAAACCGTCGGCCTCGGTGGTGGCGGCCGGGTCCAGGTGATCGATCTCGGTCTGGGTGAACTCGGTGAAGGCCAGCCACGCGGATTCCACGTCGCCCAGGTTCTCCGGGTGAACATGGTGGTTGAGCAGGAGCCGGTCGAAGGTCTCGCGAGGGTTCTCCGGCCGGACGGCGGCGGCGGCGACCCGGAACGTGTCCCGGCCCCGCTGGTCGGTCAGGCCGTACCGTAGCCGGACCACCACGGTGTGGTCGTCGTCGTGGCTGACGACGTCGCAACGCAGGTCGAGAGGCATCGGCATCCGGGAATCGCGCAGAGCCCCCGCGTTGAGCAGGGGCGCCCGCCCGAGGATCACGGCCTCATCGCCGTTCACCTCGGGCAGACGAACCTCGATCAGGGCCGGCTGGTTACCGATCCAATCGATGGCTGTAGCCGTCACGTAGTGCACGCGCCGTATGCTGCCCTACCGCGCCAAAGAGGATCATTCGGGGGGTCATAGCACGGAACAGGCCGTTCCGTTGAGGCTGAACGCCGTTGGTGCCGGGTTGGTACCGGTCCAGCTCGACAGGAAACCGAACGACGTGGAGCCGCCGGCGGGCAGATTGCCGTTCCAGGCCGCGTTACCGACGGTGACAGCAGTTCCGGATTGGCTGTGGGTGCCGCCCCACAGTTGGCTGATCTGCTGGCCGCCGGTGAACTGCCAGGCTACGTTCCACGAGGTCAGCGCGGTGGTGCCGGTGTTGGCGACTTTCACCTCACCCTGGAAGCCGCCGGTCCAGCTGCCGGTGACCCGGTAGGTGACGGCACAGGCCCCGGTGGGCGCCGGCGGACTGGGGCTGGTGCTGGTGCTGGTACTCGTACTCGTACTAGGACTGGGATTTGTGCTCGTGCTCGTGCTTGTGCTCGCGGACGGGGACGCCTCGATCTTGCTCGGGTCCACGACACCCCAGTACGCCGATTTCGCCTGCAACCTGGTGTCGAACAGCAGCGGCGCGTCCTTGCGAGTGACCGGGAACGTGTCCAGCCAGGTGTTGTCGTCGGCCAGTCCCCACAGCGTGACCGAGGTGATCTCCCCGGGGTACTGGCGGAACAGCGCGAACATGTCCCGGTAGACGTACGCCTGCTTGAGAAGCCGGTCCGCCGGAGGCGTCGGGAAGTTCTCGCTGCTCGCGGTGTAGATGCTGACGTCCATCTCGGTGACCTGCTGGTCGATGCCGAGCGGCACGAACTTGTCGATCATCGCCTTGGACTCGGCGATCGTCGGCCAGTTGACGTTGATGTGCACCTGGTGCCCGACCCCGTCGATCGGCACCCCCTCCGCCTTCAGCTGCTGCACCAGGCCGAACAGGAAGTCCCGTTTGGCCGCGACGTTGGTGTTGTAGTCGTTGATGTAGAGCTTCGCGTGCGGTGCCACCTCGCGGGCCACCCGGAACGCGGTGCGCAGGTAATCCAAACCGGCCACGTTGTACCAGTTGCTGCGGCGCAACCCGTCGGACTGGCTCTCGTCGATCACCTCGTTGACCACGTCCCACACGCCGATGTCGGTGCCGTAGTGGGCGGCCACGTTGCGGATGTGGTTGTCCAGGCGGGCCAGCAGCAGCGCCTTGTCCTCAGCGGTGGCGGTCATCGGCTGTCCGTCGGCGCCGGTGAAGACCCAGGCCGGGGTCTGGTTGTGCCACACCAGCGTGTGACCCCGGACGGCAAGACCATGTGCTTTCGCGTACGCCAGCAAAGGGTCGGCTTGGGTGTAGTTGAAAGTGTTCTCGGTCGGCTCGGTCGCGTCCCACTTCAAGGCGTTACCGGGGGTCACGCTGTCGAAATGCTTGGTCAGCAACTGTCCGTGCTCGGCGAGGATCTCCGCACCGGTGATCGCCGCACCGACCGGGAACTCGGTGATCACGTCCTTCACCGACGGGATGCCGGTCTGGATCGGCAGCGCCGGGACGTAACTGGCGGTGACGTCGTCGAGGTGGATCGGGTTCGTCGCCGACGCGGTCTCCACGTAGATCCGCAGGAACTCGACGTCGGTGGACAGGGTGTAGCGGCCGGTCAGGTTCACCCAGGCGCTGCTGGTCACTGCGGTGTTCCCGACGACCTGATCGTAAGCGGCCACCCCGCCGGTGCGCCGTTCCACACTGAGGCGCGCGTTGTCGGAGCCTTCGGCCAGACGGACCCAGACCGAGACGGTGTACGCCGTACCTTTGGTGAACGTGGCCAGCACATCCAGCGACGGTCCTTGCCAGGTGGCGGTTCGTCCGCTGGTCAGCAGGCTGCCGGTGCCGCCGTGGGCTTGGGCGGTGCTGTGCGCGAGGGTCTCGGCGGATCGTCCCGCGAAGCCCTGGACGGTGCCGTCCTCGAAGTCCTTGGTCAGCACGGTGATCGGGGTGGGGTCGTCGGCCGCACTCGCGACCGCGGCGACGGTGGCCAGCGGGACCGCCACCAGCAGGGCGGCCAGCAGGCGGGGGAGAGCGCGCATCCACGGGCTCCTTCTATTACGGGTTCTACTACCAGGGATAGAGCGACATCGTTACATGGGAGCGCTCCCATTTCAACGGTGTTAAATCGGTGGCTCTCATGGGTGATGATCATCCAGTGATTCGACAATTCGCATGGACCGATTACGACGATGTCGTCGCGGTATGGAAAACGGCCGGCCGGGACGTGGTTCCTCGCGCCGAAGTGGAGAACAAGCTGACCCGTGATCCCGAGTTGTTCCTGGTGGCGGCGGGTGAGCCGGGCATCACCGGCGTGGTGATGGGAACCTACGACGGCCGGCGCGGCTGGATCTTCCGGCTCGCCGTCGACCCGTCCCGGCGGCGGCAGGGGATCGCCACCCAGCTGGTGGCCGAACTGGAGAGGCGCTTGCTGGCGCTCGGCTGCCCCCGGGTGAACCTCCTGGTCATGCCGGACAACGAGGCGGGCCTCCGATTCTGGCAGCGCCTGGGCTACCTACCCTGCCCCGACGTGCTCTGCACCAAGCCTCTGGCACCATCTTCATCCTAGGATGCCCTAGGCGATGTGCGGCAAGCCGCACCCCTGAAACGACGGCTTCGCCGAAGAACACGATTTCTGGTACGCCCGGCCCGGTCTAGTCGGGGGATCACGCGACCCGGCCGGGCCGGTCGGTAAACTGCCCGGACCGTGGCCGTGATCGTTTACTGGTGCGTCCACGCGTGGCCCCTCCGCTAGGAGACCCGATCCCATGCGACCCGATCACCGCGACACCGGCTCGATGAGTGAGCCGCTCGTGCCGGATTCCGCCCCCGATTCCAGCCCTGATCCCGGCCTTGAATCCGGCCTCGATCCTGGCTCTGGCCCGGCGCCTCGGCAGGCGGCCGTCCTAGCCGTGGTCGCGGCTGGGGGAGTCCTCGGCGCTTGCGCCCGCTACGGCGCGACCCTGATCTGGCCGGCCACCCCCGGCGCGTTCCCGTGGACCACGTTCGGGATCAACGTCTCCGGTTGCGCGCTGATGGGCGTCCTGATGGTCCTGATCACCGAGCGCTTCACCGTCCATCCGCTGGTCCGGCCGCTTCTCGGTACCGGCGTTCTCGGCGGCTACACCACCTTCTCCACCTACGCCGTCGACGCCCAGCACCTCGTCGACACCGGCCATCCCGGCATCGCACTGTTCTACCTGGTAGCCACGCTCAGCGCAGCGCTGCTCGCGGTCTGGGGCGCGGCGGCACTCACCCGGTACGTCGTTGCCGTGGCTCGTGTGGTTCCTCCTTCTCCGGAGGCCGGCGCGTGGACTGGTTGATGGTCATCCTCGGAGCCCTGATCGGCGCTCCGCTGCGCTACCTGATCGACAGCACCGTCCAGCGCCGCCTGGGCACCGGGTTCCCGTGGGGAACCTTCGCCGTGAACATGGCCGCCTGCACCGGACTCGGCCTGCTGACCGGTGCCGCCACCGAGATCACCGTGCCCGAAGCCCTGCAGCACCTGATCGGGCCCGGCCTCTGCGCGACCTTGAGCACCTATTCCACGTTCTCCTTCGAGACCATCCGCCTGACCGAGACCAGCGCGAAGCTGCTGGCCGCCGCCAACGCCATCGGGAGTGTCCTGGCGGGACTGGCCGCCGCCTACCTCGCCGGCCACCTGGCCGCCGCGCTCGTCGGCTAGCCCTCACGGCCCCGACGATCGTCAGGAGCCGGTAGGCGGTCTCGACACCACTGGTCCGGCTCGTCGTGGACCTACGAACAACCCGCGAGTTCCCTGCGGTAGCTCGGCCCCTGGCGACGTCCTGGCCAGGGGCTTTCTCTCGCAGATCCCTCGATCGAGCGGGTCGACGTAGCTTCAGGATTCCTGAGCCGTTGTCGTTATCAGCGCCGGTTTTCCGACTCTGGTGAAGGCGAGGTGGCTCGGGTTGGCCCTGGCTGTGGTGTGGGACCTGCGGCAGGCGCGGCGGCCCGCGACAGCCGACGAGATCGAGGCCTTCGAGACCGACGTGCTGGCCCGGTCGGCGGCCGGGCTTTCCGACGACACGATCCGCGGCGACGTCAGTCATCTGGACCAGGTACGTACCTGGTTCGGTCGTCCGCTGTGGGAGATGGAACCGTCCGACGGCCGACGCGTACTTCGGCAAGGTGCTGCGCGACGACGGCGACCTCGGCAACCGGCGCATCATCATCGCCGGCCGGATCCGGCCCCTGGACGACCTCACCCACCAGCTCCTGCGCCAATGGCTGGATCATCGACAACGCCGCTGGCCGCGCACTACCAACCCGTATCTGCTGATCAACCAGCAGACCGCGACCGAGACCGGCCCGGTCAGCACCTTCTGGACCAAGAACGCGCTCCGCGGCCATGCCGCCACCCTGGAACGCCTGCGCCGCGACCGGCAACTCGAAGAAGCCCTCACCCACGGCGGCGACCCGCTGCACCTGGCCGCGGTCTTCGGCATCGACGCCAAGACCGCGATCCGCTACGCCACCACCGCCCGCCAACTCCTGGAGTCAGCCGCCGAGCGGTATGACACGGTCCGGGACCCTCGAAGCCACGGCCAGCCGTAAATCTAGCCGATCATCCTCGCTGGTGCTTTTGCTCCTGGCGGTCAGGATGGCTGGACTTGCTCGAAGAGGGCGAGGGCTTCGGCGGGGTCCGGGCTCACGAGGCGTTCCAGGCCGGCCGTCGTGATCTTCGCCCACTTGCTGGCTCGTGCCCACATTTGTTCCTCGAAGGCGCGGACGGCCTTGTCCAGATCTTCCGGCCCCGCGGCGATGGACGCGGCGAGCTCGGCCCCGTCGAGCATGGCGAGGTTTGCGCCGGCACCCAACGGCGGCATCAGGTGGGCGGCATCGCCCAGGAGCGTCACCCCGTGGACGTGGGCCCAGATGTGGGATTCGGGCAGGACGTAGATGGGGCGGTGGACGAAAGCGGTGCCGTGGCTGAGCAGGTCGAGCACGGGAGCGGCCCAGCCGTCGAACAGGGCCAGAAGGCTCGATCGCACGGCTTCGACGTCGGCCAGATCCAGGCCAGCGTGCCAGTCCCGCGGCGCGCGGAACTTGGCGTAGACCTTGACATGACCGCCGCTGTTGCGCTGGGCACCCAGGGATCGGTTCACGCCGTACACGGCCACCGAACCGTCGCCGATCAACCGGGCGAGATCAGGATGGCTGTTGTCGACGTCGTCCAGGGAAGTCTCGACCGCGGTGACGCCGGTGTACTGCGGTGTCACCGGCGAGACCGCCGGGCGAACCCGGGACCAGGCGCCGTCCGCACCCACCACCAGATCGAACGTCTCCTGTCGCCCGTCCGCAAAATGAACCAGGGGGCCATCGCCGGTCCTTGGTACCACCTGCGTCACCTCCCGTCCCCACCTGACGTCGAGAGGACCGAGTAGCAGGTCACGCAGTTGCCCGCGGTCGATCTCGGGATTGGCCCGCTCATCCGGGTGGGGTCGCCAGTCCCTCAGAACAGTTCCAGCGGTGTCCAGGATGCGCATGGCCTGTCCCTCGGGCCGAGAAAGCGTCTGAAACTCCGCCAGCAGACCTGCCTTTTCCAGTGCCAACTGGCCGAGCCCTTCGTGCAGGTCCAGCGTGCCGCCCGGGGGACGGGAGTCGGGGGCGGGATCGCGTTCGAGGACGGCGACGGGGTAGCCATGCCGGTGCAGGACACGGGCGAGGGTCAGGCCCGCGGGGCCGCCACCGACTACAGCGATACGATGTCTCATGGCGATACACCGTATTTCGATCGTAGGATGTCTCGCAACAGCAGGGAGTGACCGTGACGGTGTGGGATCGGCCGGAGCCGCCGAATGCCCCCGTGCCGCTCGACCGGGAGCGGATCATCGCCGCCGCCGTCGCGCTGGCCGACGAGGGCGGGCTGGAGGCGGTGTCGGTGCGCAAGGTCGCCGCCCGGCTGAACGCGGGCCCGATGCGGCTGTACGGATACATCTCCGCCAAGGACGACCTGTTCGACCTCATGGTCGACGAGGTCAACGCCGAGATTCTCCCCGGGGAACAGTCCGGTGACTGGCGGGAGACGCTGCGCGTCCTCGCCCACCGCACCAGGCAGGCCGCTCTCCGCCACGAATGGCTGGCCGACCTGCTCGGTGGCCGCCCTACCCTGGGCCCGCACGGCCTCGCCGTGACCGAGGCCAAGCTCGCCGCCCTCGACGGCCTCGCCGACATCGACACCGTCATGCGCGCCGCGGAGACCGTCGGCGCCTACGTCACCGGCGCGATCCGGCGCGAGATTGCGAACCTGCGGGCCGAACGCGCCACGGGCCTGTCCAAGCGCGACTGGCAACGGGACTTCGGCCCGCATGTGACCAGAATGTTGGCCACCGGGCGCTTCCCGTCTCTGGCCAAGGCCGTACACGACGGCACGGACATGGACGCCGCGGAATCCTTCGCCACCGGCCTGGACTGGGTCCTCGACGCCATCGCCGCCAAACTCACCCGGCCACCGGTGTGACGCTCAAGTCTTGCCGAATGCGATCCTTCTCCTCTGCGGCTTGCCGGAGCGTCGGGAGTCCCCGGGCCAACACTGGGGGTTCACCGCGAACCCAAGGACGGAAACCATCCAACAGGCATGAACCCGCTTGAGTTCCAGCTGAAGAACCTTCAGTTCGCCTGAACTCGCGGAAGTCTCGGTCCTCGACTGACGATCTCGTGAAAACTAGCGGTAAGGCTGGTCAGAGGCCCGGCGGCGGGTAGTTGCCGACCGGGTGCGATCCTTGTTGGTCACCGGTTGACTCACCCCTATGCCGACCATCGTGAAGGTGCTCGGGCGCTTCTCGGTGAACATGGCGCTGGTCTACGCCCAGATCAGCGGCCAGGAGGTACTCCGCGACCACAAGACCGTCTTGGCGCCCGGCGCGATCATCGCCGGCCCTGCCGCCATGGACATCAGGTCCGGCGTGCTGGCGGTCGAGGACGTCGAGATGAACTACTGATAGTGCCTGCGGATGGCCGGTGCGGCGAAAGACTCCACGGGGCGCGCGTCATCTGCGGCAGAAGCGGACGATCGGCTTGGCAACCGCTTTGCGATCATTGATTCGTGTCCCTGCGAGACAGCTGTGGAAGCCGCTCGACAACTGCTCGAAGACCGTGGGGGGAGTTGGTCCATGCACGGTGACGTACTGGTTTGCGACAACGAGTATGCGGCTCGGCGGCTGGGTGGGCTTCCGCCCGAAGATCTGCTCAACGTCACGCGGGCACTTCAGTAAAGACGGGTGGCTGACCTCCGCCGGCCATCCCGAGGCTCATCAGCGCTCGACGCGATCCGGGCCGAGGACAAACCCGCGGCAGCGGATGACCGCTCTCGTCTCCGAGCCGGCGGCCCGGCCGGCCACCGCCGACCTGTCCGCGCGGGGCCGTTACGTCCGGGTGTGGCCGGCCGGCACGGCCCCGAGTGCACTCACCATCGCCGAAGTGGAGGTGTTCGGCCGTTAGCAGTCGTTACGAGCCACCCACGCCCAGATCTTCGCCGGCCGCATGTCACCGTTCTGCCGGTACGGGCCGAGTTTGAACGTCCCCGGCCCCTGCCCGGTCACCTTCACCGGGTAGGCGTTGTTGTTGAACACCGACTTCGTCTTGATCGCCGGGATCTCCTTCGGATCGCAGATCGGCGACAGGCCGGAGACCACGACCATCCGGCCGTCGCCGTCGGTCTGGCCGTAGAAGCAGACGGAGTTCTTCGGGCAGTCGTTCCAGGCCAGGTCGCCGGCTGCTGCCGGGGCGCCAGATCCGGCGATCAGCGCCCCGGCGATGCCGAGAACGATTCCGATTCTGTTCACCAGTGTTTCCCCCGTATCAGTGGAGTGCTAAGGAGGATCACAGTAGGGACATAAAGTCCCTTTGGTGACAAGTTGGTCGCCGGATAATCCGAGCGGGCGGTCACGAATCCGGCGGATCGGGGTCGACAGAGCCTACGGTTGCGCGGGCTGGCCTCGGCGTGACGCCCGACGGTCGCGGATGCCGAACATGATCGCCGAGACCACGCCGGATGCCATGCCCACACCCAGGAACACCAGGACCGCGCCGACCGCGAACAGGCCGGACTCGTCCTTCCGGGCCGCATCGATGGTGAACACGACGGTGAACCCAAGGGTCAGGGCGGTGGCCGCCGGCACCTCCCAGGCCCCGGCCAGTACCGCGGTGACCAGGAGGACCAGCAGTGTCACGGCGCAGCCGGAGATCTGCCCGGCCTCATACGGGCCGCTTTCCACGCCGGTGGCCGGATCGAGCTGGTACTGGTCATCCCAGCCCAGCCACGCGTACCACGTCAGGGCGGACAGCGCCGCCACCAACACAGCGGCGGCTGTTTGAAACAGGAAGCCGCGCTTCTTCGCCATGGGGTGTCTCCTCGAACGTGCCGCGAATGTCGCCGCGAACCCGGCGGCGCCCGGGACCCGGTGCCGATCCGGTCATGCCGGCCCGGCATCACAACCTAGCGGCGTCACCCGAGTAGTACTTAACGGAGCCCGCGGCCGTGCCTTCGGCACTACGGTCGTCATCCGGGGTCGCATGCTGGCCGCCAGCCACAGCCCATCGTCCGACTGCTCAATCTTCTCGATGCTGAGCGTGTCGAGGTGGCTGGATCGTCGCGTCACACAGCAGGGCAACAAGCCATCAGCGATAGTCAATCACACTTTCTGTGCCAGAACCGAGGTTCGGGGCCAGGTGTCGCTGAGTCGTTGGAGCCAGCGAGATCTTGTAAAACTCGATGTTTGCGAGTTTCGGAGCCACCGGCCGACTCGGTAGCGCCTCACCCGCAGACAGAGCTTGTGATGACGCATGGTGACTGCCGGGATGGGAAGGGCGCGATGTCGGCGGCAGATCCAGATGACGTTAGCTGTCATGCCATGATGCGGCATGGACATTCAGCACGAGGAACCTCTGCCGTTCGCTGATCGAGGTAAGGCAGCAAGTTCCGAGGCCGCCGACCTGGTTCACGGAGACGGAGCGTCGCCTTCTCCTATCAGAGACCGTCACTGGGACGACGAAGAGGGCATCCGGTGGCATATGAGTGGCCGCCCGATAGAAGCCTATCCCGCCGCGGTACGACGGCAGTTGCAACGAACTGGCCTGCATGTTTTGTATGCTGACGGCTCCGCACCCCGCGAGGTGTTCGGCGAACAACGTAGAGCGCTGATCGAACGAGTGCAGCGGTCTGTGGTCAGCGGCGCCGAACCTCCGAGCGATTTCTCGCTGGCCGATTTCCGCACGGGAGATCATCGAGTCATGCTGGTTATCGAAGAGGTCTATTGATGGTGGTAGCTGGCCTTCTGGCATGACCGATCGCACTCTCGCCGGCATGAGTGCGCATTGCCCCGTCGTTCGCGGTTGACCCAGGGTGTAACGGTAAGTGACTCAAGGGCCCGCACTGGCCTCGCTGCGTACTCCGTCTTGATCAATGAGTGGCGCTCGTTCTCATGAACATCCGGGCGGGGTGGGCCGGCGAGGCGGCTCCGAATCTCACCGACATCCGGCCACCGTTGTCGCTGACGAATCAGCAGGGGGACTGTCTTGCCTGGTTCCCGGTCAGGTGTCCTTTGCCATCGAGGTCTGTCCGCGTGCCGGCGAACTTCGTCCCGGCGATGGTTTCGCCACTCGAGTTTGTCCGTGGCTGGATGCCCTTGGAGAATCGCCGCCACATGATGTCAAGGGCGGGCCGGGGTGTCCGCGGCGAACTTGATGATCCGGGCGGCGAGTTCGTCGGGATGCCAGAGGACCAGGTCGTGGCTGGCTTCGGGGATGATTTCGGCGACAGCGCGCGGCATCCGGGCGGTGACTGTGGCGGCGACCTCGCGTGCGTTGTACAGCTGGCTGTGGCCGCCGACCAGCGTCAGCGTGGGCGCCGTGATCCGTTCGAGTTCGGCGTCGGTGATCGGGGTGGGCGGGATGTGTCTGCGTCGGAAGCCGAAGGTGGCTTTGACCAGGGGCATGGCCTCGTCGTCGCGTAAGGCGAGGTTGCGCAGCGGCCGAGCCAGCGCGTGCCGGATCGGCCTGGGGGCGAAGCTGGTCAGCCCGCACGCGATCACCCAGGCCAGGAACTTCGGACCGACCTTGCCGAAGCCGGCGGGGTCGAGCAGCGTGAGGCTCGCGACCGCGTCCGGTGATCGCAATGCGTGGCGCAGGGCGATCCAGCCGCCATACGAGGTGCCAACCAGGTGGGCTTGGCCGACGTCCAGCGCGGTAAGGACCTCGTCGAGCCATCGGGACCATTCGTCGCCGTTGTCGATGGCGCGGGTCTGGACCGACGGGCCGGGCTCGCCGACGGGGTCGATCGCGATGACCGGTCGGGAGATGGCGAGCCGGCCGACGTACGCGTGCCACATCAGCGACGGCCCGCCCGCACCCGGTAGCAGCACGAACGGGGTCTGCTCGCCGACACCGAGGCGGTGGACGCGGGTGGTGCCGAAGCTGGTGACCACGTCGGACTCGGCGGACGGGGACGGCCAGAGCCGTTCGACCAGATCGTTGTAGACGGTGAAGAAACGGTCGCGGGCCTGATCATTGCGAAACTCGCCGACTGGCATCGTGGCCTCCGTTCAACGCTTTTTATGATACGAACGTATCATGAAGGGATGCCGAAACGGGTAGACCACGAGCCACGACGACGGCAGATCGGCGAGGCCCTGCTGCGGATAGCGAGCACACGCGGCCTGCAGTCGGCCACCATGCGCGAAGTGGCCGCCGAAGCCGGGGTGTCGCTCCGGCTCGTGCAGTACTACTTCCACACCAAGGAACAGCTGCTGCTGACTGCGCTCGCCTACCTCGCCGACCAACTCACCGAACGGGTGTCGGCGAGCATCCGCGCACTCGGCCCGGTCACCTCACGCACCGTCGTCTACGGCACCCTCACGGCGGTCCTGCCGACCGACGAGGAGAGCGTGCGGCTGACGCGGGCCTACACCGGCTTCTACACCTTGGTCTTCAGCAGCGAGGCGGAGATGGCCACCCGGCACGGCGCTACCTACCCCGACAAACTGGAATCGCTGCTGGCCACACACATCGCCGCCGCCCAAGAGGCGGGCGAGGTCGCCGCCGACGTGGCCCCGGCACTGACCGCGGCCGCGCTGCTCGCGCTGACCAACGGCCTGGGCTCGAGCGTGCTGGGCGGCCAGCGCGACGGCGCTGGCGCGCTACGGATCCTCCACGACCAGCTTGGTCGGCTGTTCCACACCGGGGAGCCGTCGATCCCTGCCCGAGTCCAAACGCCTGCTCACCGTCGCGGACAGACTTGAGTGGCAGAGACCATCGCCGGGACAAGGTTCGCTGGCACGAGGACAGGCCTCGATGGCCAAAGAACATCAGGCGCTGATGGCCTGGCCCATCTCGCTAGCTGACGCCGGGACGGGTAGCGACAGGTGACGCATCCGGGCCGCCAGGTCGGTGACGTCCGCTCCGGGCAGGAGACAGTCCCACACCGCCTCCAGAAGTGTGGTCTCGCCTCCGGCGGTCCAGGCCAGCAGATGGTGGGGAGGTCGACCGGCTACGGGTTATGTCGAAGAGGGACGGTTCACCAGGACCCGGGCCAGGACGACGGTGATCAGGCCGGCTGCTACGACGGTCAGCAGGCCGATGCGGAGGCTGGACTGGTCGGCCAGAAAGCCGACCAACGGTGGGGAGATCAGGAAGCCGGCTCTCAACAGCCAGCTGACGACCGTCAGGCCGGTGCCGGGGGACAGGCCGGGGATTTCGTCGGCGGTGTGCATGGCGGCCGGTACCAGAGTCGCGACGCCCAGTCCGGCCAGGGCGAAGCCGGCCAGGGCTGTCGCGACCGTGGGGTAGGCGAGGGCGGCGGCCATGCCGAGGGCGGTGAGGGTGGCTCCGGTTCGGACCACGGTTCGCTGGCCGAAGTGGTCCACGGCTCGGTCTCCGGTCAGGCGGCCGATGGTCATGGCCGCCTGCATGGCTACGACTGCGAGGCCTGCGGTGGCGGCGTCGGTGTGGAGTTCGTCGGTGAGGAAGATGGCTCCCCACGAGGCGCCGGCGTCTTCGACCAGGGCGCCGCACGCGGCGAGGATGCCCAGGGCCGCTAGTAGACGTACGGCCGCGGACTTGATCGGCTTTTGATCTGTCTTCGTGGTGGGGGACGTGGGGGACTCGTCGGGGCCGGGGAGCAGGAACCGGTAAGCGGTCAGGGCCACGGCGCTGAAGATGACGGCGGAGATGGTCAGGTGCAGGGTCAGGGGGAGGTTCAAGCCGGCGGCGGTGGAGCCCATCAGGCCGCCGAGGACCGCGCCGATGCTCCAGACGCCGTGCAGGGAGTTGACGATGGAGCGGCCGTAGAGGCGTTGGACGCGCAGGCCGTGGGTGTTCTGGGCCACGTCGATGACGGCGTCGACGGTGCCGAACAGGAACAGGGCGGCGGCCAGACCGAAACCGTTGGGGACGAAGGCGATCGCCAGGGCGGTGACGGTGGTCAGGGCCACGCCGAAGGCGGCCAGGCGGGCCGACTGGTAGCGGCGGATCAAGGGGGCGGCGAACAGGCCGGCCAGCAGGGCGCCGACGGGCATGGCGGCGATGGCGGTGCCGAGGGCGACGTTGCTGAGGTGCAGGTCGTCGCGGATCTGGGGGAAGCGGGGGACGACGTTGAAGAAGACGGCGCCGTTGGTGAGGAAGAGGGCGGCTACCGCGGCTCGGGCGTGGCGGGCCTGCTGGGTGGGGGTGGTCACGGTGCTGACTCCGGGTCTGGGCGCAGGTGACGCTCGATGGCGTGCCGGATCTGGGCCGGTGTCATCGGGGCGGTGGAGAGGGCGCTGTGCAGGGTGAGGCCTTCGATGAGGGCGTCGACCTCGCGGGCGGTGGTGGGGTCGAAGTGTTGTTGCAGGGCGTCGCGGCTGCGTTGCATCCAGGCTTGGGTGACGGCGCGCAGGGCGGGGTTGCGGGCGGCGGCG